>DATDGX010000054.1:0-34069 GCA_036521875.1 Binataceae bacterium (SeqCode)
GGATACTGCACTAACGGGTTTGATCGCAACGACTTGCGCCTGGGCCGTCGCGGCGTCGCGATCTCGAGCCTCGCGGCAGTTTGCGCGGCAGGATGACGGTCGCACCCGAGGGCGACCAGGTTGACAAACTATGGCGGCCGCGATGGCCGCCCGGGTGTTATAGCTACCCGTTCTATTTTGGCTAGGTTGGCTCGCGCTGGATCAAACGAAATCTGTGCAGCGGCGCCTGCTTACGGCGGATCAACCAGTCAACCAACCAATCCGTCAATTCGATTTAATGGAACGGGTTCTGCGATACGATCGTTGCGTCGCGTGACGCCCCCACACCGGCGATCACGATCGGCACGCCTGCCAGCACGCCCAGCCGATCGATGTAGCGACGCGTGTTCTCCGGCAGGTCGGCGAGCGCGCGCGCACCGGTGATTCCTTCTTTCCATCCGGGCATCTCCTCGTACACAGGCTTCGCGCTGTCGAGCGTGCGGCGCCCGGGCGGCATCTCTTCGATTCGTTCGCCCTTCACCTGGTACGCGACGCAGATTTTGATCGGGTCGATCCCGGTCAGCACGTCGAGCTTGGTCAACGCGAGGCCCCACAAACCGTTCACCCGCGCCGCGTGACGCGCGAGCACCGCGTCAAACCATCCGATCCGCCGCGGGCGGCCGGTCGCACTGCCGAACTCGACGCCTTCTTCGCGCAGCGCATCGGCAAGCGCTCCGTGCATCTCGCTGGGGAACGGTCCCGCGCCGACGCGCGTGGTGTATGCCTTGCTGATGCCGAGCACCGCGTCGAGCGTGCCCGGCCCCACGCCGGTCCCCGCGAACAGTGTGCTGGCGACGCAGTTTGACGAGGTCACGAACGGATAAGTGCCATGATCGATATCGAGCATGGTGCCGTGCGCGCCCTCGAACAGCACTCGCTTCCCGGCGCGGATGGCGTCGGTGAGATAGACGCTGGTGTCGCACAAGTACGGCAGCAGGCGGCGCCGCGCGGTCTTCATCGCGTCGAGAATCTCGTCCGCCTTGAACGGCTTAGCCTTGAGCACGGCTTTCAAGTACGCGTTCTTGTCGATGACATTGCGGCGCAGTTTTTTCTCGAAGGTCCTGAAATTCACCAGGTCGTCGAACCGCAACCCCATCCGCGACATCTTGTCTTCGTAGGCCGGCCCGATTCCGAAACCGGTGGTGCCGATCGCATTCTCGGCCAGGCGCTCCTCGCGCGCCCGATCGATCGCACGATGATAGGGAAACACGATGTGGGCGTCGTAGCTGAGCTTGAATAGATTGTCGTCGCCGAGATGATTGCGGCGCTTCAAGTCGTCGATCTCGCCGAGCAGCGCAAGCGGATCGACCACGGTGCCGTTGCCGATGACGCAGATCTTACCGGGATGGAGCGCGCCCGCCGGCACCAGGCGCAGCACGAATTTTTCACCGTCTACGACCAGCGTGTGAGCGGCGTTGTTGCCGCCCTGGAAGCGGACGACGACGTCGGCGTCCGCGGCGAGCAGGTCTACGATTTTGCCCTTGCCCTCGTCGCCCCACTGGGTTCCGACGACCGCAACTGTTTTCATTTCACCTTTCACCTTCCCCAATTCAGCTTTCCCAACTGGTTCCGCCCGCCTGGTCCTGGTCTTTTCTCAAGGCATGCGCGCGCCGCGCGCCAGTTCGAGCGCGCACCCAGGCGCGGATTCACTTCTGCTATCGATCCTGAGACTCAGGAGCCGGCTTTCAGAGCTTCAGAAGCGACGCCGAAACGATCGCCGGAATCGTCTTGAGCTTTTCCAGGGTCGCGGGCGGCACGCGTTCATCTACCTCGACCAGGCTGAGCGCCATCCCTCCGACCCGGTCGCGGCCGAGTTCGAGACCGCCAATATTTATTCCCGCCTGCCCCAGCATCGTACCGACCGCGCCGACCACGCCGGGAACGTCGCGATTGTGGAGCATCAGGAAATATCCCTCGGGCACCGCTTCGACGCGATAGCCGTCGATTCGAATCAGGCGCAGCGCGCGATTGCCAAGCACCGCGCCGGCGACCTCGTGATCTCCGGACTTGCTGCGCACCGCAACCGCGAGCGTGTTCAAGTAGTCAGTGACTTCGCGCGAGCGCCGCTCGATCACGCTGATCCCGCGCTCGCGGGCGATGAACGGCGCGTTGACGTAATTGAGTTGTTCGTCGAGGAAGTTGCTCAGCAGCCCTTTCAGTACCGCCGCGGCAATCGCGTCGGACTTGAGGTTCGCGGCCTCGCCGCCGAACGACACGGTAAGTTCGCTCGGCGCCTCGGTGATGAGCTGCGCCGCGAGGCGGCCCAGCTTTTCGCCGAGAATCAGATGCGGTCCCAGAATCTCCAACTCCTTGGGCGACACGGCCGGGATGTTCACGGCATGGGTGATGGTGCCCTCGATAAGGAACTCGGCAACCTGATGCGCGATATCGACCGCGACCTGCACCTGCGCCTCATCGGTCGCGGCGCCCAGATGCGGCGTCGCGATCACGTTGTCGAGCTGCAGCAGCGGATGGCCGGGCGGGGGCGGCTCCTCGACGAACACGTCGAGCGCGGCGCCCGCGACCTTGCCCGACTTGATAGCGTCGGCGAGCGCCCCTTCGTCCACGATTCCGCCGCGCGCGCAGTTGATGATCCGCACACCCTTGCGCATCTTCTTAAACGCCGCGGCGCCAACGATTCCGCGCGTGTCGTCAGTGAGCGGCGTATGCACGGTGACGAAGTCGGCGCGCGCGAACAGCTCGTCCAGACTCACCAGCTCGATGCCCACCCGGGTGGCGGCCTCGGCGGTGAGAATCGGATCGTAGCCGATCACTTTCATTTTGAGTCCCAGCGCGCGGTCCGCGACGATACGGCCGATATTTCCAAGGCCGATTATTCCCAGCGTTTTGTTGCAGACCTCGGCGCCGATGAATTTCGACCGATCCCACTTGCCCGCCTTGATCGCGGCGTTGGCCGCCGGGATATGACGCGCAAGCGCCATCATCATCGAGATTGCATGCTCGGCGGTCGTCACGCTGTTGCCGAGCGGGCTGTTCATCACGACGATCCCGCGCCGCGTCGCGGCATCGAGGTCCACGTTGTCGACGCCGACGCCGGCGCGGCCGATCACCTTGAGCGCGCCGGCGCGCTCGATGATTTCCCTGGTGACCCTGGTGGTGCTGCGGATGACCAGCGCGTCGTAGGGCGCGATTGCCGCCGCGAGTTCCGCAGGCTTGAGTCCGGTCTTGATGTCGACCTGGAGTTGCGGGTAGCGGCCGAGGACCTCGATTCCCTGCGGCGCGAGCTGATCGCTCAGAAGTACGCGGAAGTTCTCCGCCATCGTGGCTTCACATGCTCCGTGCGATTCGCGCCTGAACGGCGGCCACTCCGGCGCCCATCCTGAATTCCATGCCGCAGTTTGCGAGTCCCATCTCGAGTGCGCTGATCGCGGTCAGCATGTCGAACGGGCTCAGATCGCCCATGTGTCCGATGCGCACCAGCTTGCCCTTCATCTGATCCTGGCCGCCCTGCACCGACACGCCGAGCACGTCGCGCAGGTACTTTACCAGCTTCGAGCCGTCGAGACCCGCGGGGGTGAGCATCCCGGTGACGCCCGGCGCGGGATTACCCGCGGCGAGCAGTGGGAGCCCGAGCGCAGCGGCAGCATCGCGCGTCGCCTCGGCCATCAGCAGATGGCGCGCGAAGACCTGCGGCAATCCTTCCGCGTGAATCAGCTCGAGGCTCTTATTGAGTCCGAAGATGAGCGAGACCGCGGGCGTGTAGGCGGTGGTGTGCTCTTCAGTTTCCGATTTCAATTCCTTCGACAGGTCGAAGTAGAAGCGCGGGGTGCGGTTTTTCCGCGCGGCTTCCAGTGCGCGCGGCGACAGCGCGACAATTCCGAGTCCGGGCGGGAGCATCAGCGCCTTCTGGCTTCCGGTGACCAGCGCGTCGACGCCCCATTCGTCCATCTTCTGTTCGAACACGCCGACCGAGGTGATCCCGTCGACGATCAGCATCACGCCGCGGCGCCGGGTGACCTCGCCGATCGCGGCAACCGGATGCACCGCGCAGGTCGAGGTCTCGCTGGCCTGAACCAGCACCGCGCGCGATTCGGGATACGCCCGGAGGGCGTCGTCGACTTGTTCGGGAGACACCGCGCGGCCCCACTCGACCTTGACCTCGTGCCCGATCATCCCGAACGCGGCGAGCAGCTTGCCCCAGCGCTCGCCGAACTTGCCGCCGTTGACGAATACCGCATGCTCGCCCGGCTGCAACAGGTTGGTCACTGAGGCTTCCATGGCGCCGGTGCCGGTGGCGGCGAGCAAGACAATCTCCGCGCGCGTGCCGAACAGCGGCTTCACGCGCTCGCGTGACAGGTCGAGGGCGCGGCTGAATTCGGGCGTGCGATGATGAACCATCGGCCGCGCCATCTCGAGCAGCACCTCGGGCGGCACCGGCGAGGGGCCGGGGGTGAACAGATATTTCTTGATCGGTGGCACTATGGTTATTGCGGGACGCGGAGCGAATCTTTAAGCCAGCCAAAAAAAAGCCTGGTGTCCGCGAACGCGAACGCCAGACCCCGATTTTCTCAAGCCCTCGCGGGCCCCATCCCGTCTACTTGGATAACGGAGCGAAGTAGCAGAGTCAAGGTGACGCCCCGGCGGGTAGTGGGTCAGTTTGAAAATCGCGGGCTCTTGAATCCGTCGTGCGCGTCCGCTTCGGCTGTGCGATAATGGACGCATGGCGGAGAGGCTGAAAAAACGTCCGCGCGATCCGCTCGCGCTCGCGAAGCTGATCGGCGATATCGCAACTGGGCAGACGCCAGATACCGTGCCTGATGAACGAAATCCAGCTGCGGTTGCACTCGGGAAGCTCGGCGGCCTGAAGGGCGGGAAAGCTCGCGCTGAGAAATTGACGCCAGCGAAGCGTCGGGAAATTGCCCGAAAAGCTGCGCAAAAACGTTGGAAATAATTCAAGGTTGGAAAAGCGAATCTTCGAACAACTGAAGCAAGGTCGTATGGCTTTCAGTCGTGAGAGGAGCTTCAGAGAAATAGAGATTTGCTCCAAATTCGACGCCTTGCCGCCGCTCTATCCGAAAATTTCCTAAACCTGTGACTCTGGTCGCGGGATCGTAAGAAAACGTGACCGATGACACTTCAAACGGTGGTTTGACCGGCCAAAAGTCAGAAACATATTCAGAGATCGACCTTCCAACCACTTGCTGTTTTGGAAAGTAATCGGGCAACGGTTTCTCCAATTCAAATTCAAGTTGGCTCGAATAGGTCCGACTACTAAACTCTGTAAACGTGATCTTAAACTCCTCCTCCGCCCACTTCATTAAATCATCCAAAAAGAGGTCGCTATCCGCTGTGGATAGCGATGTACTAACCTGAGCACCCAAATGATAAAGGTGCAGTTCTCTTACGATGATGTCGCGGCCTTCATATTTGAATCTTCCAAGCCTGAAAAGGTTTCCTTGATTTGGGGGCGGTATCAGTTCTTCGATAGTCGTTGGCACCCCAACAAATTCATATCTTTCCTTTAGCGATTTGATGGCTTCGGGCACATATCCGTACGGACTACTCGGCACAAAAAACCGAACTGCAAAGGCCTGCAAGACCGTCGTGATTTTCATGATTTTACCGTTGACTAGCTAGGGGTATATCCGCCGAAGACTGACCTGATTTCGGAGACGCTGGCGGGCTAGAGGTCTGCTGAGCGTTATCGTCTTTCTTTCTAAAATGCATCATCGAAATGACATTGTTCTTCCGGGACGATGCGCTTGGTTTGGCCACAGCCACATCGGGGTTCGCTTGACGAACTAGATCGGAAATCGGGGTAACTGTTGGATCATCCAAGTCCACTTTCATGCCGAGCAAAAGATCACTCAAGGTATCAAACTCCCAGTTTCCAGCTGTATGTAGCCAACGGTTTATTTGCGCGGGCTCCTTTCCGAGACGCCCCGCAAGTTGCTTTTGAGTCAGCCCCTCGTTGGCTTGTTGGTCGATGTAGACTTGAAGAACGAGTTCATGAAGTCGATTTTGAAGTACGCGTCGAAAATATTGGAGCGTCTGAAGGGGGATAAGTTGATCGTCATGGATCTCAGACAACAAGGACAGGTTTTGAGATGTAGTCATAAATCTTTTTCCCTCTAACTGGTCGGTTCGGTAGGCCGAATAACCGATCCCACTCGGCTTTGCAGTGGGCTTTGACTTCTTCAAAATCTTCGTCGTCCGAGACTTCGTCGTGATCAATTGGTCCAATCAACGCAACAAACGTATCGCGGACGGCAAATCGGCCAAACAGTCTCCATTGAGGTTCGGTATCCAGGATACGTATTTCCCAGACTTCATCGTCTGGATGATTCAATCGGGCCATTCGGCAATTTTTATGATCTCGCTTTAACGCTACAACGACTCGTCGTCTTAGAATGAAGGTTTCAAGGTCTGCTTGCGCATTGCTCGCTAATAGAAGATCGCTGTCAAGAAACTCTTGTATCTCGGGTGAAACGTATATCTTCCGAGCTTCTCTAGCGGCACCTGAAACGCTCGCAGATTCTTTGAAGACGGCCCCCGCAAAAACAGTTGTGGTGGTCGCTCATCGCACCTTAGTTGAATTTCCTCCAAAATTGACATATAAGTCAATCGACTCGTATCAGAAACTTACCAACAGGAGAACAAATCACTATGACATGATAATGACTCATATGCTTGACCGAACAAGTAAAATGGTCTATTCTATGACCATGAACAAATCGTCTCCGGCAAAGCGTGCGCAAATCCTCGGAATGATGGTCGAGGGTGTTTCTATCCGTGCAATCTCCCGCATGACTGGCGCGAGCAAGAATACAATCGTCAAGTTGTTAGCAGACGCTGGCCAAGTGTGTTCCGAGTATCAGGATCGCGCGCTCAGAAATCTACCTTGTAAACGCATTCAGACGGACGAGATTTGGAGCTTCGTCTATGCGAAGCAAAAGAACGTTCCGTCCGATATGCGCGGTCAGTTTGGCGTTGGCGATGTTTGGACGTGGACCGCGCTTTGCGCACATACCAAGCTGATCGCGTCGTGGTATGTCGGTACGCGCAATGCGGATGCGGCGTGGACGTTCATGCAGGATTTGGCCGGCAGGCTCACGAACCGTGTGCAGCTAACGACGGACGGCCACAGGGCGTATCTAGATGCGGTAGATGGCGCGTTCGGAACGACGATCGACTACGCCATGTTGGTAAAGGTTTATGGCTCAGCACCAGAAGCGGAGAAGCGCTACAGCCCGCCCGTTTGCCTCGGCACAGAGCGCACCGTGATTCACGGCCAGCCCGATCCAGGGCACATTTCGACTTCGTATGTTGAGCGCCAGAATCTTTCAATGCGAATGGGAATCCGCAGATTTACTCGGCTGACAAACGCATTTTCAAAAAAGCTTGAGAATCATGTGCACGCGCTTGCGATCTACTTCATGCACTACAATTTTGTACGCATCCACCAGACGCTCAGGGTGACGCCTGCGATGGAAGCGGGAGTAACCGACAAGCTTTGGGACTTGACCGATATCGTGCGGATTGTGGACGAATGGGAAGCCAATCGGAAAAAAAATTCAAACTGAAACACTACCCCCCGGCGGGGTAGTGGCTTCTTATGCCCAAAAGACGCCACTAGGGACGGGAAATGACGCCACCCTTTAACACGGTGACGGATAGCCGTTTGCTAGACTATACTGTTTCCTTCGGGGTGAGCGCGCCTTGGAGGGGGCTTCCATGGTCGCCGAACTTCGCAGTGATGCTCGAAAGGATCAACAAACCAGGCTCGGAACAACTTGGCACCTCTCGCGGGCGCAAAGAGGCGTTCGAAATCAAACGCACGCGCCAGAAAGAAGTTGATGAGTGGAATGTAGAACTGATGTTGGCTCAGACGAATCTCAAAAAAGTCGAACATGACTTGGCCGACATCGATGAACAGCTTCGACAGATTCGCGGCTACTGATGAAGCTCCGCCACGCAGCCGCGCTCGCGATCGTGGTAGCCTTTATCCTGCTGAATATCGGCCTGTTAGCTGCAGGTACTTTCGATCTAGGTGAGTTGATATGGATCGGGTTCTGCGTGGTCGCGGTAAGCCTGATTTCCTTTCGATGGTGGCATTGAATCCAAATTAAGCCACCGCATTTTCCAAAGGCGCCACTCAAGCCTTCGCGCTCCGAAATGACGCCAGTACCCCCCGGCGGGTAGTGCCCTAATTTGAGCGCGGGCACCTTCGCGCCCGTCATCGTTCGTCAGAGATATTTCCTACTATCCGCACCGTCGAAACGACGCATGCGCACTTTGTTCAGAACCTCAGGCGCCATTAGCCGCGCATTTACGGCCATGCGGTCGTACGTCTTGTCAACCGGCGCCCAATGGGTAATGCAGCCGCATTGCTTGCAGCGGTGAAATTCAATTATCCTCTCACTCCACTTGTAGATGTCGGTTGCATCATTTGTCACCTGTACATCCTTCGGCGAATAATAAGCCCAGAGTGCGCCGTAGCGTCGGCAAAGGGTGCAATTGCAATCCACCACCTCTTCTGGAGCACGATTGATCTTAAGACGGACTACGCCGCAATGGCATGAGGACTCGATCATTTCGTTAGCCACTTTAGTCTCCTTCACTCCGCAAGCATCTCTTTCTGGATCTTGTAATCAATTCTTCGACCGACGGGTAGTCAGCTCGCTAACTTGTCAGACTGCTCCGTAGTCGCGGCGATCAGTTCGTCCATGGTCCAAATGTGATCGGCCACGTTGGCCGCCATCGCGGCGCGCTTCTGTTTCTTGCCGATAAAATCCCACTGTTCATCGCATTCGATCACGCCCACTTTAAGATCGCGCATCTGGCGATCGTGCAGGCGTTCGCAACCTTGGCCGACGCGGAGAGCGAGACGCCCGATGGTGTTTCGCTCCAGTTCAGATTAAAGCACACCATGTGGATAAGCCGTGGAAGCGCACGTAGAAACGGCCTAGCGAAAGTTCGGCGTTTCGATTTTCTGACTGGCGCGCTACAAAGCCACATGAAGCCCCGCCACGCAGCCGCGCTCGCGCTTTGGGTTTTTTGGCACCTGCTGATTCCACCCGTTGATATGCAGAACAAACCCGACGCAGCGTTGCCGCTGAAATATTGGACGAATCTTGAGGCTTTCCGTTCCGCCGAAGAGTGTGAAAAGAAAATGGCCCTCGATCGGCAAACATTTAGCAGCGCTCCTGAAGCGTCCCCAGAACATCGGCGGATTGCTGCTATCCAAGATGCCCAGTGTGTGTCCAGCGACGATCCACGTCTCCAGCCAAACTAGGCCCCTCGCACCTTCAAACCAGGCCACTCAAGCTGAAATTAGGCCAGGGCGGCTCAAGAAAAAGCTCTTTCAGGGTCTCACCGAGAACTATGGACATCCGAACTTGCGAGAGCACTTGGCGGGTGTGACGATGTTGCTGAAATACTCGCCGGATTGGGAAACGTTTCTGCGCCGTCTTGATGTGGAATGTCCGCAATGGGGCAAACCGATGACGTTGCCCTTTCCTGAAAAGCTTGAACGCCTCATGCACGAGGTAAGTGGACCGAAATGAAGCTCCGCCACACAGCCGCGCTCGCGCTATCCGTGGCAGTGTGCTAGCCAGTAGTTTCATGAAAAGTAGCCATTGGTTGAGTACTGTCTTGCTTGTGGGCTTGCTTGCTCAAGCTGGATATCCGCCATATTCACCTCCTATTCCCATTCCTTTGTACACACCATCTAGACCGCTTCCCCTTCCTCAACTATCTACACCGGTTCCCGCCCCTCAAGTGCCAGCGGCGGCGGCAACACCATCGGTGCCAGCAGCACGTTCAAATTAAGCCACTTCACTTTTGAAAAGACGCCACTCCGCCCCGAGACGGGCCGAATAACGCCAGTACCCCCCGGCGGGTAGTGCCTCAGGTTGAACTCCCGCTCCCGACCGAGAGAAGACATACGATCACCTGGCTTCCGCGCGTCGTTGTTTGGGACGGGAAGTCTGGTAGGCTGCTCGTTCCTCAATAGTTCACATGGAATCCCCGGCAACCTGTTGAGAGACGGAGGACACCGCAATGATCGACCACACCGGCATTGGAGTCGCGGACGTCGCCCGTTCCGCCGCTTTTTACGATGTGGCTTTGGGTGCGCTTGGCCTCCGCCGGGTCATGCAGATTCCCGAGAACAACGGGGCCGATGGCGTCGGCTATGGTGTCGATTACCCAGTCTTCTGGATTGACCGCTTTAACCCCCATAGCGTGAAGCAGCATACGGCCTTCGCGGCCAGGAATCGCGCTGAGGTCGACGCCTTCCACGTTGCCGCCATGAAGGCGGGCGGGACCGATAACGGCCGGCCCGGGCTTCGTAACACCACCAAAGGTTACCCACCCGGCTACTATGCCGCGTTCGCGCTCGATCCGGACGGCAACAACATAGAAGCGGTCTTCCGCGGCGACTGAACCCGTTGCGGAAGTTCAAACTGAGACACTACCCGCCGGCGCGGTACTGGCTTCTTTTTTGTATTCAGTAGTGCGCGCCTGTTAAGAGTCGGGGCATGAAGTCCCGCCACGCAGCCGCGTTCGCGCTTCAGTAACGTGCCCTGCCTTTTGCTCATTTTCGCAGCTGCATGGGGTTGCGTTTTGGTTTTCGGCACGTACAGACGTTGGTCAATCTTCCTAGACCCGCCACCGGGTCTGTGGTGGCGCGTTCTGTACGGCAATGTGCACGTCATCAGAGAGCGTCATGGCGAGCGGGGAATTGTCGCATATATCTACTTGATCGGAGCGACGCTCATCGCGTTCGGGTTGGCAGGTCTTCGGTTCCTCCCTTGCGCTTGGTGAAAGTCGCCGTACAAATTACCCCATCTCGTTTTTCAAAAGACGCCAACCCGTTAAAACGACGCCAGTACCCCCCGGCGCGCGGGCGCGTGCGCTCGGCTCAGACCGCGGCCGCGCGTTGTAATGGAGCGGCGGCGGTTGTTAAAGGTGATCACGCGCGATGCCTATCGATTACGAAATCCGCGACGGTGCCCTGGTCTGGATCAGGAATCCAGTCAACGGAGTCATCTCTTATGTCGTCGACGTGAGCGGCAAGAGTTTCGCATTCACGCTCAGCGGCCGTGAGGAGTTCAGGGCCGACGCTCCGCCGCTCACCGTTCAGGCGCTCCGCCACGCGACTGAGGCGTGTCCATTCTGCCCGGGGAACGAGGAACTCGCGACGCAGGAACTATTTCACGTCGCGCCTGACGAGGTGGCGGACTGGAACGGAAGCGCCGAGCAGGGTGCCGCGAGCTGGGTGATCCGCGTCTTCAACAACCTGTTCCCGCGGGTGCCCGCGGAGCTCACCGGCAATCGCAACGAGTCGTACATCGTGGTCGAGGATCCACGCCACTTTCTCGACTCGCCGCGCGCGCTCTCCGATCTGATGTGCACCGGCGCGCTCAGCGAGGGTCATTTTTTCGCGCTGATGGCGGCCGACGCGCGCGTGATGCGCCATGCGTTCGAGAATCGCGCGATCCGATCGGTGGTGATTCGAAAAAACCAGGGACGCGAGTCAGGCGCCTCGCAGCCGCATCTTCATCAGCAGATCATCGGCTCGCCGGAGCCATTCCCGGCCGTCGCCGCCGAGGCCAGCGCGACGCGTGAGAACCCGGGCCTGTGGGAGGAGGTCGTCTCGCTGATGGAGCGGCTCGGACTGGTGATCGAAAGGCGCGGCGGCGTGGTCAGCTATGCGAGCCCGATCGGCACGTTCCCGCGGAGCTACGACGTCGTGATGCCGGATCATCGCGGGCCGCTGTCGGAGTTGGCGCCCGATGCGATGCGTCCATTTGCGAGCGCGCTGTTCAGGATCCTGCGAATCCTGGGGCCGCTCCCGCTCGACTACGAAATTCATCAGGGAGAGGGGCTTCCGCTCCATGCGCATATCAATGCGCGGTTCTACCCGTACTCGAACGTGGCCGGGACTTTGAACCTGCCGCACACTCTGCTCGAGAGCGCGGCGGCGATCCGCAAGGCCCTGGAGCGCTCGCCCTAGCGGCAGGCTATTCGGGGAATTTGTCGCGCTCGCGTGCGAACGTATAGATCGTGCGTGGCTCGACGCGCAGGGCGACCGGTCCTTTTCCATCGAACTGCCTGGTGACCTGGGCCATGCTCATGCCGACGAGCCTGGTGAATTCCACGTCGACGGCTGCGAAATCCGGATGGCTGGATTCCATCATGGTCGCGATGCCATGGACGATGACCGCGAGATTGTCGCGTTCGTAGTAGGTGAGGCTCACGGCGGAACGCTTGCTTAGATGGCGTGCGCGCGTGGTCGAAACGTCGGTCGCGACGTGGAACTTGCCGTGGAAGAAAATCGCAACTACCGGCGCGACGCGCGGCTCGCCCTTGGCGGTAGCCGTCGCCATCGCGACCGTTTTGAAGCCCTGGAAATGACGCGTCAGTTGGCGCGCCGATAACGAGCCCTCGGGCATTCTGAAAATCCGCCGCAGCATCGGGGAGGCTTGTTGGATGCCGCGGTCGATCAGCGCTTGCAAGTCGAGAAGTTCTTCCGCGGTTTCCTGCATTGGATCGCTCGCGAAGCTTGCTCCTGAAGCCCTTTTGCTACTCGGCGCGCCAGGCCGGCTTGCGCTTCTCGAGGAACGCGCGCACGCCCTCCTTGGCGTCGTTGCTCTGGCGCACCTCGCGCGCCATCCGAAGCAGGTCGTCGTGCCATGCGTCGAAGGTGTCGGTCATGCAGCGCCGAATCGTCGCCTTCATCGCGCGCAGCGAGAGGGGAGCATTGGCTGCGATCTTCTCGGCGAGCGCGGTCGCGGACTCGTCGAGCTTCGCATCGGCGACGACCTCGTGGACCATGTTCATCTCCCGCGAGCGGCGCGCATCGATCAGATCCGCGGTGTACAGGATCCACGCGGTATTGGCCGAGCCGCAAACCTCGATCAACTTGCGGGTGAAATCGTACGGCACCATCAGGCCGACCCGCCCAAGCGTCATCCCGAGCCGCGCGCCTTCGCCGGCGATCCGCAGATCGCAGTGCAGCGCGAGTTCGAGACCGCCGGCGAGCGCCGCTCCGTGGATGGCGGCGATGGTCGGCACCGGGAACTTTTCGAGCCGGCCGAAAACGAACTCGAGCGAGGTCGGGTTGTGACCGCCTGCGCCGGACTCGTCGACTTCCTTGAGATCGATTCCCGCGCAGAAGCTCGCGCCTTCGCCGCGCAGCACCAGGGCGCGCACCTCTTTGTCGTTTTCGAGCGACGCCAACGCGGTGTTGAGCTCATCGATCAGGGGCTGGTTGAGCGCGTTGCGTTTCTCGGGACGGTTGAGGCTCAGCACCGCGTAGTTCGGACGGCGCGTGACTTTAAGGATTTGTTCGGCCATGGCGGATTACTCCTTGGACAGCGGAAAGAGCTTGATTTGCAAAGGCGATACGCGCGCAGCATCGCACGCCCCTCCGGCGTCCTTCAAGCGGCGCAACGATGCTACGGCGATACGTTGTCGTGAGTAGCGTCAGGCCACGATGCTCAGCATCTTGTCCTGGACATAGATGAACTTCTTCGGCGTCTTGCCATCGAGGTGACGATTCACCGCCTCGCTCTTGAGCGCGAGTTCGCGGACCTGCTCTTCGCTGGCGCCGGAGGCAACCTGTAATCGATCGCGGACTTTGCCATTGATCTGCACGACCACCGTGACCGTCTCTTCGCGGGTGAGTTCGGCGTCGTACTGCGGCCACGATTCGAGATGAACCGACGACGCGTGTCCCAGCGCGCGCCACATTTCTTCGGCGGCATACGGCGCCATCGGCGCAAGCATCGTAACGTAGGCCTCCGCGGCGAAGCGGCCCATCTCGTCCGGCTTGAGTTTGGTGAGATGGTTCAGCAGATCCATCATCGCGGCGAGGGCGGTGTTGAAGCGCAAGCGCTCGATATGCTCGGTGGTGATGCGCAGCCCCTTGTGCACGCGCTTTAGCGTATCGAGCGACGGGGCGCCGGCGGGACTTCCGGCCTCGACGAAGCGGCGAATCATCGTCCACACGCGCATCAGATAGCGCTCGGTGCCGGCGATGCCGCTCTCGTTCCAGTTGGTGGCCTCGTCGAACGGCGACATGAACAGCTCCCAGAGCCGCAGCGCGTCGGCGCCGTACTTTTCGATCATCGCATCCGGCGTCACCACGTTGCCTCTGCTCTTGGACATGCGGTGGCCGTCGGCAGCCCACACCTGGCCCTGATTGCGCAGCATCGGGAACGGCTCCTGGAATCCGATCAGTTCCGAGTCGAACATCACCTTGGTCCACATCCGCGCGTAGAGCAGATGCATCACGGCGTGCTCGGCGCCGCCGACGTAGAGATCGACCGGCAGCCAGTAGTCGGCGGCCCTGCGATCGAACGGCGCCCGGTCGTAGTGCGGCGAGGCGAAGCGCAGGAAGTACCACGACGAGCACGCGAAGCCGTCGAGCGTATCGGTCTCGCGCTCGGCGGGGCCGCCGCATATCGGGCAGGTGGTATTGACGAACTCCGGCACGTTGGCGAGCGGCGAGCGGCCGGTGCCCGAGGGCTGGTAATCCTTCATCGCGGGAAGCAGCACAGGCAGTTGCTCTTCCGGCACCGGTACGATTCCGTCGTTACCTTTGCCTTTGCAGTAGACGATCGGGATCGGACATCCCCAGTAGCGCTGCCGCGAGATCAGCCAATCGCGCATCCGGTAGCTGATGGTCGGACGGCCGACCTTATGCTGCTCGGCCCAGCGGCACACCGCATTAATCGCATCGGCGGTCGTCATCCCAATGAGGAAGCCGGAATTGATCGTGATGCCGGGATCAACGAACGCGCGGTCCGCGGGCGGCGGGGTCCCGTCGGCCGGTGCGGTCACGCGCGGAATCTCGAGGCCGTACCTGGTCGCGAACTCGAAGTCGCGCTGATCCTGGCCGGGCGCGCCCATGATCGCTCCGGTGCCATAGCCCATCAGCACGTAGTCGGCGATCCAGATCGGGATGTCCTTGTTGGTGAAGACGTTATGCGCGTAGGCGCCGGTGAAGACGCCGGTCTTTTCCTTGACGGTCGACATCCGCTCGATCTCGCTCTGGCGGCGGGCGTCGGCGACGTAGGCCTCGACGCTGGCGCGTTCGGCGGGCGCGGTGATTTCAGCGACCAGCGGATGTTCCGGCGCGAGCACCATAAACGACACGCCGAAGACGGTGTCGGGGCGCGTCGTGAAAAAACGGATTTCCCTGGTGGGATTATTCGCGACCGGAAAGCTCAGCTCAGCGCCCTCGGAGCGGCCGATCCAGTTGCGCTGCATCAGCTTGATCGGTTCGGGCCAATCGATCGCGTCGAGATCTTCGAGCAGCCGGTCGGCATAGTCAGTGATCTTGATGTACCACTGCTCGAGATCCTTCTTGGTGACCGGATTGTCGGTGTGCCGCCAGCAGCATCCGTTGATAACCTGCTCGTTGGCCAGGACGCTGCCACACAGATCGCACCACCATTGCGCACCCGTCCCTCGATACGCGAGGCCGCGCTTGTAGAGCAGCAGGAAGAACCACTGCGTCCACTCGTAGTACTCGGGGGAGGACGAGTTGATCTCGCGCGACCAGTCGTAGGCGCATCCGGAGATGGTGAGCTGGCGCTTGAAGTTGGCGGCATAGCGGGTGACGGTCTCGCTCGGATGGAGTCCTCGGAGCAGCGCTTCGTTCTCCGCGGGCAGTCCGAACGCGTCCCATCCCATCGGATGGAGGACGTTGAAGCCCGCCATCCGCTTGTAGCGGCCGATCACGTCGCAAGGAACGTAGTTGTGGAGATGGCCGACCGAGAGTCCCGCGCCGGACGGGTAGGGGAACATCTCGAGCACGTAGAACTTTGGGCGTGCGGGGTCCTCGCGCGTGCGGTAGAGGTCCTGGCGCTGCCATTCGGCCTGCCAGTAGGGCTCGATCTTCTTGGGGTCGTAGCGTTCGTCCATCGGCATCCGCAAGCGAGTCTAGCTTGAGCGTCGGGACGGTGTCACCAGTATACGAGCGGCGCGGCAACGCGGAGAAGGGACTCCGGCAGCCTGCCCGAACGAACGTTAGGATGGGTTCGGCGTTCTTGACCGGCGCAGCGGCGCGGGCTATTCGCATTGAAGCGCAAGCCTTGAACGAGTGGTATGGACGTGAGCCAGCCGTTATCGATCGTCAGCGATTCGAGCGTCGACCTGCCGGGCACCGAAACGGCCAGGCTCGGCATCGAGCTCGCGCCGATTCAGGTCGCGTTCTCGACCGAATATTTCCGCGACGATCAGCTCGCGCGCGCCGAGTTCTACCGGCGCCTCCCGGGCGAGCCGCGCCTACCGGTGATCGCCGCCGCGATGCCGGCGGACTTTCTCGCCGCGTACCGCAAGGCGCACGAGCGCGCCGAGAACGTGCTGTGCCTCATCAACCCATTCGAGTCGTGCTCGACCTACACGGCGGCATACTCGGCGGCGGTGGTCGCGAAACGTGACAACCAGATCGCTGTCGAGGTGATGAACACCGGGCGCGCGCTGACCGCGCTCGGCGCGATCTGTCTGGAAGCGGCCGCGATGGCCGCGCGCGGAGCCAGCCTCGCCGAAGTGATTCGCGCGATCGAGGAAGCGACGCCGCAAATCGACACGTTCTACGCGCCCGCGACCGCCGCATACTTGGAGCGCGACGGGCGCATCTCAATCTACGAGATGACGGTCGGGAGCCTCCGCGGGATGCTGCCGCTGGTCCGCGTGTGGGGCCGCGTCGCGGTGATCGACAAGTCGAAAACCCAGGCGGAAAATATCGACAAGATGCTCGCGCGGACGGAGGCCAAGCTCGCGGGGAGCGAAGCGACAGTGATCGTCACGCACGGCGACAATCCGCGCGGAGCCGACGCGTTGGCGGCGGCTGCACAAAAGCGCATCCGCTGCAAACGCGTGGTGATCACGGAGCTCGGCCCCTCGGCGGGTGCGTATTGCGGACCGGGAACGGTGGGACTCGGATTTTGCCCGAGCCTCGCAAAACTCAACTGAGAACGGGAGCGCGCACATGAAATTCGGAATCTTCTACGAACACTCGGTAAAGAAGCCGTGGAGCCGCGAGTCGGAGCTGCGCGCCTATCATCAGGCGCTCGAGCAGATCGAGCTCGCCGACGAGCTTGGCTTCGATCAGGTCTGGGAAGTCGAGCATCACTTCCTCGAAGAGTACTCGCATTCCTCGGCGCCCGAAGTTTTCCTGGCCGCCGCCGCGGCGCGCACCAAGCGAATTCATATCGGGCAGGGAATCGCGGTATGCCTGCCGCAGATGAATCATCCCGTGCGTATCGCCGAGCGCGCCGCCGCGCTCGACCTGATCTCCAACGGCCGCCTGGAGTTCGGCACCGGCCGCTCCGCGACCTGGACCGAGGTCGGCGCGTTCGGAATCGATCCGGACAACACCAAGGAGATGTGGGACGAGGTGATTCGCGCCATCCCCAAGATGTGGACCGAGGAAGAGTTCGAGTGGAACGGCAAATATTTCAAGATGCCGCCGCGCAACGTGCTGCCCAAGCCGATCCAGGATCCGCATCCTCCGATGTGGGTCGCGGTGTCCTCGCCGGAGACCGCGGTGCAGGCTGCCGAGCGCGGCATCGGGATGCTCGGGGTGACGCTCGGCACGCCCGCCGACTACAAGCGGTTGGTCGCCGACTATCGGCGCATCATCAAGCATTGCGACCCGGTCGGGAAATTCGTGAACAACCAGGTCAACGCCGCGAGCTGGCTGTATTGCGGCGAAAATGAGCAGGAGGCGCGCGAGGTCGGCGGCGGCGCGGCGTTTCAATTCTTCAACACCGCAGCGCATCTGGTCGGCCTCGGCGGTATCTACCCGTCGCACGCATACACCGCGCAGGCGAACGCGACCGCGCTGCTCTCGCAAGCGGAGATTTTCTCGCTGCGCGAAGGATTTCCGGTCGGCTCGCCCGAACAGATCGTGCAGAACCTGCGCTACTGGGACGAAGTAGGTGTCGAGCGGGTGTGCTGCATGATCAACTTCGATCAGGTGATTCCGCAGAAGAAGGTGCTTGCGAGCCTCGAGCGCTTTGCGAAGTACGTGATGCCGGAATTCGCCGAAGGCAAGAAACCCGCGGCTGCGGGGCCTGGTAAGAGCGAGCCCGAAGCGCCCCCGATGGTGTGACCTGAGCGCCGGCGTATCGGCGCTAGCGATGATTAGCGAGCGTAGTTCAGGCGTGACTTAGTATTACAACTTAGTATTCGAGGCGTGTGACTTACTATTCGAGGAAGGATACCCAGTGCCTGATCCAGGACTAGCCCGTCACGAGTCGTATCTGATCGAGTTGCCGAAGACGCGACTCGACTATCCGCCGCTGCCGTGGACGTGCGCGGGCGCGACGATGCTCAACGTCTACTTCGAAGTACGCAAAGACACTCTGCTCGAGCGCCTGCCGCCCGAGTTCTGCCGCACCTCGCCGCCGTATTGCCGCCTCACGATTATCGATCATCCGGACTCGCCGGCCGGGCCGTTTCGCGATGCGATGCTCGGGCTCGGATGCCGGCTCAACATGATGCCGGCGATTTTCGCCGCGGCATCGATAACCAACAGTGCCAAGGCGTTGGCGGCGGGAATTTTCGAGCGCGGGTTTCCGAACCGGCTCGGCAAGATCGAATTTGAAGCGCACATCGATCATGCGCGCGCTCTCGTGAGCGACGAGAGCGGCCCGCTGATCGAAATCGTGATGCCACTGTTGCAGACTATCGAGCCGAGCCGGCTCGCATACGATCACGCCGACTCGCTGCGCACCCTGGAAGGCGGCCAGACCGAGTTGCTGGTCACCTCGCCCGATATCAAGATCGAGAAGGCTGCGATCTGCAAGAACGCGCGAATCGAATATCCGGGTGAGGCTCAGAGCGCGTGGCATGCGCTGCGCTCGCGCAACGTGGTGAGCGCGCAGGTGGTGCAGGGCACGCGGACTTTTGCCGCGGCGCATCCACCGGGCTGAGACTTCAACAGGCCTGAAACTTCAGAGAGTAACAGAGCCGCCGCAGCGAAGTGCTGAGCTGCTCGGGCACTATCGCGAGGGCGGAATTGTCCGTTCGCCGGTGAATTGGTTGACGTACACCTTCCACGGATAGTGATCGCCTTCGCCGAGCGTTCCGATCACGCGCATATGCGTCGTCACCGCGCGGCGCCAATCGCCGCTCAAATTGGCTGGCGTCATGTGCGGCATCTTGCCGTGATGGAAGGTGACGCTGCCCGCGCGAATCGGGCATGACTTGATCCGCGACAAGTCGGGCTCGCAGTAGAGCAAGTCGCTTTGCACGTGCGCCGGCTGGCGATGCTCGAGGATGCCGTCGCGATGTCCGCGGTCGATGAAATGCATGCAGCCGTTGCGCTCGTCGACGTCCTGCAGCGGCATCCAGCAGGTGATGCCGCGATCGATCAGGTTGCGTCCCCAGTAGCCCTCGTCCTGATGCCAGTTGGTGGGCGCACCCTCACGCGGTGGCTTGGCGAGGAACTGGTCGTACCAGAACTCGACCTCGGTCCTCATCAGGCGGGAGGCAAAGGTGAGCATCCAATTCCGGAAACGGGTCGCGGAGATTTCCGGCCACACCCGGGTCGGACTGCCCTGCACGATTTTGAACTCGCGCTCCTCCTTGCTCTTGCCCTTCTCCCAGGCCCAGTCGAAAGCAAGCTTGTGCTTCTTCTCGAGGATAGGTTCGAGTCGCGCTTGCACTTCAGCGAGGGCGGCGGGCTCGATCACTTCCTCGACCACGAGCCATCCGTGCTCCTGGAAAAATGCGATATCCGCTTCGATGGCGTCCCGATATTGCATTTGCCGTCGCATTATAAAGATTATCAGTTGCAATAGTCGATGGCGGAGGCTGAGCCCCATGAGTGAGCAGTGGAGACTCGACGCGCGCGAGAAGGCGGAGCTCGACGAACGCGGATTCGTGCTGCGCCGCAACGTCTTTGACGGCCAAGAGGTCCGTGCGATCGTCGCCGCGTGCGAAGCGCTGGTGGAGCGGCTCCTCGCGGAGAAGCGCAGGACCAAGCTAACCGCCGGAAGCTACGTGTTCGAGCTGCAACGGCGGCTCGAGACGGTGATCAAATGGGAAGCGGACGATCCGGACTTGGTGCTGGGACTGGAGCCGTTCGCGCATTTGAGTCCCGAGTTGCGCGAGTGGGCGCTCGACGCGCGCATGGTCGAGCCGTGCAAGGATGTCGTCGGTGATGATCAGATCGAACTGTTCACCGAGAAGCTGAATCTTAAGCGCGCGCGCAAGGGCGGCCCCGTCGTGCTGCATCAGGATTTCCCGTACTGGTGCGATCTCACGAACATCGCGTCACGAGTCGCGACCGCGATGCTTTTTCTGGACGATGCGACGGTCGAAAACGGATGCCTGGAAGTCGTCCCCGGGAGCCATCGCGAAGGCCTGCAGGCGCGCAGAGCGACCGAGGGATTCGGCAGCCTGGAGATGGATGCCGCGAAGTACGATGCGTCACGGCTGGTCGCGCTCGAGGTATCGGGCGGCAGCGTCGCGTTCTTCGGGCCGTTCCTGGTGCATCGCTCCCTACCCAACCGATCCGGAGCCGATCGCCGCGCGCTGCTCTACAGCTACCAGCCGGCTGGGAATCCCCATCTGCGCGAACTAACCAAACTCGGCGCGCGCAACTTCGACGCTGCCGAGCGCCAGCGCTGATCCTCGTAACGCACTGGCGGGCTTTTGCTTCCCTCCGGCGTCGCCGGCGTTCAGGACATGGAGATAATCTCGACCGAAACAGTCCCCTGATCGACCTCTAGAATAGCTAGTGCTTTTTTCTCGGCGAGAGACGGACTCCCCGGATTGACGAAGAGGGTGCCGCCGCACGCTGCGACTGCGGTTCGATGAGATCCGCCGAAGATGCACACGTCCACCGCGCTGCCGAAAAGGGTCGCGGAGACTTCGGAGCCTTTGACGTGAGAAAAACGCAGGCTGGGGTTCACGTCCGCTTTGATGGGATCGGCGCTCAGTGAGTTCACGACTCCGATTCGCACGCCGCCGACCTGAAGGATCCGGGGCCCGTCGACCAGGTCAGGCGGCGACTCGACCGGGTCCGCGCTGCTCCGGACGGCCCAAACCGGCGCCAACTTGGAGAGATCCTCGAGCGCACGTCTTGTAGACAAATCGCCGCAGTGGATGATTCCATCCACTGCTCCCAATGCGGTCCGGATGCGCTCCAAAATGTCGGGCCACTCCACGAGATTGTCGTGAGTGTCGGCCAGCAGGCCGAATCGCCGTCCTTCAATCCGGGTCTGGGGTATCGTGGCCATGCAATTTACTCTCCCGATATTGATTAGCACTGCTAACTATATTATTGTCGCGATGTGGCTGCAAGCGAGATTCATAAGCAGGCCGAGCGTTTGTACGTGTTCGTTCAGCACTTCGGCCGGCGCCTGCGGGACATTGACCTTGAGTTAAGTCTCAGCCCTGCTCGCTTTTCCGTATTGACGAGCCTGGTTTTCCACGGCCGCGCCAACGTTGGTGAGTTGGCCGCGTTCGAGCGCGTGCGGCGACCCTCGATGACGCGCCTGGTCCGCGACATGGAACGGGCGGGGCTGGTGCGGCGCGCCGAGGATCCTTCGGACGGCCGAGGCGTTCGGGTTGAAGCAACTCCTAAGGGCCGAGATCTTGTGGGACAGGTCCGCAGAAGAAAAATAGCGCTCGTCAGGCGACATCTGGATGCCGAGGAACCCAGCGTGCGACGGGCTCTCGCGGTTGTACTCGAAACTCTGGATGCTCTCGGCGAAGACTATAGTAACAAGGACGGACAACCGCTTACGTCGCGTCGCTGACGTTCCGTGACATTCCGAAGAACTACACTATGAGCCAAAACCAGGTACTGAAAAGAGCCGCTGCGGTCATCGAAAACGGAATCAAGATGCGACTTCACCTCGGCGCGCAACTCTACGTTTCGCGCGACGGCAAAACGGTCGGCGATCTCTCCTTCGGCGAGGCGCGCGAAGGTATCGCGCTGTGGCCCGACACGCTGATGTTGTGGATTTCGTCGGTTAAGCCGATCACCGCGGTCGCGATTGCGAAGATGTGGGAGCAGGGCAAGCTTGAGCTGGACGATCCCGTCGCTCGGCACATTCCGGAGTTCGGCACCAAGGGAAAGGAGCGCGTGACGGTCCGCCACGTGCTCACTCACACCGGCGGATTCCCCGGCGCCGTCCTACAGTGGTCATCCGACCCATGGGAAAAGATCATCGCGGAGCTTTGCGATGCGCCTCTAGCGCCGGACTGGGTGCCCGGAGAGCGGATGGGCTATCACATCGCATCGGGATGGTACGCGCTCGCGGAGATCGTGCGGCGCATCGACGGCCGACCGTACTCGCAATACGTGCGCGAGGAGATTTTCGAGCCGCTGGGTATGCTCGACACGTGGCTCGGGATGCCCCCGGAACGCCATCGCGAGTACGCCGCCGATCGCCGGATCGCGCCGATGCATTTTGCGACCGGCCTCGCGAAGCCGATGCCGCATACCTTCCCGTTGTGGGGCGACAGCGCCGAGGCGCTCGCGGTCTGCCGTCCCGGCGGCAGCGCACGCGGACCGATTCACGATCTCGGACGGTTCTACGAAGCGATGCTCGCGGGCGGAGGCGGAATCATCCGGGCGCAGACAGTCGAGGCGATTTCAGCGCGTCATCTGGCCGGCATGCGCGACCAAACGCTCGGCTATCCGCTCGATCGCGGTCTCGGCGTAGTGGTCGATTCGAAGCAGTACTGCAACGGCGCTGCGTGGTTCGGCACTCGATGCTCCCGGCGCACGTGGGGTCACAACGGTTACTTCTCGTCGTCGGCCTTTCTTGATCCCGAACACAAGGTCGTCGTCGCGCTGGTGTTCAACGGGATGCTCGAGTCGCAGGAAAACCGCCACGACGCTCGCGTGATCTCCACGCTCGACGCGATTTACGACGACCTTGGTCTCTCGTGATCAGCGATTTCGTCGTCGCCACGCCGGGCGTTACTGTTTCTGCGCGATAGTGAGTCCGTCCGAAACCGGAAGCATCACGGCCTCGACGCGCTGGTCGTGGGTGATGAAGTCGTTGAGCTCCCGGATCGCCTTGGTGTCCGCTTCCTGATTCTTTTCGTCTATCACCGCGCCGTTCCAGAGCACGTTGTCGATCAGGATGAGCCCGCCGCGGCGCAGGCGCGCGAGGATTTCTTCATAGTAAGTCCGGTAGTTAGTCTTGTCGGCGTCGATGAAAGCGAAGTCGAAGGTGTGCGAGGCGGGCAGGGCGCGCAGGGTTTCCGCCGCGGGACCGAGCTTGAGCGTGATCTTGCCGGCGACGCCCGCGCGTTCCCAGTAGCGGCGCGCCACCGCGGTCCATTCCTCGTTAACGTCGCAACATAGCAGGCGCCCGTCGGCAGGCAGCGCGCGCGCCACGCATAGGCCGCTGTACCCGGTAAAGGTGCCGACCTCGACCGCGGACTTGGCGCCGATTCCGCGCGCGAGAATCCCCATCAGGGTTCCCTGCTCCGCCGCGATTTGCATCCCGCTTATCCTGCCGAGCTTTCCGGTCTCCTCGGCAAGCTCGCGGCGAATCGGATCATCGTTGTGGCCGTGCGCGACCAGGTACTCGTAGAGATGCGAATTGAGCTTGGTGAACTTTTCCATGGTGCCTAAGATTGCAGGAGGAAGCGCAGCATGGAAGTCCCACGCGGACCGGCGATTGGCGCTGCTGTTGGGAAAATGCGGGCGAGGATTCCGGAAAGGCCGATGCCGGTTACTTGCCGCCCAAGTAGGAGAAGTCGCCGTGCTGGTTCGCGCTCAGCGTGCCAGTGAAAATCGTATGATGATGGATCCCGCCGACGATCGAGATTCGATAGATCATCTCGGCACCGCCGACTTCGAAAAACGAATCGTCGCCGCCGAGCATGTAGAGCTTCTCGTGATTGTCGCTGTCGGTGGCGCCGACAAACATCGCTCCCGACGCGGTTAGCACCGGATCGCCGAGTGACTCGAGCTCGGTGCCGAACGGAGTCAGTTGTCCGCGCGCGATACGCATGTCGAGCCGCTGGCGCGAGAGGCGGAAAATCGCCGGTATCTGAGCGCATCCGGTGAGTACCGCCGTGGTGCCGTCGCGCATGAGCCCGGGACGTCCCGGCGACAGATACGACACGGGGCCAAGCGAGGTCAGCGTGCCGACCGGCAGGATGCGCGCCATCGACCCTCCGCTGTAGAGAAACAGCGCGGCACCGCTCTCGGTCTTGGCCGTGAACGCGGCCATGGTGCCGAGCGGGGAAGCGAGCGCGACCGGCAATCCAAACGGACGCTCATAGCGAGTTCGATTCGGTCCCAATTCGCCTTCGACCGCGAGCTCGCTGATACCGCCGGTCGCGGAGGCCATCAGCAGCGCCTGGCGATGCGCCTGCGGAAGGGCGGCCCGCTTATCGGCACTGAGCTTTTTGTCGACATTCAGATTGAGCCACGCATTGAAAACCACCTGGCCGGCGTCGCCGATTTGCGGGCTGCCGAAACTCAGCACGGCGATCTCGTGGCCTTCATTGGTCTGGCTGCCCGCGCGGGCGAGGCAGCTCAGGTTACCGTGTGAATAGAAGAACAGTGCGTCGCGGTCGTGTATCTGGGTCGACATGAAAGCGATGTTGCCGTCGGCGTCGGCGACCGGATACGGATCGCCGCGGAACGCGGGCGCACAGTCGCCCTGCTGAGACTTGACGGTTATCGCGGTGGTGACTCTACGGCTAGGCGCGGCGTCCGCATTGCCGATGTAGATGGCCCATACCGGGTTGAGACTTCCTGATTTCGACTCGGCGCCGAACAGCACGCGGCCATCGGGCATCATCGAAGGGACGCCGACTTCGGTGAAGACGCCGCCGTCGGGGCTGGGCTCATCGACCGCGGTAATCAGGCGCGAGGCACCGGCGCTGTCACTGGCATAGACCGCCGCGGCCGCGTTCATCTCGACGCCCGCGCCATTTCCCTGGAGCGTCAATGAGACAGCGTGCGCGTCAATCGTCCAGAGTAAAATTGCCAGCAGCGCAGGAGCGACAACCCTGAATTTCATCCCGCTTCCCCCGTACTTGAATCAGGACAGGTCATCCCATGAGCACCGGTTTCTTATAGTCGCGAGCGCTCCCGTAGCGCAATGAGTCATTCTATTGCGTGCTGCGGCAGGGTCGTCCGCGCGACGGGTGGGTTCACCACAAGCCAATCGACTTGAGTTCGCCGAGGATGCGTTCGGGATGGGTCGCCGCCCAGTAGACGCGGCCGCATCCGGGACATTGGGCGAATCGATCGTGGCTGGCATAGACGAACGGAGGGACGCGGCGGCGCACCAGCTCGCGCGAGACTTCGCCGAGCTTGTGATTACAATGCGAGCATCGCGTGAACGCGCTGCGCCGCGTGTCGAAGGGAAAGCGCGCGAGCACCTCGCACAACTGATCGCGGAAACGATCGCTTGCGACCAGATACACGTCGCGCGCGGTGCGCAGGCGCTTGTCGCGCGTCAATAGAATGCGGCCGTCCTCGCGCGCCAGTCTCAGCAACTCAGCGCCGCCGAGGGCCGGCTCGCATCGCACGTCGGCGCCGAGCAGCCGGAGCCATCGCGCGAGCCGCGCCAGCATCCGGTCCGCCGCGAATCTCGGAACTTCCCTTGGAACTTCCTCGTTCACAGTGTCCGTACTATAGCAGGGCCAGCGCCCGAGCGGCCGGAGGTCATGATGGCGGAGACTAGGACGGAGAACAGAAAAGAAGAGCACGTCACGTTTCGCTCCGGCGAACTCACGCTGGAGGGGCTCCTCGCGCGGCCGCCCGCGGACGCGTCGCAGCCCTGCGCCGTCGTATGCCATCCGCATCCGCTGTATGGCGGGTCGATGCACAACAACGTCGTCGAGGCGGTGCTCGCGGCGATGTGGTTGCTCGGGCACGCGACGCTGCGCTTCAACTTCCGGGGCGTCGGCGCGAGCGAGGGCGGGCATGATGGGGGACGTGGCGAGAGAGATGACGCGCTCGCGGCGCTCGCGTTCCTGGCGTCGCAGCCGGGCGTGCGCAAAGACGCGGCGGTGCTCGCCGGCTATTCGTTCGGCGCGATGGCCGCGATGGGCGCGGGACTCGCGTCGGACGAGGTGGCGAGAATCGTCGCCGTCGCACTGCCGGTCGCGATGGGAGATTTCTCCGCGGGCGGAATCGCGCGCAAGCCGGTGCTGCTGCTGTCGGGAGACAGCGATTCGTACTCTCCGATTTCGCGGCTACGATCGCTGCAAGCAGCGCTGGGCGAATCGGCGCAGCTCGAAATTATCGCGGGCACCGATCACTTTTTCGGCGGTAAAGAAGACGAGCTAGCCGCCGCGATCGCGGCGGCGATGCGCAAGTTCTGAGAGCCGGCCGCGGCGCTGGAAGCCGGCGGCGGAGTGGCATTGGGCGCGGGCGGCGGCGCGGCGCGCGTCACCTGCCAGATCGCATAGAAGGGATCTTCCGGATGCGCCTTGGCGAGCGCGATTATTTGCTCGATCGTCGCGCGCAGATCGCCGTGATTGATCCGCTCCAGCGCGGCGAAGTTGTCGAGGTCGTGAAAATAAATGAGATAGTTGATCAGCACCGCGTTGTTGATCGGCTCCTTGTCGAGATCGAAACGCTCGAGGCCCGAGAGCGTCGGCGCGAGCGCCGCGTAGTCGCTCTTGATCGCGGCGAAGGCGGCCTCGCGGCGCTTGAGAATCTCCTCCTTCGAGGCGCCACTCATGTAGATGCCGAGCAGGCGCGCCTCTTCCTTCTCCAGGAAGCGTGAGAACTCGAGATCGCTTTTCAGGATCGCGCGTGCGGCGGCGATATCGGGCGACGACTCACCCTCGGTCGCCGCGAAAAACTCGATCGCGCCGCGGCTGCCGATGTAGTTTGCCGCGGACTCGTCGAACATGATGTCGCTGGCGAGGAAGTAGGTGCGATGGAAGAGTTCGTGGATGAGCACGCCGGCGAGCTCGACGCGATCGAGCTTGACCAAATTGGAGAGCAGCGGATCGTCGAAGAAGCCGAGCGACGAGAACGCGATCGCGGGCCGTACCATGGTGTCGAAGCCGTCGGCCTCGAGCGCCGCCGACTCCGCCAGCGCGTCGCTCTCGTCGAAGTAGCCGCGGTAGGGGACGTAACCGACGACCGGGAACCACCACGTGTACGGATGGAGCGAGTCGCGCGGCGCCGCCATCACGACGTGTACGACGGCGCTCTCGTCGACCTCCGTGATGGTCTGGTACGCGCCGCCGACGGTGAGGCCCAACTTGTCGCGCGCAAACTCGCGCACCTTGAGCACCGTCTCGAGACGGTCGCGTTGGTCGGCAGCGAGATCGTTCTTCGCGAGCTCGTCGTGGATCGGCCGGCGATGCCATAGCAGTCGCGCTTCTTCGTACGCGCCGTGCGCGATGTACCCGGCGTTGCATCCGGACAGGACGGCGGCCGCTACGATGGCGAGGGCGACCAGGTTGACAAGCGGGGTCGCGAGTCTCATCGATCCTGAGTCCGAGGCGAAGCGATGGCGAAACTCAGTCGACTGCCTCGCGCACGGCCTCCGACGCCGCCGCGTACTGCAGTTCGAAGAGCCGATAGTAGAGTCCGCGCTGCGCGAGGAGCTCGTCGTGAGTGCCGCTCTCGCGCAGCATCCCGCCGCTCAGCACCATGATTCGATCCGCGCGCTCGATGGTCGAGAGCCGATGCGCGATCACGACTGCGGTGCGATCGGCGAGCAGCTCCTGCAGCGCGAGCTGGATGAGCCGCTCGGTTTCGCTGTCGACGCTCGAGGTCGCCTCGTCCATCACCAGGATGCGCGGGTCGTAGGCGAGCGCGCGCGCGAACGACAGCAACTGGCGCTGGCCGGCGGAGAGGTTGGCTCCGCGCTCGCGAATCACTTCGCCGACGCCGGCGGGCAGCCGGTCGACGAAGCGCAGCGCCTGCGCGCGCTGCAGCGCCTGGCGAACCTCGCGCTCGGAAAGCTCGGTGCGCGCGAGCCGGATATTCTCGAGCACGTCGCCGGCGAACAGAAAAACGTCCTGCTGCACCAGTCCGATCACGCGCCGCAGCGCGGTCAGATCCCATTCGCGCACGTCGACGCCGTCGACCAGGATGCTCCCGCCGGTCACGTCGTAGGAACGATTCAGCAGCTTGATGATGGTGGTCTTGCCCGAGCCGGTCGGACCCACGATCGCGATTTTCTGTCCCGGCTCGACGCTGAAGCTCAGGTCCTTGAGCACCGGCTCGCCGCGGCGATACTCGAAGGTCACGTGGTCGAACACGATCGAGCCGCGCGTGGTCGCCGGTATCCGCGGTGTCGCGGGAGTGCTGATGGCGCGCGGCTCTTCCATCAACTGTTCGATGCGCTCCGCGGCCGCCAGCGCCGATTGCATCGCGGTGTACTTGTTGGAGATTTCGCGCAGCGGCATGAAGAACATCCGCGCGTACTGCATGAAGCCGACCAGGGTGCCGAGCGTGATCACGCGCTGCAGCACCTGTCCGCCGCCGACCCACAGGATTATCGCGATGGTAATCGACGCGAGCGTGTCGACGCAGGCGAACAGCGCGGTCTCGTAGACGTTCGACGACATCTGCGCGTCGCGGCTCTTGCCGTTGAGAACGTCGAATTCCTCGCGGCTGGTGCGCTCGCGGGTGAAGAGCTGGATCACCGACATTCCGGCGAGCGACTCCGAAAGATACGCGTTCACCGCCGCAAGGCGCTCGCGAATATCCCGGTACACGACGCGGACCCGGCCGGTGAAGAACTTTATGATGATCAGCAGCGGCGGAATCGCGACCAGCGCCCACAATGCCAGGCGCGGACTCTTGGCCCACATGATCGCCACGATGCCGGTCATGGTCATGACGTCGACGAACATGGTGAGCGCGTTGGAGCCGAACATCTCGTTGATGGCGTCGATGTCGGTGGTCATGCGGCTGACCAGCCGGCCGACCGGGGTTCGATCGAAGTACGCCATCGGCAGGCGTTCGACGTGGTTGAACAGCGCGAGCCGCAAGTCGGAGAGCGAGTACTGCGCCACCATCATGGTGAGATAAAACTGTCCGTAGAAACTCGCGAACTCGCCGCACACCAGCACCACGTAGATGAGGCCCATCTTGGGCAGGCTCTCGCCGCCGGTCGCGGCGAAAAATTGCGCGAGCCAATGTGGCGGCGCGACCCGGCGGTGGGCAAGGAAGATGTCGATGATGAGCTGGATGATGTACGGCTGCGCGAGCGCGAACGCCGTGTTGAGCGGCATCAGGATGACGGAGAGAAAAAACAGCTTCCGATACGGCCGCACATAACTCCACACGAAGCCGACCAGGGCGACGTCGTGCGAGCTGCGCAGCTGTTTTTCTTCGGCGACCTGCATGGCTCTAGTAGCGGGAGAGCTCCTCCTCGAGCAGTTGGCGATGGAACAGCTCGGCGTAAATTCCGCGCCGCGCCATCAGCTCCTCATGCGTCCCGCGTTCGACAATCTCGCCGTCCTCGAGCACCACGATCTCATCGGCGTCGCGGACCGTCGACGCGCGATGCGCGACCACGATGGTGGTGCGGCCGCGCACGCTCTCGTCGAGGCTGGTGAGCACCGACTTTTCAGTTTCGGTATCGACGCTCGAAAGCGCGTCGTCGAGCACCACCACGCGCGGGCTGTAGTTGAGCAGCCGCGCGATGGTCACCCGCTGCTTCTGCCCGCCTGAAAGCGCCATCCCGCGCTCGCCGACGACGGTGTCGAGTCCGTGAGGGAGAGTCGAGATGTCGGGCTCGAGACCCGCGACGCGCACCGCATTCTGAATCTCGTCGAGCGCCGCGTCGGGGCGGCCGAACGCGACGTTGCGCGCGAGCGTGTCGGAGAAGAGGATCGGATCCTGCGGCACGATGCCGACCGTTTTGCGGAGCGCGCGCAGCGGGAGGTCGCGGATGTCCTTGCCGTCGAGCAGCACGCGCCCGTCAGTCGGCTCCATGAGCCGCGTCAGCAGCTTGACCATCGTGGATTTTCCCGACCCGGTGCGTCCGACGATCGCGAGCTTGCCGCCGGCCGGCACTTTCACGCTGACGTCCTTGAGCGCATAGCGGTAACGGCGGTCGGCGCTGCCGTCGCCATTGGGAGCGGCGTAGGTGAGCGACACGTTTTCCCATTCGACCGCGCCCGCAACCTCGAGGCGTTCTTCCCGACGCTCGACTTCCGCGACCTGCTCGGGCGCCGAGAACAGTTCGTTGAGCCGTTTCATCGCGGCCTTCGCCCGCTGATAGACCGAAATCATCCATCCCATCGAGGTGACCGGCCATGCGAGCTGCGCGAGGTAGCCCATGAACGCGACCAGGTCGCCGACTTGCAGAGTGCCCTGCCGGACCAGGCTGCCGCCGTAGAGCAGCACCGCCATCACGGCGGCGGCGGCGGCGCTGCGAATCATCGGCATCATCGCACCACGCAGTCGCGCGAGCGCGAGTCCGAGCTCGTTGTAGTCGTCGTTGGATTTGCGGAACAGCGACGCCTCGTGCTCCTCGAGCGCGTAGGCCTTGACCACGTGAATTCCGGCCAGGCTTTCCTGCACCTTCGATTCGATCGCGCCCAGGCCTTCCTGAACGCGGAGGTTGCGCACCATCAGGCCGCGCGACAATTGCTTGATGCCGAATACCAGCAGAAAGTACGGCGCCAGCGACGCGAGGGTGAGGCGCGGGCTCACGCCGAGCATGAACGTCAGCGCGAAGATCAAAGTGATGGGCGCATCGGTGAAAGTGACTATGGCCATCCCGACCATCATGCGAACCGCGGTCAGATCGTTGACCAGCCGCGACATCAAGTCGCCGATTTTCTGCCGCTCGTAGAAGTGCGGGCCGAGCCGCGTCAGATGCGCGAACAGGTCTTTGCGCAGGTCGTACTCAATATCGCGGCCGGTATTGAAGATGACGAAGCGCGAGAGCCATCGCGCAAAGCCGCCCAAGAGCGCGGTGCCGATTAGCATCGTCACGATTCGGGTGAGCGTTTCGTGCGCGGGGATCCCCAGCCGCGCCAGCGCGGCGAAGGTCTGCTCGTGGTGCGACGAGATCGCTTTGATTGCTGCGCCGCTAAGAAATGAGACCGTCGTTCCGCACGCGGCTGCGACCACAGTGCAGAAAATTCCGAACGCGTACCAGTTCCAGTAGCGGCGGATGTAGAGGAACAGGCGTTTCATGGAGCAGTGCCTAAACTAGCAGGTCTCGGGCGGGAGAAAAGTGGTCCGCAGCGCCGATTTGGGTCATCGGGGCGGCGCGCGGTTCAGCGCGGATGTCGCGACTTCAGGCGGCGCTCGTAAAGTTTCGCGTATTTCAGGAACACGACCACCGCTGGTTTGGCGTGCCGCGTACGGCGGTCGAACTTCACCAGGATGACGCCCGCCGACGGCCGCCCGCGGGCGTAGACCAGCTCGCCGAAGTCGGCGTCCTCGGTGATCAGCACGCGCCCCTCGCTGAACGCACGCTCCATCACCCGCTCGTCAGATATGCCTTTGGAGATTTCCGAGATCGCGACCACGTCATGGCCCGCCATCCGCAGCGCCCGGATCACCGGCCCCGCGCAACTCTCGTCCGCCACGAACTCCACGTCTCAGGATTTGCTCGGGTTTGCGCGATCGTCGAGCAGCACCACTTCCTCGTGCGCCACGCTGGCCGCCCCGTAAGCGATCGCCGCCCGGATGTCCGCGGGCCTCAGATGCGGATAGTCCTCCAGCAGCTCGCTCTCGGTCTCGCCCTCGGCCAGCTTGCGCAGGATCAGCTCGACCGTGATCCGCGTCCCCCGGATCACCGGCTTGCCCAGCATCACTGCAGGATTGATCTCGATTCGCTCGGTCGTCATCGCCGTCCCTCGCCCCCCCGATGATACCGCCCGCCGCTCACCGCCGCCAACGCGCTAAAACTGATCGAGCGCAGCTTCGGCCAGAGAGAAAAGTGGTCCGCAGCGCCGATTTGGGTCAGCGGGGCGGCGCGCGGTTCAGCGCGGGTGTCGCGACTTCAGCCGCCGCTCGTAGAGTTTCGCGTATTTCAGGAACACATAGAACGCCGCCGACATCGCGGCGTAGAGTCCGCGCCCGCCGTCGCGGAATCCGCCCCGCAACACGTAAAAGTTGAAAAACCGCCACGCCGGATTCGCGATCATCTTGAACGGCGTCAGCACGTTCGGCTCCTGCTCCATGGCCGCACGCGTGCTGAAGCGGTTGATGGTCGCGACGTGGTCCGCGATGTCGCGATAGCTGAAATGCAGGATCGGCGCGCCGAGCTTCGCGACGCGGCCCGCCACCACCACCTTGTCGTGCGGGTCGCGGCCGCCGATATGCCCGCGGTCGCGCCGGAACAGGCGCACCGGCGTGTCGGGATAGATCGCATGCGAATAGTAATGACCCAGGTGATAGAGGATGCGGCGAATCGAGTAGCCGTCGGCGGCGTCAGGCGAGCTCACGGCGCGGATAATTTCCTCGCCGAGGTCGTGCGTCGCCTGTTCGTCGGCATCCATCAGCAGCACCCAGTCGCCGGTCGCGCGGTCGAGTGCCATCTGCTTCTGCATCACGTAGTTGGTGAACTCGTGCTCGACGACGACTGCGCCGAGGCTCCGCGCGATTTCGACGGTGCGGTCGGTCGAGAGCGAATCGATGACGATCTTCTCGCTGCAGAACCAGGCGCTCTCGAGGCACTGGCCAATCAGCTCCTCTTCGTCGCGGGTGATCGTAATCAGCGAGATGGTGGGCGAAATATTTGCTGAGCCGGCCACGATGGTGCGGGCTACTCGTGCGCGGCGGCGCCGGCCTCGCGGCGCTCCAGTTCGGCCATCACTTTTTCGGCGATCGACTTGAACGCGATGCTCACCGGATGCGCCGGGTTGACCGCGACCAGCGGGCTCGCGGTGTCGCCGCCTTCGCGCAGTTCGCGGACCAGCGGCAGTTCGCCTAGGTACGGAACGTCGAGCTGGCTCGCGAGGCGCGCGCCGCCGCCGTGCGCGAAAATTTCGTGGCGATGACCGCACTTGCGGCAGATGTAGTAGCTCATGTTTTCGATCACGCCGAGCACCGGCTCGTGGACTTCATCGAACATCGCGACGCCGCGCTTCACGTCGAGCAACGCGATTTCCTGCGGCGTCGTTACCACGACGCCGCCGTCGAGCGCGACGCGCTGCGTGATAGTCAGTTGCGCGTCACCGGTGCCGGGCGGCAAATCGATCACCAGGCAGTCGAGCTCGCCCCATTCGACATTGAACAGGAACTCGGTTTCGAGCTTGGTGACCATCGGACCGCGCCAGATGACCGCGGTCTCGTCGTTGATGAACAGCGCCATCGAGACGTAGCGGATTCCGAAGCGCTCCAGCGGCACGATGCGGCGCGAGTCGGTAAGAGTGACCGGCTTTCCCGCGCCGACCATCATCGCGACGCTCGGTCCGTACACGTCCGCGTCCATCAAGCCGATACGCCAACCGAGCGCGCGCATCGCGAGCGCCAGGTTGACCGCGACGGTGGATTTGCCGACGCCGCCCTTTCCGCTCGCGACCGCGACGATATGCGCCACGCCGGGAATCGAGCGCCGCTGCGGTATCGCGCCCGCGGTCCGCGCCGGCGCGGATTCGGCAGGCTGCTCGATCTCGACCTTGACGGCGGGGACACCCGGCATCGCGGCGACCGCTATTTTCACTTCCGCGACAATCTGCGCGACCACTTCCGGCTTGGCCGACGGCGCGGTGAGGATGACGGTCACGGCGGCGGAGGCGACTTCGATATCCTTGAGCATCCCGAACGACACGATGTCGCGGGTGAAGCCGGGATATTTGACCTTCTTGAGCTCGGCGAGAATTTCCTGCGGGCTGGGCATCTGGGTCGGCGAATTGAGTGAGTTGTGGCGCCGATCGAGCGGCGCTACTAAACTCGATCGCTCATGTTATCATTCCGCCACTGCGGGAAAAACGACGCGGAACCAGTGGTTACGGAGCATCCGCTACTGACGTTCGCACTTTTAAAAGACGCCACTGACGCTCGGAAGTTTGTGAATTTTTTAAAAGTAAAAACGAATTTTGTTCCGTCCTGCGCACGGCTTGGCATCGAAGCAACGGCTGCGATCCTTCGACTCCGGCAGCCTTCGCTCAGGATGAC
>DATDGX010000055.1:0-10824 GCA_036521875.1 Binataceae bacterium (SeqCode)
ACTCCACCGGCGCGCTCAGTGATGCCCCGCCGCGCGAACGACGGTTGGGCCGCTCTTTGGCACTTCGGGAGCGCGCTTCCGGCTCATCGCTTTCTCCGCGATTCGGTTGCGCAACGCCGCTTTCTCTTTCTCCTGCCGAGAGTCGCGTTCCTTGACCTCGGGCAACACTTCCTTGCCGAACAATTCGATCGATTCCGAGAGTGTCTCGTGCGAGATTCGGCCCGCCTGCGACAGAAAGATCACCTGGTCAACGCCCGCCTCCTCGAACTCCTTGAGCCGCGCGCGAATCTGCGCTGGGGTTCCGATGCAGTCCAGGGTCCTGCCTTCGGGCGGCGCGAAACCTTGCGGGCTGTTCTTGTAGTTGTTCCAGATATTGGTCTTGCCGGGTTCGTGCTCGCCGAAGAACGCGTAATGGCCGAGCCCGTAGATGAAGAAGCCGTGATTCTCCGCCGAGATGGCGCGCACGCGTTTTTCATCGCGGTCACAGAGGAACGGACAGGTGATCGCTATCTGCGGATTGACCGCGTAGCCGATCGGATCGCATTCGTTCTCCAGCGTCGCATAGTAGTCGCGCACCCATTGGCGCGACTCCTCCGGCGACACGAACGAGAACGTCAGCGCGCCGATTCCAAGCCGCGCCGCGAGCAGGATCGTTTCGCGCCGCGAGCACGCAAGCCACAGCGGCGGATGCGGTTGTTGCAGCGGCTTGGGAACCACGTTGCGGACGGGGACTTTGAGGTACTTGCCCTCGTGGCCCGCAAACGGCTCTTCGACCATCATCCGCGTCACCACGCTCAGGCCCTCGAGCCACATCGCGCGCTTCTCTTCCTGCGCCACCAGGTAGCCGCCCAGCTCGACCTCGGTCGCGCCTTCGCCGGTGCCGAACTCGCAGCGCCCGTCGCTGACCAGGTCCAGCGTCGCAATGCGCTCGGCGACGCGCGCCGGATGATTGATCAGCGGCGGCATCTGCACGATCCCGTGTCCCAACCGGATATTGCGCGTGCGCTGGCTGCATGCGGCGAGAAACACCTCGGGCGCCGACGAGTGCGCATACTCTTCGAGAAAATGATGCTCGGTCGCCCACACGTAGTCGAATCCGAGGCGGTCGGCCAACTCGACCTGGTCGAGTGCGTCCTTGAACAAGCGATGCTCGGCATCGCGGCTCCAGGGGCGTGGCAACTGATGCTCGTAGAATCCGCCGATCTTCATTGGCGCCTCTGAGGTGCTGAGGTCATTGTGCGCGTGTGCGACGCGCAAGGGCGAGCGCTAGCACGGCAAAAATAAACCGTCAACCGCAGGGGCTGACCCCTGCACCCACTACCACGCAGGAAGCCGGCTCCGTTGTCGCCGGCAGAGAGTTACGGATACTGTCGCGCAAGCGGCGGTAATTGCCGATTAGAGCGCCGCAGCGTCACACCACCGGAACTCGGCCTTCGGCCTTACAAGCTGGGGGTCGCAGGTTCGAAACCTGCACCGCCCACCAATGAATTCAACTCGTTAAGGAGCGCGGGCTTCTCGACAGCAGTGGACTGTGCCCAATTTTGTGCCCCCTCTCCATCAAAACCGGAATGTTCGAGGGCTCAAATCGCGTTCTCTTTGGCGCGTGTCCGAGTTATGGCTGTACCAGCATCCGCCGGCTGACGTGACCCGCGAGCGCCCGGATCGTCTCCTCGCTCACGCTTGGATTCTCGGCGAGCCGCGTGACGAACGTGTGTCGGAGATCGTGCCACCGATAATCGACCTTAGCGGTGTGCCGCACCCTCTCCCACGTCTTCTTCCACTCACCAATCGGCTGAGTGAACCGTACGTCCCAAATCAAAGGAGTGCGGTCGGTCGTATCTGGCCAGCGCGGGGCGCTGCGCCCGGTACTTGCGCTGCTCCGGCGATAGTTTCGCCGCAAGTGCGAAGGCCGCTTTGCTTGCCGCGCGCTGTCTGGGAGATCGCTTCATTGGAGACCCAGACACTTACTTGTAAACGGATCGCGATGAGACTTCAATCGAACCGTCGCCCTCGGCGCAACTGCTTGTCACCGTGCTTTCGGCAGGGAGAGTGAGTCATGATCAGGAAACTGCTTCTCATCGGAATGTTGCTGGCGTTCGCAGGCACGGCTCATGCCCAGTTGGACCCACACGGATGGAGTGGCGTCCCCGGTGAGGTCCCGCCTGGTCTTCCACAGCCGTTCGGCACGGAGCCGACCTACCACGGCAATCTGAGCGCCAATCCCTACGACCCGAACTCGACCTCGAATCCGTACGGACGGTATGGGAGTCCCTACTCGCCAGACAGCATCAACAATCCCTACGGGAGATACGGCAGCCCGTACTCGCCGGACAGTCCTAATAATCCCTATGGACACGGACTGCCCCTCGGTGGTGAAGACGATCGGTGAAACATCGCGACGGTGATTGATTCAAGGAGGAGTAACGGGTATGAACGCGAACGATCTTCAGGCTATGGGGGAGCGGTTTACGCGGCTCGAGCGCGAAGTGAGTCTTTGGAAGCGTGCCGCGACAGCGACGATTGTTCTTCTAGTCGCGCTGATTGCCTTCAGCCTGACCACAAGGACGCGGGAGGCGCGCGCGGCCGCCGATTCGTCTGCCAAGGACCTTGTGGTCAGTAGCCTCACGATCGTCGATGAACACGGAACCCGGCGCATCGCGCTCGATAGCAAGAGTGCGCCCATGTTGGCTCTCTACGATGAAAAGGGAACAACGCGCGCTGTGCTAGGGACCGATAAGGACGGCCCCGCGTTGGCGCTCTTCGGTGAAAAGGGAGCGACGCGCGCTGGCCTAGCTGCCACCAAGCTCGGCCCCTTGTTGCTGCTCGACGATGAAAAGGGAACGCCACGCGCTACCCTAGCGATCTATAAGGACGCCCCCGCGTTGGCGCTCTTCGACGAGAAGGAAACGCAGCGCGCGTACCTGACGGCCAATAAGGACGGCCCCACGTTGGTCTTTCGCGCCGAAAAGGGAACGCAGTGCGCTCGCCTAGGGACCGATAAGGGCAGCTCGGCGTTGGCGCTCTTCGACGAAAAGGGAGCGCCGCGCGCTATGCTAGCGGGCACTAAGGACGGCGGTGCGTTGGATCTCCTCGACAAGGATGGAAAGCCGATCTGGCGAGCGCCCTGACTGGTGGCGCGCGATGCGGATGGCTGATTCGCGTCGAGGACTCCAAAACCCCCCGGTAGTGGGTCGGTTTGAAGTTTTAGTGATTTATCTCTTTGACAAACCAGCTCCGATCCATAGAACTTTAGAGCAAGCTCACTAAATGAGGAGGAGACTTGTGTGAAGCTACGCTGCCCGAGTTGCTCGCGGGAATACAACTACGATCTGGACTTTCGCAAAGGAACCCATCATGAGCACCGGTGCGACTGCGGTGCGAAGCTACAGGCGGACTTCCCGATGAAGGCCCTAGGCTTCGCAGGCGGTGGATTCTCGATCGATATTGGTCCTCCCCAACCATGCGACCACCAAGACAAGCGCCATCCAGCCGCACTAATGCCTATCTGGGTTCGCGCCTCTGAGGTGCTGAGGTCATTGGCCGCGTGTGCGACGCGCAAGGGCGAGCGCTAGCACGGCAAAAATCGACCGTCAACCGCAGGGGCTGACCCCTGCACCCACTACCACGCAAGAAGCCGGCTCCGCTGTCGCCGGCGGAGAGCTGCGGACACTGTCGCGCAAGCGGCGTCGCGGCCCGCTACGCGCTGTTGGAACTTGTTGCGCTCTGAGAGGTTTTCTTTGTCCGAGCGACCGAGGGAAGTACAGAATTTTTCACGGCTTCCTGGCCGCGAGGATCGATTTCCTGACGTCTTTGAGGAGATGAAAAAAGCGCATCGGGTCGCTGTCCGAAGCTGCAAACCCGAGTTTACGGTAGAACTCCGCAGCTTCCGGGGTCTTGGCCCGAACCATTACCGCGCGCGTGCCGACGACATCCGCGCTTTCCAGGATATGTTCAAACGCGTCTCTAACCAGAAACCGGCCGATACCACGGCTACCATATCTTCGCTCAACCGCGAGCCGTCCGATGAGCACCACGGGAATTGGATGACGCGCAAGGCCGCGTGAAACTCGGCGTGGAGCCCGAGCGTGCTCTACCGCTCCGGCGGAAAGCGAGTAGTACCCGGCGATCGCGTCTGCGTCAGAATCAATGCAAACGTAAACTCTCGCACTGCCGCTGTTGTGATTGGTCCAGGCGTGAACGCGAAGCCACTCATTCAGGACCGGCGTACCGCAATCAAAGCCATCCGCAAGTTGAAGGTCGGTCGCTTCTATCGGCCTGGGACGTTCCAGTCCCATCGGCTAGCGCAACGGCACCTTTTCTTTGAACAATTCGACCAGTTCCGGAACTATGTGGGCCTTGCGAGCGAGGCCGGACTCGAATTGCTTCCAGCCCTTTGGATCGAGGAGAACAGTCCTCACATCGTACAGCGTGCTTTCCGCCGACTGACAGGCCGACTCGAGGATGAATTCGCTGATGGACTTACGCCGCGCGTCGGCCGCCCGTCGAATCAGGATCGCCTGTGCGGTGGAAGCTCGAAGATTGATGCGGCGGTTTTTAGTTGACGCCATAATCATGCTCCCGTGAATCAGAGCCAACGTAGATTCTACCACAGGCGCTGCTGACATACAATGTGCGTACAAGACGCGAGGCAGCATTCAAGGCCGCCGGGGGGTACCGATAGTCGACGCGAGGGCTGCGGCGTCACTTCGCGCGGCGGGGGGCGGTTGAAGGTGACGGCGGCGGGGCCGGCGACGGCGACAATTTGGCCGTTTTGCGCGCCGCCGCCTTGCGCACGTTGGGCTTGACGACCAGGACCGGGCAGTTCGCGGCGCGCACCACGTGCTCGGCAAAGCTGCCGAGCAGGAAGCGCTTGAGGCCGCCGCGCCCATGGGTCGCTATCACGATTAAGTCGGCACCGAGCTTGTCCGCCGCGCGCACCAGGTCGGGCTCGGGGTTTCCGACCCGCACGTGGACTTGGTACTTCACCTGGCTGCCGAGCCGGCTCTTCGCGAGCCGTTGGAGTTTTTCCAGCGCCGCGCTCTGCAGCTCCTTGTACGGCGTGACCACGCCCGAGGGCGGTTCTTGCGGCATCGCGATCACATTGTAGAGATGGATGGTCGAGCCGTTTTGCACGGCGAGCTGCCTCGCCAGATCGATGGCAACCATCGAGTTCGGATCGAAATCCGTCGGCACCAGAATCGTCTTGAAGAGTGCCATGTCATCTCCTCGCCGGAGGCGCCCTCCTTTCGCGCTGTCGCGAACAGTTCGAGTGGCCGCGTCCCGAGCGGCCACGATACTTCGTCGCGCGCCGCTCAGTCCACGGGGCTTACGCTGACCAGTCAGTCTGGTTCGGAGGAAATGCCGGGTGAGCGGCCGGGTTCCTGACCGGGCGAGAGCGAACTTTTTGAATCTGAAAAAAAAGATCAAGCGGCGAGGCGCGAATGGAGCGCGTCCGCCGCTTGATAGATTACCGCGACGCTTGATCCGTCAGTTCAATTCGCCGCTGGACCAAGTCTCGCAATCAGTGGCCCTCGCACGCCATTGATAAGGACCCCGGTCTGACCGGCAGGGTCGACGGTTTCAGCATTCGGTATCACGTCGCACAGGGTCGCGTCGCAGGTCGAATCAGTGCCGCAGGTGTTGACGATCGAGGCCTCCGCGTAAAACAGAGTATGGTTGTCGGTGGTTTTCGCCCCTAACTGCGTGCGGGTAAGCGTGACCGTGCTGGATTGTCCGGGCGATAACGATACTTGTTTAGACAACACCTTGTTGCTGTTGGCATCAAAAAAATCCACCTCCGTGACGCACGGCGACGGCGGATGTGTCAGTACCATAAAGTCCGCCGCGGCCGGGGCTGGCGGATAGAGCAGATCCACTCTGGCCTTCTGCCCGGTGCCGAGCCCGACCAACGCGGTCATCAAAATCAAAAATGCTAGTGAAGGCATAAGATGATCCTTTTAGGTTCTGTCAAAATAAATCTTGTTGGAGGTCCATTGTGGCCGCCGCTTCAAATCCGTCATTGCGCGGGTGGCGGCATAGCAAAGCCTCGGAGCGGCGAGGTGGCCAGAACCGTGGTGATGCCGGTCTTGGAATCCACGACTTCAACCGACGCCTGGATCGTGCACTGGGTGGGGTCACAGGTCGTATCCGCCGGATTACAAGTGTTTTTCACATCACCCTCGGCGTAGAAAAGCGCGGTATTTCCTCCCCCGAGCTGTGCCAGCGTCAGGAGGAGCGAACCCGACTGACCGGGTTCAAGCATCAGCTCCTTGGATTCCACCTGTACGCTCTGAGCGTTGAAGAACTCGACATCCACGACGCACGGATCTGGCGGCACGTCGTCGGGGTTTAAGGGCTGGCTCGGTGGAACATAAAGCAGATTAATCCGCGCCCCCTGCATGGGACCCAACCCGAGCAGCGCGGTCATGAAAAGTGAAGCAAGAGCTGAAGCGGCCATTTTCAGAACTCCTCCAGGGCCGAAGTCGCACCTGATAGCAGTGGTCTAGCGAATTAAGGGCTTCGATACAAGTTGTCAAATAATACGCCTTTCCAAATGTCGGATTATTTGTCTATGCGGAGTCAAGGCAAGCGGTAACGGGCGAGGACCGCGGGCAAGCGATCGGAATGATCGATGGAAAAGTGGGTGGGCGGGTCAGGGCCGGTAGAGCGAGAAACGAACGAGCGCCGGAGACGCGGCGGGTCAGCCTCGGGGCGACTTGCGCACGGCGCGGCGCGCGATGGCGCGGGCGCGCGACTGCAGGCGCAGGCCATCCTGCGCGCGCTGGTTGATCAGGTCAATCATCGCCTGCTGGCAGTCGCCGGAATCCGCGGTGCGCTGATAGCTGCCGTCGGGATTCATCTGCCACGCGCATCGATTGGGCGCGAGCTGGCTGTCGAGCACCGCGCGCAGCTCCTTGCGCAGCGCCGGATCCTCCACGGGCGCAAGCGCTTCGACTCGGCTGTCGAGGTTGCGCGTCATGCAGTCGGCCGAGCCGAGGTAGTACTCTTCGGCGGCGCCGCCGTTGCGGAAGTAGTAGGCGCGGCCATGCTCGAGGAAGCGGCCAACGATACTAACCACGCGCACCGTCTCGGAAAGGCCGGCGATGCCGGGGCGCAGCCGGCAAGTGTCGCGCACGATCAGATCGACCTTCACGCCCGCCTGCGACGCGCGGTAGAGCGCGCGCGTGACGTCGACATCCTCGAGCGCATTCATCTTGAACTGGATCAGGCCCGGCGACGCGGCGGAGTGCGCCTTGATCTCGCGCTCGATCTTCTGCAGCAGCGTCTTCTTCAGCAGCGCGGGCGCCGGGATGATTTTCTTGTACGCGCGGTCGGGCACGTAGCCGGTGGTGAGGTAGTTGAACAGCTCGGTCAGGTCCTGGCCGATCGCGTCGTCGCAGGTCAGCATCCCGAAGTCGGAGTAAACCCGCGCGGTCCCCGGATGATAGTTGCCGGTGCCGATGTGCGCGTAGCGGCGCAGACCGTTGTAGTCCGCGCGCACCACCAGGATTACCTTGCAGTGCGTCTTGAGGCCGACCACGCCGTAGGTGACGTGGATGCCGAATTCCTCGAGGCGCCGCGCGAAGGAAATATTCGCGGCCTCGTCGAATTGCGCTTTCAGCTCGACCACCACCGCGACCTGTTTGCCGTTGCGCGCCGCGTTGCACAAGAGGCCGATTATTTCGAGATCGCTCGAGGTCCGGTACAGCGACATCTTGATCGCGCGGACCTTGGGATCTTCGCTGGCCTCGCGCAGGAAGCGCCCCACCGAAGTCGCGAACGAATGGTAGGGATGAATCAGCAGCATCGGGCCGGTCTCGCGGATGAGGTGGAAGATGCTGCGCGGGCTCTGCAGCTTGGGATGGTCGACGGGCCGATGCGCCGAATCGTGCAGCGCGTGATCGTCGATCGACGCGATCTCCATGAGATCGCGCATCTCGATCATCCCATCGGTTTCAAAGACGTCCTCGCGCTCGTCCAGTCCCAGCTCCGCCGCCAGCATCCCCCGATGTACCGGATCCATCCCCTTCACCACCTCCAGCCGCACGATCGGCGCGAACCGCCGATCGCGGAGTTCAGACTCGATCAACCCGAGCAGATCCTCCGCCGCTTCCTCGTCGCGCTCGGTGTTGGCATTGCGCGTCACCCGGAACAGCTCGCATCCGTCGAGCTGCATCTGCGGGAAGAGCAAATCGAGGGTATGGCCGATCACGTCCTCGAGCGGCACGAAGCGGCTCGCGGCGCCGTCGACGCGCAGCATCCGCGGAATTCCCAGCCCCACCGGCACTTTCACCCGCGCCATCAGGGTGTCGCTGTCGCCCGGGTGGCGCACGGTCACCAGCAAGTTAAGCGACAGGTTGGAGATGAAGGGGAACGGATGCGCCGGATCCATCGCGAGCGGCGTGACCAGCGGGAAAATATTCTTGAAGTAGTAATCGCGCAGCGACTTCTGCTCGTCGGCGGAGAGCTCGGCCCACGTCGCGATCTGAATGCCGCGCGCCTTCAGCAGCTCAACGAGCTGCGGCCACAGCTCGCGCTGGCGGCGCTCGATCTCGCGGACGCCGGCATAGCATTCCGTGATTTGCTGTTGCGGCGTGCGGCCGTCGGGGGTGAGCTGATGTATTCCCGCGACCACCTGCTGCTTGAGGCCGCCGATCCGCTTCATGAAGAATTCGTCGAGGTTCGAGGAACTTATCGCGAGAAATTTCACCCGCTCCAGGAGCGGGCTGCGCTCGTCCTCGGCCTCGCTCAGCACCCGGCGATCGTAGGTGAGCCAGGTGAGCTCGCGATTGAGAAACAGTTCCGGCGAGGTCAGGCCCGGGTCGATCGCGGGCCGCGGATTCGCGGCCGCCGCGGCGCCGTCGCCATTGGCGACCGCCGCAGCGGCAGCCGCGACGGCGGCCTTCGCATCGCGCGCCGACGCGCCGCGCGCCGCGCCATCGGGCGCGTCCGTCGCAGGCGTCGATACCGCCCTCTCCGCCGCAGGCGCGGCAGCTACGGCCAGGTTGTCTGCGGACGCCTTCTCGATCGCTTCAGCCATGCGTCACCATGTCGCGGCTATTATGCCGGAAACCGCCCCCACCTGTGCAACATGCCCCCGCGAATAGACCATCGCGGCCTTTTCACGAAGCCGCTTCGCATAGCCGTTTCGATTGTTCGCCGGTCGACAGACTTATGTCTTCTTATGCCTTTCACCGACGCAGCCACCGGTAAATTCTACAATATCGCGGCTCGCGCGGAAAAAGTTCGCGCTTTATCGTGAAGAACCCGTGAATACACGATGGCCTGATTCCTGCTCATTCCGAGTCAGTACAGTATGAAGCGCAGTTATGGAGGATTTCATGTCTATCGTAAAACGTATCCTTCCAATTCTCGTTCTGGTGAGCGCGGCCCTTATCGTCCCCGCATGCTCGTCGCAAGAAGGGTCCTACAAGACCAACGAGGTCACTAATCAGACCGGCAACGCCGTCGGCTCGGTGCTCGACACCGTCGGCACCGTCGTGATGTATCCGTTCCATCTGGTCGGCGACCTGTTCTCGTAGTCTCAGCGCGAGAAGCAGTCTAACGATCGGAGCTGTAGGCTACGATGAAGCTGGCGGCGGCACGCTGCAGCGTGGTGTCGATGCTGCTCGACGGGAGATGTCGCCGAGCAGCAACAACATCGCCAACGGTCCGAGTGGAATCATTGCCCGCCCGGCGAGTAAGCGCGCGAATAGGGGTAGCAGCCACACGAATGCCAGCAGCGATTTTTCCCAAGGGAGAAAACCCGAGCGCCGGCCTTCCAACGCCAGCCATGCGATCGGCAGCGCCAGTACGACCATGTCGTAGTCCATGATGTATGGCGTCACCAGCAGCATGCCGGTTGCCAGCGCCGCCGCGTGAAGATCAAGTTTCGCGGTTCGCCGCCATATCCAAATGACCGTGATCGCGGCTATCAAACTCACCGCGGTCTGAAACGCGTAAGCCGGCGCGACACCTAATCCCCACAGTCGCGCGGCAGCGAAAACGCTCTGCAGCTTTTCGAATCCACTGGCACCTTGCTCGAGTGCGAAATGACGGCTGAAGCTGACGGTAGCGAAAAAACTCTGCCACGTTTTCTCACCGAACGTCGCAATTGATAGAGCTGCGAACAACACCACAGTCACCGACGCCGCGGCGATGGCGCGCCAGCGGCCGGTGGCGAGTAGAAATATCGGCACCAGCACGCCGTATTGCGGCTTGTAACTCATCAGTCCGAACAGCACGCCGGCGAGAATCGGGCGCCGCTCGAGTGTCAGCAGGGCGGCTCCCAGCAATGCGAAGGTGAGAAATCCATTCTGGCCGTTGGCCAGGTTAATCAGTGCGCCGGGAAAAGCGATCGCCAGCCAAAGCGAATCGCGCTCCGGATCAATCTTCCACAATACTCCGAGATAGGCGGCGAAGGTCGCAACTGTCCATACGATCAAGGACCAGAGGTACGGTAGTAGCGCGAGCGGCAACACTATCAGCAGATACATCGGCGGGTAGAGAAAGCTGACGAAGCCAAAGGCAGGATAGGCGATCGCCGATCGTTCGACGGCCCACAGGCGCGCGAGGTCGTAGACGGCCGCCGGAGCGCCGTGAAGCGTCAGCCACGACGCAGACCATGGCTCGACAAAATCAGCGCCGATAGGATTCCCCGAGCGATCGACGAGTCCGTTGCTGAGCAGCAACCAGACAATGCCGCTCACGGCGTAACCTGCAAGGAACAGTTTCGGATATGCAACCAGGCGCCGATGTGTAAGCCACGGCGCTTCTCTGAACCAGGCGAGTATCGAACTAGCCATCTGCCTAACTAGTCAGCGG
>DATDGX010000056.1:0-10171 GCA_036521875.1 Binataceae bacterium (SeqCode)
CGTACATCCCTGCCAGAGAAGTGTGGGCTTCGGCCAGAGAATCGTCCAACTCGATCGCTTTCTCAGCCGCGGCCTTCGCCTTGGGCATCACCTCGTTGGCCGGAAAAAAGAAGTCGTCGCCGCTGCTATAGGCGTCGGCCAGACCCGTGTAGGCCAGCGCGAAGTTCGGGTCTATTTTGATCGCTTCCTGGAATTGTTCGATCGCTTTCTGGACCCTCTCCTCGCTGTTGTAGTTCCCCAGGAAGTAGCGCCCTTTGAGATAAGCGTCGTGCGCTGCCGGATTCACGGTGCGCCCGCTGGTGAAACGCGCCTGCTGCGCGGGCGTCAGCTCGACGTTGATCTCGTGCGCGATCGCGAGCGCGATCTCATCCTGCATCGCCAGCACGTCCTTCGAATCGCGCTCGTAGCTCTTCGCCCACAGATGCTTGTCCGCGGGCGCGTCGATAAGTTGGGCGGTCACCCGTACCTTGTCGCCGACCCGGGCAACCGAGCCCTCGACCACCGCATCGACGTTGAGCGCCTTGGCAATCTCGGGCGTCGGCGGACGATGCGCACCCTTGAACTGCATCACCGACCCGCGCGAGATAACCCGCAGCGCGCTGATGGTCGCGAGGTCGGTCGTCAGCTCGTCGGTAAGGCCGTCGCTGAAATATTCCTGGTTCGGGTCTCCCGAAAAATTGTCGAGCGGCAACACCGCGATCGAGTTGATCGCGTGCCTGGCGACGATCACGGGCTGAGACGGGGCAGTCGCCTTCGCCGAGACTTCGACGCTGGCGGAACGTCGCGTCATCGCGAAATAGGCGATCGCCGCAATCACAATCGCGCCGTGCGACGCCGATGATGGTCTTTCGGCGCGAACTCAAAATGGGCGCCCGGCCGGCCATCGTCGCGGTGTTTGGGCTGTTGTCGAGAATGTACACGCCGATCGGACGATCGACGTTCTTGAGATGCTTCTGCCCCAGGCTGGTTGCCGAAATACCGCGATGGTTGCGGACGTCTTCGTACACCCGGTCCGAGATGCAAATCTTTCCGGCCGGCGCGAGCGCCACGATTCGCGAGGCGATGTTCACGCCGTCGCCCAGCACCGTGTTTTCGGAGAACAACACGTCGCCGACGTGAATGCCGATATGCAGCGCCATCAGGCGGTCGCTTCCGGTCGCACTCTGGAGCGCGCGGGCGCAACTGACCGCCTCGATCGCGCTCTCGAAGCTCGACAACGCGCCGTCGCCCAAGTCGCCGATCAGGCGGCCGTTGAAGCGCGGCAGGATGGCGCGCAGGAGATCCCGATGACTGTTGCGGGCGTCCAGACCGGCCGCCTCGTCGCGCCCCATCGTCGCGGTGTAGCCCGCGATATCGCTGAACATTATCGCAGCGAGCTTGCGGGTCGGATTATTGGCGGGCGTTTCGGGCAAAGTCGCCAACGGGCCTCCGTTTCCTTATCACTTGTCGAAATTCAGCTTCTTCAGCAGCGCAATGAAGCGCGGGTCTTTTCGAAGGGGATCGAAGATTCTGTCCATTTTCACGAGGCCCAACAATTGGGAATGGGCTGCGTAGGCTTGTTGGAGGCCGGTCATCGCGCGCTCGCGATCGCCCAGACCTAGATAGACGATCGCCGGGCTCAAGGGAGGAACGTATCCGTGCAGCGATCTCTTGTTCAGTACCTCGATCTGCGCCAGCGCGTGGGCGCGGTCGCCTGACGCTCCATATGAGTAACCAATATATGCCGCAATGTACGGAGGAGCCCCCGTCGTCGCGGCGGCCTTTTCCAGTTCGGGTATGGCGTCGCTGAATTTTCCGGCATCGAGCTCGATCCATCCGAGCATAAATTGCGCGAAGTAATTGGTCGGATCCAGATCGAGAGCCTTGCGGGCCTGGGCCCTTGCCGCGTCATATTTTCCTTGCCACGCAAGCGCCCAGGCCGAATCAGCCAGAATTTCGGGAGAGAGAGGGTCGAGTTCAGCGGCGCGCTGGCTCTGAGCCAATGCTTCATCGAGCCGCCCCTGCTGCACGAGTGCGAAGCCCAACTGATCGTGAGCGTACCCATAGCTCGGATTGAGTTCGAACGCGCGGCGAAACTCGCGCTCGGCACCCACCCAATCAAATTCATAGGTGTATTTGTATATGGCGACAGAAGCGTGCGCCTCGGCTGAATTGTCGTCCAATTGGATTGCTTTCTCGGCCGCCGCTTTTTCTTTGGTCATAGCTTCGGCGGCGGTGAAGACCCCCTCGTTCCAGCCTGCCCAGTTGTAGGCGTCTGCCATTCCCGCGTATGCAGGCGCAAAGTTCGCATCGAGCTTGATCGCATCTTCGTACTGCGCGATGGCCTTCTTCAGGCTTTCGTCACTAGAACGGTTAAAGAAGTACCGGCCCTTCAAGTAGGCGTCGTATGCCGCGGGATTGACGGTTGAGGCGCTAGTCAGGCGCGCCTGCTCATTTGGTGTCAGTTGCACTTCGATCTCTTTGGCGATTGCCGACGCCACTTCGTCCTGGAGCGCGAGCACGTCTTTGGAGTCGCGCTCATAGCTCTTGGCCCACAGATGTTTGTCCGCGGGTGCGTCGATCAACTGGGCGGTGATGCGCACCTTGTCGCCCATGCGGAGCACAGAACCTTCCACGACCGCATCGACGTTGAGCAGCTTGGCGATTTCCGGAGTCGGCGGGCGATGATCGCCCTTGAACTGCATCACCGAGCCTCGGGAGATCACGCGCAGCTGGCTGATGGTCGCGAGATCGGTCGTCAGTTCGTCGGTCATGCCGTCGGCGAAGTATTCCTGATTGGGATCGCCCGAGTAGTTGTCGAGCGGCAGCACCGCGATCGATCGGATGACATGGGGACCGCTGACCGACGCGGTGGTGGCGATTGGTGCGGAAGGCTTGCGCATCGCCAGGAAATATACGAGCGCCGCGATAGCGATCGCCGCGATTCCCGCCAGAGCCGCGCGGCGCGTGAGCGCGCTCGTCAGGATTGAGGGCGCCGCCGCGCCCGCGGAATCGGGAGCCTCCGAAAGAACGTACACGCCGATCGGACGGCTGACATTCTTGAGATGCTTCTGGCCCAGGTTCTTCGCGACCATCCCGGGCTTGTTGCGGATCTCGTCGTAAACGGTCGCTGAGACGCAGATCGAGCCGGGGGCGGCGAGTGCGTGGATGCGCGAGGCGATGTTCACGCCGTCGCCCCATGCGTTGTCTTCGGTGAAGAGCACGTCGCCCAGGTGGATGCCGATTCGCAACTGGAGATCAGGCGAGTCCTTCAGGGCGGCCTGAGCCTGGCGGGCGCAGTTCACCGCGTCCGATGCGCTATGGAAGCTGGTAAGAGTGCCGTCGCCGATTTCACCGAGCATCCTGCCGTCGAACTTCGGCAAGAGCATCCGCAACAGCGCGCGATGCTCCGCGAGCGCGCGCATCGCGCGCGCCTCGTCGCGGCCCATTATCGCGGTGTAACCCGCGATATCGCTGAACATGATCGCGGCCAACTCGCGTTTGGGGGCCGTCGCCTGCGTATCAGGAGGAGTCGCCATTCAATGGTTTGATCGATCGCCCGCCGGACCAAGCGATGAGGCCCGAATACTACTATGTTGGCCCTGCAGCGCGAAACGCTGACAGCGCGGGTCGCGCGAGCGCACCTGATTCAGCCGTTCAGCTCGTCGAGCAGCGCCTTCGCGTCCTTCAAATCAGCGGTGTCGAAGCCTTCGGTGAACCAGTTGTAGATTTCGGAGAGCATCGCGCGCGCATCGCCGCGCTTGCCTTGCTTCGCGAGTAATCGCGCGAGGCTTGTGGTCGCGCGCAGTTCCCAGGACTTCGCGCGCTGATGCTGCGCAATTGCGATTGCCGCCCTGAACGCAGCCTCCGCTTCCTCTCCGAGCGCTCCATCCCTCGCCAGCAGTTCGCCCTTCAGCCGGTTGATCTCTGCAGCGAAGACTCGTTCCTCGCTCGCCTCCATATAAACCAGCGCCGCCGCTACCACTTCAAGCCCCTCTTCGATTTGTCCGAGCTGCAGAAGGCATTGCGCCCGGACCACATCCAAGTGGTTGTGCAACCGCGAACCAGACGCATCCAGCGTCTCCCTCGCGCGTCCGATTTGCGCAATCCCGCGCGCTGGATCGCCAGACTCTGCTATCGCCCAGCCGTGCGTCACCATTGCAACGCCCGCCCCTTGAAGGCTTCCGTACTCTATAGCTAGGCGCTCGGCCGCCGCCGCGCGCTGCGCGGCCTCGCCGGCCTCGCGCATCAGTTGCGAAAGCTGCCCCGCGAATAGCTCGGACAGCATACGGGTTCGCAGGCCGCTGGTTCGGCAGAACTCCAGCGCCGCGCGGCCGAGTTGGCGCGCCTGGTCCGGGTAGCCGAGAATCCACTTGGCTAGCGGCGGCCGTATCTTCCAGTCGGGGACTTCCGAGATTGTCGATCCCTTCAATGCAGCCGCCAAGTCTTCGGCTTGCCGGTAATGCTCCAGCGACTCCGTAAACTCACCGCGTGCGTAGAGAGTCTGTCCAACGCCCGCGTGTGCGGCAATCAGGAAGGCCGCGTTGCCGATCCGCTCCGCTTCGGCGAGCGATTCTGTTCCGGCTTCGAGCGCCCGCTTGAGTTCCGCTCGAAAATGGTAATACGGCCTCAATCTCGACAGTGCCCCGAAACAGCAGCGCGCGGTCGCCCATCTCGATGCTCAGCTCGCGCGCCCGCAAGAGCGCCCCCTCGACTCCCTGCACAGCAGGACCACCGAAGGTCAATGCGAGGCCAAGCTGAATCGCCGCCTCGCGCCGTGCCCGCTCCGCTCCAGCCGGAAGCGCGCTCAGCAATTCCAGGCCAGCCGTGAGCCCCGCACGCGCCTCGGCGTGCGCACCGCGTGCGCTGGCCTGCTCGGCAGCGAGCACAATGTAGTCGATTGCCTTGGCCGCGTTGCCGCTGCGGCGGTAGTGATGCGCGAGTTCCGCAAGATGGTCGTCGAGCTGCGCCGCGCAGGTCCGTTCGATCGCCTGTGCGATCCGTTCGTGTACCCCCTTGCGGCGTTCGGTGAGCACCGAATTGTACGCGACCTCGTGGGTCAGCGCGTGCTTGAATGTGTACTCGACGTCGCCCGCCGACGGCTGCTCGTAAATGAACTCGGCCAGTTGCAGCTCGCCGAGCATCCGGTTGAGGTCGTCATCGGCGGCGCCGGCTGCATTCGGGCGCAGCACTTCGCGCACCAGCCCGAGCCGAAACTCCTTGCCGATTATCGCCAGGGTGTGTAGCAGCTCCTTTTCCGCCGCCGGCAGCCGATCGATTCGTGCCGCGAGAATCGCCTGCACCGTCGGCGGGATTTTCAGCTCGGCAAGCGGCCGCGTCAGTCTCAGCGCCGTCCCGTCGCGCACCAGCGCGCCTTCGTCGAGCAGCACCTGCACCGTCTCTTCCATGAAGAAGGGGTTGCCTTCGGTCCTGTCGATAATCACGCGCTTGAGCGGCGCCAGATCGGCGCCGGCGCCGAGCAACGCGGAGAGCATCTCCTCGGCGCTCTCCATCCCCAGCGGATCGAGCCGCAACTGCGTGTAGTAGGACTTGTTGCTCCAGTGATGCGAGTACTCGGGGCGGTAGTTGACCAGCAATAGCATCTTCGCCGTACCGATCGAGTCGGCCAGCAAGTTGAGCAGCGCCTCGCTCTCCGCATCGACCCAGTGCAGGTCCTCGACGATCACCATCAGCGGCTGGTTCAGGCTTTCGCGCAGTATCAATCGCTTGATCGCTTCCAGCATCCTGCGCTGCCTGGTCTGATCATCGATCCGCGCCAGCGGATCGTCGTCGTCATTCAGCCCCAGCAGCCCGAACAGGAACGGCAGTGTGTCTTCGAGCGTGCGGTCGAGGATCGCGATTTTGCCGGCGACCTTTTCGCGGCGTGTGCGCACGTCGTCGTCGGCGCCGATGCGGAAGTAGTTCCACAACAGGTCGATCACCGGCAGAAATGCAGTCGCCTTGCCGTGCGAAACCGAAAACGTCTCCAGCACCATCCAGCCGGATTGCGCTGATGCTTTGAACTCGAAGTACAGGCGCGATTTGCCGGTCCCCGCCTCCGCCATCGCGGCGACAAGCTGCCCACGACCCGCCTTCGCCTGCTCAGCCGCGCGCTTGAGCGCGTCCATCTCGCGCTCGCGGCCGACGAACTTCGACAGCCCGCGGCCCGCCGATCGCTGCAGCCGTGTGCGCAGGGGACCGAGCCCGGTAACCTCATAGACGTTGACCGGCTCAGTCACGCCCTTGACCTTGGTCGGGCCGAGCGGTTTGAGCGCAAAATATCCCTCGACGAATTTGCGGGTTGCCTCGCTCACCACGATCGATCCGGTACGCGCGATGCTCTGAAGCCGTGAGGCGAGATTGGTGGTGTGACCGATCGGAGTGTACTCGACCTGCGACGCACCAGTCGTAATCGAGCGCACCACGACCTCGCCCGTGTTCACCCCGACCCGGATCTCAATCGGCGCACGGCCTTCAGCTTGGAGCTTTGCGCCATAGCGACGTAGCTCTTCCTGCATGCGGAGCGCGGCATACAACGCTCTCTGCGGATGGTCCTCGTGCGCGACCGGCGCGCCGAACAATGCGAAGATGCCGTCGCCGGTGCTCTGCACGATATAGCCGTCGTAGCGCCGCACCGCGTCGATCATCAGCTTCAATGCCGGATCGATGATCGCGCGCGCTTCTTCGGGGTCGAGGTCCTGCTCCAACTCCGTCGATCCCTTGATGTCGGCGAACAGCGGCGTGACCGTCTTGCGCTCGCCTTCGAGATTTTCAATCCCGGGCGTCTCCGCGACTCGAATCGGCGCATCGTTCGATTTCTTTGGTGACGCGGTCGGAGGTTGCCCAAGCGGCGCAGCGCATTCGCCACAGAAGTTCTCTCCGGGCTCGTTCGAAGCGCCGCATTGCGGACACACGCGTGCGAGAGGCGCGGCGCATTTCGCGCAGAACTTGCGTCCCTCGCGGTTGTCAGCTCCGCACTTTGCGCAGCGCATTCTAGGTGCTCAACTCGTCCAGCAGCGCCTTGGCGTCCTTCAGATCGGCGGTGTCGAAGCCCTCGGTGAACCAGTCGTAGATTTCCGCGAGCATCGCGCGCGCTTCGTCGCGCTTGCCTTGCTTGTCGAGCAGCCGTGCGAGGTTGGTTGTCGCGCGCAATTCCCATGACTTGGCATTCTGGCGCCGGGCAATATCGATCGCAGTGCGGAAGCAATCTTCGGCGGCTCCGTTCTCTGTATTCCCTCGCGTAAGCAGCAATTCTCCGCGCAGCCGATTCAGCTCCGCTTCGTAGTAGCGCTCCTCGGTCTGCGCGATCGGTAATACCTCGTCAACTGCGCTGATAGCCTCGTCGATTTGGCCCACGGCCGCGCATGCTTCCGCCAGCATCGCTGCGGACAGTGAACGGTCTCTGCCGAAGCGGGTCGCAGCCGACCTCGCCATCTCGTCGCGTATAATCGCTATCCCGTCGGAGTGCCCTTGCTTGGCCAGCAACCAGCCGCGAGCGACGTCTGCAAAGGCCGCGCGGAATTGTTCCGCAGCCCAAGGAGCCTCCAACAGCGCTTGTGCGTTTTTTCGAACCGACTCAAAATTGCCGCTCCAAATGTCGGCTTCTTTAGCCGAAAGTCCGAAGGCCTTCGCCACCGGATTGGAGCTCCGATGACCCCTGATTTCAGACTCGCGCATCTGCTTTAGCGCCTGATCCGGGAAGCCAAGCAGCCAAAGCGTGCGACCGAGGATCATCGGTAGTTGAACCTGATTGATTTGCAGATTGGGAGCGTCCGGAAGCGATGCGATCAGCTCGATCGATTCCTCAAGCATCTGCCGCGCTTGAGTCAGATCCCCCAGCGTACTTGTGTAAGCGCCTAAAGCGAATTGGGTAATCGCAAGCTGGATTGGATCGTTGATTCGGCGGGCTATTTCCAAAGCCTCTCGAGCAACTTCGCACGCTTTGCGCACCGCACCCCTCGTCCCATGCACGAGTCTGATCCCGGCCAAGGCTCGCAGCAGGTCGATACTCTCGCCGTCGCGAACGCAAAGCTCATAGGCTCGCGAAAAAGCCGCCTCGGTTTGATCGGAAGCCGGACCATACACAGGCGGTGAGGCCGCGCCCAGTTCCAACTGCAACTTCAATTCTTGCGCGTCGCGGGCCGGACTCTGGGGCAGAGTCTTGAGAAATTCCAGACCGGCGGTCAGATGTGCGACCGCTTCGCTGAAAGCCGAACGCGCAAGCGCCTGTACGCCCGCAAGATAAAGGTAGTGTACCGCTTTGGCGGCGTCGCCCGCACGGCCATAGTGATGGGCCAGCTCGGTGTAGCGGTCTTCCAGCCGTTCGGCGTAGAGAGATTCGATCGCCGCCGCGGTGCGTCGGTGCAGCTCCTTGCGCCGCTCGTTCAGCACCGAACCAAACGCGACCTCCTGAGTCAGCGCGTGCTTGAAGGAGTATTCGATATCTGTCACCGCAGGCTGCTCATAGATGAACTCGCCGAGCTGCAAGTCATTGAGCATGCGGCTTAGTTCGTCGTCGGATTTCGGGACGACCGCACGAATCAACGAGAGCGAAAACTCCCTACCGATGACGGCCAGCGCTTGCAGCAGGTCCTTGGACTCCGCGGATAGCCGGTCGATGCGCGCGGCGAGGATTCCTTGCACGGTGGGAGGAATTTTGAGATCGCCGAGCGGCCGGGTGAGTCGCGTAATGCTGCCGTCGCGAAGCAATGAGCCTTCGTCGAGCAGGACCTGCACGGTCTCTTCCATGAAGAAGGGATTGCCTTCGGTGCGTTCTATGATCACGCGCTTGAGCGGCACCAGATCCTTGCCGTCGCCGAGCAGCGCCGACAGCATCTCGTCGGCGCTCTCCTTGCCGAGCGGGTCGAGCCGAAGCTGCGTATAGATAGTCTTGCTGTTCCACTGATGAGAATATTCCGGGCGATAGTTGACCAGCAGCAGGATCTTCGCATTGGCGATCGCGTCGGCGAGGAGATTCAAGAGCGCCTGCGTCTCCTCGTCGATCCAGTGCAGGTCCTCGAAGATCACCATCAGCGGCTGATTGAGCGATTCGCGCAGCAGGATGCGCTTGATCGCATCGAGCGTGCGCCGCTTGCGGACCTGCGCGTCCATCTGCGCCAGCGGATCGTCGCCCTCGACGATTCCGAGCAGCGCGAACAGATAAGGCAGCGTGTCCTCCTGCGCGCGATCGAGCATCAGCACCTTGCCGCCGATCTTCTCGCGCCGCGCACGGGCGTCGTCGTCACCGATGATTTTGAAGTAACCGTGCAACAGGTCGAGAACCGGCAGGAACGCCGATGCCTTGCCATGCGAGACCGAAAAGGTTTCGAGCACCATCCAGCCCGATTGCGACATGGCCTTGAACTCATAAAACAACCGCGACTTGCCGACTCCGGCCTCGGCCATCGCTGCGACGATCTGCCCGCGCCCGGCCTTCGCCTGCTCCGCCGCGCGCTTGAGAGAATCCATCTCGGCCTGCCGCCCCACGAACTTCGACAGCCCGCGTCCCGCCGAGCGCTGCAGCCGAGTGCGCAGCGGCCCGAGCCCGGTCACCTCGTAGACATACACCGGTTCGCTGACGCCTTTGACTTTGGTTGGTCCCAGCGGCTGGAGCGCGAAGTAACCCTCGACCAGCTTGCGCGTCTGCTCACTGATTGCGATAGAGCCGGTCGGCGCGACGGCCTGCATCCGCGATGCGAGATTCGTGGTGTGCCCGATCGGCGTGTATTCGACGTGGCCGCCACCGGTTGAGATCGAGCGCACGACCACTTCTCCCGTGTTCGCGCCGATGCGGGCTTCGATCGGCATTCCGCCGTCCGCGACCAATTTCGCCGAGTAGCGTTTCAGCTCCTCCTGCATCCGCAGGCCAGCGTACAGAGCGCGCTGCGGATGATCTTCATGCGCGACCGGCGCGCCGAACAACGCGAAGATGCCGTCGCCGGTGCTCTGCACGATGTAGCCGTCGTAGCGCCGCACCGCGTCGATCATCAGCTTCAATGCCGGATCGATGATCGCGCGCGCTTCTTCGGGGTCGAGGTCCTGCTCCAACTCCGTCGAGCCTTTAATATCGGCGAACAGCGCCGTGACCGTCTTGCGCTCGCCCTCGAGCGAGGAGGCTTCGGCTTGCTCCGGGGTGACACGAACCTTGGGAGCGGGCGATGCGGCCGCGGGCTTTGCAGGCGCGGACTCCGTA
>DATDGX010000057.1:0-6300 GCA_036521875.1 Binataceae bacterium (SeqCode)
GGGAGCTCGACTACCAGCATTTGCGCGAGATCAACCCCGGACTGATCATGCTCTCGACCTGCATGCAGGGGCAGACCGGGCCCAATGCGATGTACCCGGGATTCGGCCAGTTGATGGCTGCGCTGTCGGGCTTTTACTACATCTCGGGCTATGGCGAGGGTTCGTGCGCGCCGCCCTACGGCGCGTATAGCGACTTCATCGCGCCGCGCTTCTCGGCGTGCGCCCTGCTGGCCGCGCTCGACTATCGCCGCCGCACGGGCCGCGGCCAGTATATCGACATGTCGCAGTACGAAGCCTCGCTGCACAATCTCGCGCCTGCGCTGATTGACTATTTCGCGACCGGCCGAGTGCTCGAACCGCGCGCCAACGCGTCGGATCGCTATGCGCCGCACGGCGCGTATCGATGCGCCGATGAGGACGGGCAAGAGCGCTGGATCGCGATCGCGGTCGGCAGCGACGCCGAGTGGCGCGCGATGCTCGCGACGCTTGGCGCCAGTGCTCAGGCGGCCGCCAGTGATGCGCGGTTCGAATCGACGCGTGCACGCCTCGATTATCGCGCGGCGCTCGACGCCTTCGTTGGCGAGCTGGTGCGATCGCATCAAGCGCACGATCTCACCACCGAGCTGCAGGGCGCCGGCGTCGCGGCCTACCCGGTCGAGAACTGCGTCGACCTTCATCGCGACGAGAACCTCGAGGCATTCGATTTCTGGCACTGGCTCGAACACAAGGAGATGGGAGCGTCCGTCTACGAAGGCTTGCAGCATCGGATGAGCCGCACGCCAGGCGAACTCCGCACCGCGGCGCCGACACTTGGCCAGCACAACGACGAAGTGCTGGGCGGAATGCTCGGCCTCAGCGCCGCCGAAATCGATCAGCTCAAGCAGGAACAAGTGATATTCTGATTCCTGGCGGTCGGCGCCGGCCACGGCGCGGGTAAGCGGCGCGGCGAATATTCGTGCGCTACGAACTGAAAATCGCACTCAGGTACCTGCGCGCGCGGCGCAAGGATGCCTTCATCTCGGTCACCACGGTGTTCACCGCGGTGGGCGTGATGATCGGCGTCGCGGCGCTGACGCTGACGCTTTCGGTGATGGGCGGCTTCGAGCAGAGCCTCAAAGAACGCGTGCTGAGCCTTTCACCGCAGGTGCAGATTCGCAGCGCGGCGGGTTCTATCTCCGACTACGCCGCGATCCAGGCGCGCGCCAACAAGGTCGCGGGCGTGACCGGATCCGATCCATTCATCGTCGGGCAGGCGATGGTAAGTTCGGGACGCGGGATCGGCGGCGTGCTGGTGCGCGGCGTCGAGCCCAACAATCCGGTGGTGGACTCCGAATGGGGCCGCTACGTGACCCAGGGCAGTCTTGCGAGCCTCGCCAGGGACTACTCGATTCCGCAGGCGAACGGGCCGCCGGTCAGTGGCGGCGCCCTCGCGATCGGCGCCACGCTCGCTGAGAAGCTACGGGTGAAGCTCGGCGATCAGGTCCGCGTGGTCGCGCCGATAATCGGCGCCGACGGCTCGCTCTCGACGAGGACCGGCGAATTCGTGGTCGGCGCAATTTTCGATTCGGGGATCGCGTTCCTGGACGGCACGATGCTGTTCATGGATCTCGGCCGTGCGCAGAGCTTTTTCGGCAGGCCCGGAAAAGTCGACGGTATCGATCTCCATCTTCAGAACCTCGACCAGACCCAGAGCGTGACCGTCGCGCTGCAGAGACTCTTCGCGGCTCCCTATCACATCGAAAACTGGATCCAGTACAACCAGTCCGCGGTGGAGGGGTTCCAGATCCTGAAGCGGGTGTACTCGCTGGTGCTGATACTGCTGATCGGAGTCGCAGCGTTCAACCTGGTCGCGACGCTGATCATGGTGGTGATGGAGAAGCGCAAGGACATCGCGGTGCTGCTTGCGATGGGCGCGACGCGGCGCGACGTCCGGCTGATCTTCGTGCTCAAGGGGCTGATCGTCGGTGCGGCGGGCACCGCGGGCGGCCTCGCGTTGGGCGCGATCGGATGCTTCGCGCTCGCGAATTACCACTTCATCAAGATCCCGCGCGAGATCTACGGGATGTCGACGCTGCCGATCGCGGTCGATGTCTCGAGCTTCGCGTTGGTCGCGGCCGCGTCGATGATCCTGTGCCTGCTCGCGACGTTTTATCCGGCGCGGCAGGCGTCACGCGAGACGCCGGTCGAAGTTTTCCGTTCCTGACCGCCCCTCACACTCCACCCCTCAGCACCCACGGACGGCTGCGACCGGCTTCTAATCTGTGCTGGGAGTGTGATTCTGGGGTGGCTTGGCAACGAGCTTGGGTTTGCGAACAACTAGCGTCTCGTGGCCGCGCACCTTGATGGTGCGTGCGGGCTCCGACTGAAAGCCTTGCGAGCTTCCGTCGGCAAGCCGCGGCCGCGTCGAAGTGCGCCGCCGCCGCCAGTTGGTAAGCTCCCTGGAAAGCTTGGACGCGACCGAGTCGTTGTCCTGGCCGGGATTGGCCGGGTTTTCGGCGTCCTTGTTAGGATCGCCGGACGATTCCGCTGTACTCATTCGGGTTCTCTCTTCCTGTGACGTGGATTTGTCCTCCATTCCTCTGAAGTCGAAGGGGCGAGCAAAAATTTTCTGACTGGGTTTATGCAGAAACGGCCGTTCGCGCGGGCGGCAGCCTCGAAGTGGTTATGCAGTGAAGTTAGTCTCTATGTCGACTGCGAACCGAATCTAAACCTGGAGCGGGGCTCGTTGGCCTGCGTGAGTATTGGGGAGTGTTTGGGCTGGTGGTTGTCACGCGCCGGGCCCGCGTGAAGGACCCGGCGCTGACTAAATTCTATCAGTCGAATCCGCTTGCCGTCTAGCCAAAAAGGGTCTGCATCTTGAGAGCGAGACCCATATCACCGGCGATGCGCAGCTTGCCGCTCATAAAGGCGACCTGGCCGTTGAGCTTACCGGTTGTCATGTCGACGTAATCCTGCGCGGTCATTGAAATCGTGATGCTCGGCGAAGCCGCCGGGCCCTCTTTGACTTCGCAGGTATCGTTGTTGATTACCACGTGCCACTTGCCGCCGCCGTCGCCGGAAAGATCGAATTGATAAATGGCGTTGAGTCCTTTTGCCGCCTCTTTGTTGAAACGGCTCGGCATCATCTCAAACACCTGCTTGGCAGTCGTAGGTTGATCAGCCATGGGAAACGAAAACCTCCTGGGGGAAACGGCCGATGCCGCACTCTTGCCGCCATATAAGCGTTGATTGGAAACCTTGTCAATAGAGCGTTTGTTAAGCGGGTTACGCGATCTGGTCCGCGCGAGCGCGGACGGATGCGCGACTCGATCCATCGCTCAGAAACTGAATATGCCTCCGGGCACCACGCGAATCATATTGGCCTTGACCGTCACTGCCGCGGCCCCTTCGGCGACGGTGGCTGCGCGCTCTCGCTCGAGCGCGGTCTTCACCTCGCCGTTGAGGTAAGCGTCCCTGCCGATCACCCTGACGGTGACCTTGCTCAGGCCCGCGCTCTGGAGCTGCGCCGTGATTCGCGCCGCGGTGTCGGACCATTCCGCGAGGTCGGTGGTGAGCGTGTTGTTCACTCCGGTCACGCCCGGGACGCCCCTGGCGACGCGGTCCGCGAGCGCCTTGTCGTTGTCGTTATATACCTTGCCGAACAGCACCACGGTGCCGTGATTCGTGTAGGCGCGCACACGGCCGAGTTTGCGGCTGCTGCGGAGCGCATCCTGCACGCGATCGAGCAGCGCGGGGGTGGGCTTCGGGAGCGCTGCCATCTCGCGGTGGCGCACCCGCCTGCGCGGCGGCGGCAGCACCGATCCCGACGGCGCTCCTGCCGAGGCGACCGCAGGAGGGGATACCGACGGTACCACCGGCACCGAAACGTCAGTAGGCGCTTCGGGCGTCGTCGCGGCGCCGGGCGAAGGAGCCCCTTCCGCCGACGCTTCCGCGGCGGAGGCGTACTCTGGCGCCTCGGAGGGACTAAGCGCCGCGAGCTTTCCGCTCAGGTCCGCTTCGATCGATGCCTGCTGGGAGCCGTCGTTGGCGAAGATCACTGGGTAATCAACCTCGACCTGGCTGCCCGTGAAGGCGGGAAATTTCCACGCCGATACAGCTTTGACTACTTCGGCGTCCAGGTCAGGGTTCGTCGTGGTCGCTGTTCTGATCGCAGCGCCTGCGACGGAACCGTCGGGCAGCACCCTGAGTCTCACGATCATTCCATCATACAACCCGCTTTCACCAGCGACCGCATGCATATAGGTCTCGGTGAGCGAATTGCGATTGCCGTTGAACACCTTGTGAGCTGCGTCAGGGTTACGCTCCGGAGCGGTCGCCGATTCCCCGGTCACCTGGATCGGCATCGTGTTCGCGAGCGCGACTATAGGACCGGTCGGCGCGGCTGGCGACGACTTGGCAGCCGGCGCCGGCGGACCGCCCTGCCCGGAGCTCAGATGCAGCGCGAACCACGCGCCGCCGCCGAGCGCGATGACTGCGGCGAGGATATAACCGAGGGTAACCAGCATCCCGCCGCCGTCCGACTCTTCCTCGTCCTCGCCCAGCGGCATCTGGCTGGTCATTTTGATCGAGGTTGCCGCTCTCGATGGGAACTGCGGCGCGACACGCGCCGGCCCTGGAGACGCCGCGGCAATCGGCTCGTTGGTCAGGCGTGCTCCACAGAAGTTGCAGATGATTTCGCCCGGCTCGGTCTGGCCTCCGCACACCGGACACTCCTTGGGAGTATCGCTGGAATTCTGATCGCCGGCGCTCATGGTGGACGCCGGGTCGGCGCGCACCTGGGCGAACGCGGGATCCGCATGCACCAGCGCGGTGCCGTCGACCTCGCAGAAGGTCTCCGAATCGGGATAGGTCTTGTCGCACCTCGGGCAGCTTTTCATCGCTGAGGGGCGCCTCCATTAAATGCCCTTCGCCAATAAGTCGTTTTGCGCAAGGAGAGATCGTTTCTCTTCTTCAATGATATCCACGGCTGGCCTGTCAGGCCAATCGTGATCTTGCCAAAATTTAAGGAAAGATCGCACGGCCCCATTTGGAGAGACGCGGGAACAACGACGGGCGATCCGAAGCGGATGGCGCGCTTCACGGGTTGGTCGTCATCACGATGTCTTTGAACCTCACTTCGAGGCGGTCATCACTTCGTCGCGAAACTTCTCCATCGCGGCGATCTGTTCCCGCGCCGGGCCACCGCCGTAGAGAATTCGCTCGACGCCCATCTCGCCAAGCTGTTTCACCTGGTCAACGGTGAGCGGACCGCCGAGGCGCGGACTAACCGTGAGCTCCAGCGACGTATTGCGCCCGAGCGCGCGCTCGTGCTCGCGGAGCCGCGCGATCACATGGCGGGTCTCATCGAGACTCTCCGCAATTCCGTACCATCCATCGCCCAGGCGCGCGGCACGCTTCAGCGACGGTTCGGTGTGCCCGCCGAACACTAGCGGCGGATGCGGTTTCTGAATCGGCTTGGGCATAAACCTGACGCCCTCGATGTGCACGGTCTTCCCGGCATAGACCGGATCCTCTTTGCTCCACAGCTCCTTCATCAACGCGACATACTCGCGGGTGCGCAGCGCGCGATCCTGGAAGTTCATTCCCACCGCCGCGAACTCCTCCGCGAGCCATCCGATTCCGATGCCGAAGATGAAGCGGCCGCCTGAGAGCACGTCGAGACTCGCAACCGCTTTCGCGGTCGCGATCGGGTTGCGAATCGGCAACACGAAAATTCCGGTCGCGAGCCGAATCTTGCTCGTGATTCCCGCCACGAACGCGAGCGCGAGCATCGGATCGTGAAGTGGCGTCTCCGGCGGCGCCGGCATCCTGCCGCTCGACGAGTACGGATATGGTGATGCGTACTTCACCGGCAGAACGATGTGCTCCGGAATCCACAGCGACTCGAAGCCGAGTTCCTCCGCCTTGCGCGCTACCGCCGCGAGGCCCGCGGGTTGAGTCTGAAACAGAAATGTTCCGAATTTCATGGGATCCTCCAGGTCCTGGACGACAGCGCGATACTTATCACGCCGCGCGCGCGAGGTCTCGCGGGCGCCCCCGAGGTTAGCGTGGCCGGAAGACAATTAGAAATGCAGAAGCCCGACGCGACCGGAGTCGCGCCGGGCTCTGTTGACAAATCAGCCTTGCTGCAGAGCTAACTTAGAGTACTGGGTTCGGGGTCGGGTACGACGTGCAAGCGTTGCCGAAGAACTTGCTGTTCTTCACGACCCGGTTGGTGTCCACGAACACCGACACCGCCGACAGCCTCTCAAAGCATGAGGTCCCCTCGTCCTCGCCCGCGTTAATCTGGACGGTGTGGAT
>DATDGX010000058.1:0-2099 GCA_036521875.1 Binataceae bacterium (SeqCode)
GACGGAGATGGTCGGGATGCGCATTCGAGACCGGCGTGTGATTTCCCGAAATCCGCGTCCGCCCGGCACGAACACCTTGGCCTGCTGCGGAAGATCGGCGCCCGCCGCCTCCACCAGCAAAATCGTCGGCAAACGATTTTCACGCGCGATGTCGGCCAGGCGCGCGTTCTTAAGCAGCCCGGGCTCGCCCGTAGCTCCGCCCTTCGCCGTCGCTTCGTTGGCGATGATCAGGCATTCCCGATCCTCCACCAATCCGATTCCGCCGACGATGCCCGCCCCCGATACCTCGCCCTCCATTCCAAATCCCGCGAGCGGGGCGATTTCGAGAAAGTACGAGCCTTCATCGAGCAGCGCTTCCACCCGCTCGCGCGGCAGGAGCTTGTCCTTCGCTTTGTGGCGCTCGATGTATTTCGCGCCGCCGCCCTCGGTCGACCGTTTCAGCTCCGCGCGGAGCCGCTCGATTTCCGCGGTCATCCACTCGTAATTGGCGCGATACGCCGCCGACCGCGGATCGACGATGGAGCGAAGCTGCAAGCGAGCTATTTTAGCTTGTTCAGGAACTCGAGGAGGATGCGATTGAACTCGTCCGGTTTTTCGAGCATCAGAAAATGGTCCGTGCCGGGGATTTCGAAGTATTCGAGCTTCGGAAAAAGGCGCGCCATCGCGTCGCGATTCGCCGCTTGCGATTTGTCCGCGTAAAGGCCGAGCACCGGAACATCGATCGGGTCGTCGCGCCAGATATCGGGCGCGCCCATGGCGGCCATCGCGCCAGAGGCCGTCGCGTTGGGTGGCGTCATCATCATCTTCACGATCTTTTCCTGCAAAGCGGGCGCCGCGGCCGGAGTCAACATCCCCCGAATCGTAGACTCACGATTCTTCGCCGCGTCAGGGCCCTCAAAACGATGACTGAACTCGGCCATCGACGCCATATTCGCTTGACTGAGCACGACCGCGCCATCCACCAGCACCAGCGCGGCCACGTGCTGCGGATAGAGGCGCGCATACTGGCGAATCACCGGCGTCCCCATGCTATGGCCCACCAGCACGATTCGATCCGCCCGGGCGTCGCGGCGCACCGCTTCGACCGCGCGCGCGAACAGGTCCATCGAAAACTTTCCGCTCTTGGGCGATTCACTTTGGCCGTGGCCGGGAAGGTCGAGCGTAATCACGCGAAACCGGCGCGCGACGGCCGGCACCTGACGAACCCATGTGCTCGAATCGCAAGTCCAGCCGTGGACGAAAATCACCGTTGGCTCGCCGGAGCCCGCGATCGCGGAATGAATCTTGGCGCCGTCGATGGACGCGGCCGTGATGGCAAGACCTGCGGCGAGCAGGCTCGACAGAATTTTCATCACACTACGATAACTCGCGAGAACCCCTCTTCGGTGGACGGCGGTGTCAGACGCTTTGCCATTTCCGCGATCGCTCCGTCCGGCACATTCCGGCTTCGCGCGCGATTGCGGCGCTGACATTCTTCGATCGGCACATCGAAAAACACGGCTTCAACTTCACAATCGTGGGCCTCCGCCAGCGCGATGTACGGTCGCCGCTCATACGCGGTCAGATTGGTCGCATCGATATAAGTGATAGGACGCCGCAGTTCCAGGCGATGGCGCAGCAGTTCGCGCAGAACCCCGAACACGCGCCGATGAATGTCTTGATTCGCGGGATCGTCGATCAGCAGGCGCCGGATTTCATCGCTCGCGAGCGACGGCGCGCCGAGCCTTTCCACATAGGTCGACTTGCCCGATCCGGGCAAACCAACCAACACGACGATCTTCGGTTTAGACGACGTACCGTTCCGCCTGAATCAGACGGGCGGCGATGTTGCGGCGCGCGCCGATCAGGTCTATCGGCTCATATTTGGTGAAGCGCTTCAGGACCGCCAGATTGGTCCGCAGCGCGTCGCCTTCCGAGCACGCCGCCAGCGCCGTGCGCCCCGCCGAATCGATCGTGTCCATGGCTTCGCGCGCGAACACCGCGGCCATGTCGGTCGCGTTCTCGGCGTTGCGCCCGCTGCGCGCGATCTTCTGAGTGCGCAGCATCACCGACTCTATCGCGTAAGCGTTCATGAGAATGTCCGTAATGTTGGCGACCAC
>DATDGX010000059.1:0-4103 GCA_036521875.1 Binataceae bacterium (SeqCode)
GCATCTCTACAGGTCAGCCACAATGTACTTGATTCGCTGCGGGAATTTGCCTCGCCACACGGCGTTGGCACGCTCTGGATGGCTTTCGGTCCCTTTTGGCTGATACTGGCGTGGGGCTTTCGGGAGTGGCGCAAGCCAGACCCGCCGTTACTCTACTGGTTGCCGTTGGTGTTCGTGCAGATGCTGCTCACCGGCCCAGGCGGATCATCGCGGATGGCCATTCTGGCCTTTCCAACTGTGGCAAGCGAAGTCGCTCTCATCCTCGCTCCTTATCTGACATCATTCCCGCGCGATATAGCTTCATCGACGAGGTCGCGAACCCGAGACTGAGCGTGGAGTGGTGCAACCCAAGTTAGTTCCAGCTCAAGAGCCAGGAACCAGCGGAACATATAGACACAAGCCTATCCGTCGATCCGATCGGAAAGGAATTTTTTCAACAGCCTGCTATGGGATCGTACCGGGGACATTCGAGAACAGTGCGACCAGGCCTTCCGCCATCATCGGATGGGTAAGAATCGCGGCGCGCGGCCCTGACACGCAGCGCGCGGGATGTTACGATTCACAAACGGCTGACGACTTTTTATGGCGCCAGGAAAAGTAACTATCACGCTCGAACAGGTGCGCCACGTCGCGCGCCTCGCGCGGCTCGAGCTCTCGCACGAGGAAGAAGAGCGCCTGCGCTCCGACATGGACGAGATGCTCGCCTACGTGGAGAAGCTCGGCGAGCTCGACACGCAGAACGTCGCGCCCACTTCGCAGGTCGGCGAGTCGGGCACCCCGATGCGCGATGACGTGGTGACCAACCCCCACGCGCCGGGCGAAATGCTCGCCAACGCCCCGGCGCGCGAGCGCGGCTATTTCAAAGTGCCCAAAATAATCGAGTGAGTACTGTCGAACGAAAGTAATCTTTGAGGCGCACCGTACGCGCCGATCAGCATGGCATCGGAACTGAACAGACTGACTATTGCCGGCGCGCGCGACCAGCTTCGCCGGCGCGAAATCTCGGCGCTCGAGCTCACCCGCGCGTGTCTCGATCGGATCGCCGCCGTCGATCGCAAGCTCCACGCGTTCCTGATGGTGTGCGAGCGCGATGCAATCGCGCAGGCCGAGGCCGCCGACCGCCGGCTCAAAGCGCCCGACGCGCCAGCGCTGTGCGGAATCCCGCTCGGCATCAAGGACATCTACGCGACCCGCGGCGTGGTCACCACTTGCGCGTCGAAGATTCTCGAAAACTTCGTTCCACCGTTTGACGCGACAGTGATCGCCAAGCTGCGTGGCGAGGGCGCCGTGTTCGTCGGCAAGACCAACATGGACGAGTTCGCGATGGGCTCCTCGACGGAAAATTCGGCGTTCGGTCCCACCATGAATCCGCACGATCTCGGCCGCGTCGCGGGCGGCTCGTCGGGAGGCTCGGCCGCGGCGGTCGCGGCGGACGAATGCCTGGCTGCGCTCGGCACCGACACCGGAGGCTCGATTCGCGAGCCCGCATCGTTCTGCGGCGTGGTCGGGATCAAGCCGACCTACAGCAGGGTCAGCCGCTACGGCGTCGTGGCGTACGCGTCGTCGCTCGACCAGGTCGGCCCGTTCGCCAAAACCGTGCGCGACGCGGCGATCATGATGCGTACGCTCGCGGGCGCCGACCCGAGCGACTCGACCTGCTCCGCGCGCGCGGTGCCCGACTACGAGCGCGCGCTAAGCGGCGACGTGAAAGGAATGCGTATCGGGGTGCCGCGCGAATATTTCATCGAGGGGATGGAGCCCGCGGTTGAGAACGCGGTGCGCGCCGCGCTCAAGCATTATCAGTCGCTCGGCGCGAGCCTGGTCGATATCTCACTTCCGCACACTGGCTATGCAGTCGCGGCGTACTACCTAATCGCGACCGCCGAGGCGAGCGCGAACCTCGCGCGCTACGACGGTATCCGCTACGGCCTGCGCGTCAACGCCGAGGACCATATCGCGCTCTACGAGATGACTCGCGCGCGCGGCTTCGGCGCCGAAGTGAAGCGCCGTATCATGCTCGGCACCTTTGCGCTCTCGGCCGGTTACTACGACGCATATTATTTGAAGGCGATGAAAGTGCGGACGCTGATCCGCCAGGACTTCGAGCGCGCGTTCGAAACCTGCGACGCGATCGTCACCCCGGTCGCGCCCACCACTGCGTTCAAGCTCGGCGAGAAGATGACCGATCCGCTCGCGATGTACTTGTCCGACATCTTCACCATCTCGGTGAACCTCGCGGGGCTGCCGGGGCTCGCGCTCCCGTGCGGATACGACGGCGCGGGGCTGCCGATCGGGATGCAGATAATCGGCCCGCCATTCAGCGAAGAGGCGATCCTGCGCGCGGGCGACGCGTACGAGCGCTCCAACGCAGTCGCAAAGCGGACCGCCGAGCTGTAGCGGGAAGCAACCATGAACCTCGAGAAATACGAGCCGGTGATCGGACTCGAAGTCCACACGCATCTGCTGACGCGCTCGAAACTGTTCTGCGGATGCTCGACGTCGTTCGGCGCCGCGCCCAACGAGAACACCTGCCCGGTGTGCCTGGGGATGCCGGGGGTGTTGCCGGTGTTCAACCGGCGCGCCGTCGAGCTCGCGATCCGCACCGGCCTGGCGGCGCATTCCGCGATCGCGGCGCGCTCGATCTTCGATCGCAAAAGCTACTTCTATCCCGACCTCGCGAAGAACTATCAAATCAGCCAATACGAAACGCCCGTCTGCAAGGGCGGTTATGTCGATCTGCCGGGCGCCACCGACGGCGCGCCGCGCCGCATCCGGCTGGTGCGAATTCATCTCGAGGAAGATGCGGGAAAAAACATTCACGAGGCGGCGTACAGCCTCGTCGACTTCAACCGCTGCGGCGTTCCGCTGATCGAAATCGTCAGCGAGCCCGACCTCCGCTCCGCCGAGGAGGCGGGCGCATACTTGCGCGAGCTGCGCGCGATCCTGCGCTATATCGAAGCTTCAGACGGCCGGATGGAGGAAGGGAGCTTCCGATGCGACGTCAACGTGTCGGTGCGTCCGCGCGGGCAGACCGAATTCGGCGTGCGCACCGAGATCAAAAACCTCAACTCGTTCCGCTTCGTCGAGAAGGCGATCGAGTACGAGGTCGACAGGCAAATCGAAGTTCTCGAAGCGGGTGGCAAAATCTCGCAAGAGACGATGCTGTGGGATTCCGTCAAGGAAGAAACGCGCCCGATGCGCTCGAAGGAGTTTGCGAATGACTATCGCTATTTCCCCGAGCCGGACCTGCCGCCGCTGATCGTGCCGGATGAGTTGGTCGCGAAGATTCGCGCGTCGATGCCGGAGACGCCGGCGGAGCGGCGCAAGAACTACGCCCGAGACTTCGGCCTCAATGAGTATGAAGTGGGCGTCCTGCTCGAAGATCGCGAGGTCGGTGATTACTTCGTGGATATCCTCGGCAAAGGAGTGAATGCCAAGTCCGCGGCGAACTGGGTAATGACCGAAGTGCTGCGCGTCGCGAACGAGACCGGCAAGCCGCTCGCGGAAGCGGTGCCGCCGGCCGCGGAAGCCGGCGCGCTGCTGCGGATGGTCGAGGAACAGAAAATCAGTCTCAACGCCGCCAAGACCGCGTTCGCCGCGATGTGCAAGTCGCGGAAAAGCGCGGACGCGACGGTCGCCGAGTTGGGGCTCGCGCAGGTCTCGGACGAATCAGCGATCGCGTCGGCGATCGACAAAGTGCTCGCGGCGGAGCCGGACAAGCTCGCCGAGTATCGTGGCGGGCGCGACAAGCTCTACGGATTCTTCGTCGGCCAGGTAATGAAAGCGATGGGCGGCAAAGCCAATCCGAAAATAATCAACGAAATCCTGAAAGCGAAACTCGCGGGCTGATTGCCGGAGATACCGTGCGGCCGGCCGCGCGGTCGATCCTGAGGAGACCCGATATGATCAAAGGAAGCTGCCTGTGCGGGGCCGTACGTTTCGAAGTCCAGAAAGCGTCGGGGCCGTTCGAGTTGTGCCATTGCCGGCGCTGCCGAAAAACCTCAGGCTCGGCGTTCATGGCGGGCCTTTACGTGAAAGACGAGGATATTCGTTTTCTTGCCGGGAAGGAGCAGTTGACGAAATACGCGGCGCCGATCCTGCAC
>DATDGX010000060.1:0-18241 GCA_036521875.1 Binataceae bacterium (SeqCode)
CCGCCGCCGACTCCGGTGCCGCTCACGTGCACGATTCCCTCCGGCGTCACCGAGACGATCGCGGTGCCGGTGCCGAGCGACACCACCAGCGCCCGGTCCTGGCCCGCCAGCGAGGTCCCGCCAATTCCGATCGCGGTGAACTCGTTGACTTTGATGACCGGCCGCCCGAGCAGCGATTTGCCGAGCGCGCGCGCACCGGCCCCCGTCGCGGCCACGCAATCGACGCGCTCCAGCGTCATCCCATAATCGGAGACCAGTTTGCCCAGCGCTCCGGCCGCGGCTGCGACCGGATCGTTAGCCTCGATCGTTACAACGTGGAGACCGCCGTTTTCGAGGATTACCGCGTCGGTGGTCGAGCCACCGATATCGATCCCGATGATCATAGGTGGTGCCGGCTCCTGTCCAGCCCGCCCCGAGGCTAGATCAGGCGTGCGCGGTTGCGCAACGGAAAGCCACGCGGCTTAGATGGCCCGCGCGACTGTGCTAGGTGTTGGGCGATGGCACGGCGAAAGGCCGCTTCGTCAGGAAGCCTGTTTCCGGCAAAGGTTCCGCTGGCTCAGCCGCTCGCGGATCGGATGCGTCCGGCGCGCCTCGACGAGGTGGTGGGCCAGGAACATCTTCTCGGCCCCGGCAAAATCCTGAGCCAGATGGTGGCGGCGGGGAAGCTCCATTCGATGATCCTGTGGGGGCCTCCGGGCGCCGGCAAAACCACGCTCGCGATCCTGCTCGCGAAGCAATCGGGCGCCGAGTTTCGCCAGCTCGCGGCGGTGGCGAGCGGATTGGCCGACTTGCGCGAAGCAGTCGCGGCGGCGCGCGGCGATCTGGAAGCGGGCGGCAAGCGGACCGTGCTGTTCATCGATGAGATTCATCGCTGGAACAAAGCGCAGCAGGACGCGCTTCTGCCGCATGTCGAGAGCGGGCTGATTACCCTGATCGGCGCTACCACCGAGAATCCGTCCTTCGAGGTAATCTCGCCGCTGCTCTCGCGGATGCGATTGCTGGTGCTCAATCCACTTTCGGAAGACGACATCAAAACGATCATAAAGCGCGCGCTCGCCGACCCTGAACGCGGGCTCGGCAAGAGCGGGCTTGCGCTGGGCGACGGCGCGATGGCGGAACTGGTCCGGTTCGCCGGCGGCGACGCGCGCAGCGCCCTGGGCACGCTCGAGATCGGGGCCGAGCTCGCGGAGACGGCGCACGCGGCCGAAATAACCGCTGCGACCGTGCAGGAGGCGGCGCAGAAAAAAGCCCTGCTCTACGATCGCGCGGGCGAGGAGCACTACAACGTAATTTCCGCGTTTATCAAGAGCATGCGCGGCAGCGATCCCGACGCGGCGCTGTACTGGATGATGCGGATGATCGAGGCGGGCGAGGATCCGATGTTCGTTGCGCGCCGGATGGTCATATTCGCCGCTGAGGACGTCGGCAATGCGGACCCGCGCGCGCTGCAAATCGCGATCGCGGTCAAGGAGGCGGTCGAGTTCGTCGGGCTGCCCGAGGGCGTGATCCCGCTCGCGCAGGGAGTCACCTATTTAGGCACGGCGCCGAAATCGAACGCGTCGTTTCGCGCGATGACCAAGGCGCGCGAGGATGCACAGTCGCTCGGCGCGCTGCCAGTACCGCTGCATCTGCGCAACGCGCCCACGCCGATGATGCGGGGGCTTGGCTACGGCAAGGGCTATCAATACCCGCACGACTACGAGGGCGGCCTCGCCGAGCAGAGCTACATGCCGGACAAGCTCGGCGATCGCGATTACTACGACCCGGCAGATCGTGGCTACGAGATCAGGATTCGCGAATATCTGGCGCGCGCGAAACAGGCTCGCAGGTCGGCGCCACGGCCTCCAGGCCGCAACCGCACTCGCGACGATTGAGCAGGAAAATTCAAGCCGCGGGAGCCGGTCTGCTCCCGCGGCTGACAGGTTCAAACCAGGCTTATCTTGCCCCGAGCACCGAGTCCTTCAGCGCCTTGGCGGCGGTGAAGCGAAGCCGCGTGCGCGCCGGGATCTTGATCTCTTCACCGGTGGCGGGATTGCGGCCCATCCGCGCCTTGGTCTTGCGCTTGCGGAAGATACCGAGCCCGGCGAGGCGCAGGGAGCCTTCCTTCTTGAGCTCGCGAACGACCAGAGCGTTGATTTCTTCGAGCGCCGATTTCGCCTGCTTTTTACTGATTTCCAGCTTGTCTGCGAGATGGGCTGCTACTTGCGACTGCGTCATCATCCTCCTCCTTCTTGCGGGGCCCGGATTTTCGGGCTCGCAGAGAGCGTGAACGAGTGGCGGAGTTTTTTCAAGGGCAGCGACCCCGAAAATCACGTCTTTTCCTAGAAACGGTGAAGATTTTTGCACAGGCACATTTTCTTTGCACTCGGGCGCAATGGGTTCCGCTGCCGAGCATGCGATGGAGCCCGCCCCGTCGAGGGCGAACCGGCTCCGGCCCGGCTCAGTAATACACCGCGAGCAGAAACAGGCCGTGCGGCGGCGCCGCGGCGTGGGTGGCCGCGCGCTTGCGGCCGGCGAGGATCGCCTCGACAGCCGTCGCGTCGATTCGCCCGCGCCCCGCGTCCACCATTGCGCCGACCATGGTGCGTACCATGTGGCGGAGAAAGCTCGTCGCTTCGACCTGGTAGATGAGCATTTCATTCTCGCGGCGCCATTCGCTTCGGTCGACGCGGCGTATCGTGGTCTTCTCCTCGGAGCCCAGCGTGCGGAAGGCGGCAAAGTCGTGCTCGCCGACGAACACGCGTGCGGCACTATTCATGGCATCGAGATCGAGCCGCTCGCGCACGTGCCACGCGCGGCGATGCTCGAATGCGGACGGCGACCGGCGGTTCAGGATTCGGTACTCGTACACACGCTCGCGCGCGTCGCGGCGGGGATCGAAGATGTCGGGCGCCGGCACCGCTTCGAGCACCACGATAGCGGGCGGGAGCAGCGCGTTGAGCGCGCGCTGCAATTCAGCGGCGTCGAAGTCGCGTGGCAGGTTTATCGCGGCAACCTGGCCGCGCGCGTGGACGCCCGCGTCGGTGCGCCCGGCGCCGTACACGCGTACGGTCGTGGAAAATATTTGCTCGAGTGCGGCTTCGATCCGCGCCTGGATCGAATCCTGCCCGCTCTGCAACTGCCAGCCCGAGTAGTTGGTGCCGTCGTACTCCAGCGTCAGTTTGACAACCGGCGGCATCGCGCGGCTCCCTGCTCAGGCCAGCGGAGGGGTGCGCAAGCTGAGCGTCTCCGCGATCCACAACGCAGTCAGCGCGGCGAGGCGCACATTGTCGAATACGCACCAAAGCGAAAGGCCGTGCGGACGCGGCTCGGCCTGCACCAGGATCGCTTCCTGGCCGACGGCGTCGATTACGCTGAGCGGCTCGCCTTCCTCGGTGAGTAGTACGCCCGGCGCGCCGCGAATCAATTCAATCATCACCTCGCCGCCGCCGTCCGCGGGAATTTCAATCGTGATCGCGGAGCCATAAAGCACCGGCACCGAGACCGTCTGCAGCCGAAGCTCCGGCGCAGGGGACAGCATGGCGGCCACTTGCGCGGTCGCCGCGCCCGCGATGGAGCGCTCGTGCTCGCGCATGAAGAGATTGAAGCCACGCTGAGTCTCGTCCTCCTCGAGATCGAGCCGCGCACTCAAGAGGTCGGTGGTCTGCTCGACCGTGCGCGCGACAAGGCCCTTGCCTCCCGACGATGCACCTAGCATCGCGGTTGCGGCGACCATGCCGGCGGGAATCTCGAGCGCTTTGAGACAAGTTGCGAGGACGTGTGCTACCGGATGCGGAATCGCAAAGACGCCGAGAGCACTCAGTTTGGCGATTCGATCGCGCGCGGTCAGGCCAGGCGAGACCATCGGCGCTTCGGGCGAGGGCGCGCGCGCCGCCGCGCTCAAGTCGATCAGCTTCGGCCCCGGATTCGCGCTGATAATTTCGGCGGCGCAAATTGCCGGGACCGCGAGGAACGCGATATCAAACTCGGCGAGCGCTGCGGGGCTTTCCAGGTTCGCGACCAGCAGCTCCTCGTCGCCGACCGCGACCGTCTCGCCGGCGCCCTTGGCGGTAGCGAACAGCCTGAGACCGCTCGGAGCGAAGCTGCGCGCCGCGATCAAATCGAGCAGTTGATTGCCGACCGCGCCGGTGGCGCCGACGACCGCCACTTTCGGCTCGCCGGTTTCGCTCATCAGGCTTCCAGGCTCTCGATTTTCTCGCGCACCAGCCGTCCCATCGCCTTGCATCCGACGGTGGTGCTGCCGGCGCCGCCCTGCAGATCGCGGGTGCGATATCCCTCGTGAACTACGGCGTCGACCGCGTGTCCGATCAGTTCCGCTTCGGTCTTCATGCCGAGCGAATGCTCGAGCAGCATCGCTGCGGACAAAATTGCCGCGAGTGGATTGGCCTCGTCACGGCCGGCGAGATCGGGAGCACTGCCGTGGATCGGTTCATAGAGTCCAATGCGGAAACCTGCTTCGTTAATCTCTTCGCCGAGCGACGCGGAGGGCAGCAGGCCCATCGAGCCCGCGAGTACGGAGGCTTCGTCGGTGAGAATGTCGCCGAACATATTTTCCGTGACGACGACGTCAAAGTCACGCGGACGCCGCAGCAGATGCATCGCCATCGAATCGACGAGCTGACTTTCGAATGCGACGTCCTTGAACTCCTGGCTGAGCTCGGTCGCGATCTCGCGCCACAGCCGCGAGGTGGAGAGCACGTTAGCCTTGTCGACCGAAGTCAGCTTCTTGCGCCGCTCGCGCGCCAGCTCGAAGCCGAAACGAAGCACCCGCGCGATTTCCGCTTCGGTGTAGAGACAGGTGTCGACCGCCTCGCGTCCCTCCTTGGTCTGGCGTTTCTCGCTCGGCTTGCCGTAGTAGATTCCGCCGGTAAGTTCGCGAATCACCACGAGGTCGACGCCGTTGATGATATCGGCCTTGAGCGGCGAAGCGCCGACCACTTCCTTGACTGTTTTCACCGGCCGCACGTTGGCGAACAGGCAGAGCGCCTTGCGCAGTCCGAGCAGCGCCTGCTCGGGGCGCTGCGTGGCATTGGGATTGTCCCACTTGGGACCGCCGACAGCGCCGAGCAGGATCGCGTCACTTTCCTGCGCGTGCTTGAGCACGTCGTCGGGCAACGGAGTGCCGTGCACGTCGAGCGCGTGGCCGCCGATCGCCCCTTCCTTGAACTCGATATCGACGGCGGAGCGGCGCGCGATCACCTTGAGAACTTGGAGCGCCTCGCCGACGACTTCGGGGCCGATGCCGTCACCTTTCAGTACTAGGATCTTGTGAGCCATTTAGGAGCGCGGAGCGATTCGCTTTTGAATCTCTGGCAGGCCTTGCGGCTAGTCTTTTGTTGACGCGTGGGACCCGGGCGCGATGCCGCGCCCAAGCTCAAGACCGGCGGTGCTTCTGAGCAACGACCTCTAGCACTTAGCCCAAGTGAGATGCTGCGGCAAGTCCCGCGACGCGCATTTGCTCATGGCACGTCGGAAGTTGGTTTGAGCGGTGTCTGTTTTCGCGCCTTGAGCCGATTGAGCGCGTTTACCAGCGCGAGCGCACTCGCCATCACGATGTCGCTATGCGCGCCCTGGCCCGCGACGGTCATCCCGTTCTCGCGCACCAGGCAGCTCACTTCGCCGAGCGCGTCGGTGCCGCCGGTGATTGCCTTGACCGCGTAACGCTCGAGCACGGGATTAATCCCGGCGATTTTGTAGATGGCCTTGTACGCGGCGTCGACCATTCCGTCGCCGGTCGCCTCGGCCGTCTTCTCGTCGCCGCTCACGCGCATCGTGATTTCCGCGGTGGGAGTGCTCTTCGACGACGAGCTCACGCGTAAGTCGACCAGCTCAAAATGATCGGTGGTGCGGCGCGCCTCCTCCGTCACCAGTGCGAGCAGATCGTCGTCGTAGACGACTTTCTTCTTGTCGCACAGCGCCTTGAACTCGGCGAACGCTTTCGCGACATCCACCGCGCCGACGTCGACGCCGAGTTCGCTCAGGCGGTTGGTGAACGCGTGGCGGCCGGAATGCTTGCCGAGCACGAGCTTGTTCGACGGGATGCCGACATCCTCGGGCTTCATGATCTCGTAAGTGAGCTTGTACTTCAGCACGCCGTCCTGATGGATTCCCGCCTCATGCGCGAACGCGTTGTCGCCGACGATCGGCTTGTTGGCCGGCACCGGCTGCCCGATGACCTGCGACAGCAGGCGCGAGGCCGGGTAGATCTGGCGGGTGTTGATGCGGGTCGGCACGGTCATGAAATCGCGCCGCGTCTTGAGCGCCATCACGACTTCTTCCATCGAGCAGTTGCCCGCGCGCTCGCCGATCCCGTTGATGGTGCATTCGATCTGACGCGCGCCGTTGCTGACCGCGGCGAGCGAGTTCGCGACCGCGAGGCCCAGGTCGTTGTGGCAATGCGCGCTCCAGATGACGCGGTCGGCGCCGGGCACCTTCTCGCGCATGTACGCGAACATGCGGCCGAACTCCTCGGGAATCGCATGGCCGGTGGTGTCAGGGAGGTTGATCACGCCGGCGCCGGCGGCAATCACCTCGGTGCAGACCTTGACCATGAAATCCCAGTCGGAGCGCGACGCGTCTTCGCAGGAGAACTCGATATAATCGAGATGCTTTTTCGCGCGTGCGACCGCCCAGGTCGCGCCATTGAGCACATCCTCGCGGGTCATGTTGAGCTTGTACTTGAGATGGATGTCGGAGGTCGCGATGAATATGTGGATCCCGGGGCGGACGGATTTTTCCACCGCTGCCAGCGCGGCATCGACGTCCTCCTCACGGGTGCGCGACAGGCTCAGCACCACCGGGCCGCTGACGGCCTGCGCAACGCGCCGGACCGACTCGGCGTCGCCGGGCGAGGAGGCGGCGAAGCCGGCCTCGATGATATCGACGTTGAGCCGCTCGAGCTGGCGCGCAATCGCGATTTTTTCTTCGACATTCATCGTGCATCCGGGCGACTGCTCGCCGTCGCGCAGGGTGGTGTCGAAGATCCTTACGTAGTCGGAAGCTTGTGATTCAGCGTTCGCCATCGCGATTTCTCCTCCGCGTCACTCCTGGACTGGAACCGGCGAAGCGCCTGAGCGGAAAAAGAAAACGCCCCGGGCGGCTTCGTCGGCCCACCGCCAGGAGCGTTCGTCTCGAATTTTACAGACCGTCAAGCCTGCTCGGACACGCGCCCGGCGTGGGCCCCGATAAGGGCCAAGCTAAGCAGCAGTCCGTTGAGCAGGTGGCGATACATACTGCGCGTATTCTAGAGGGCAGTTCCGTTCGCAGTCAAGGCGCTGAAAAATGGCCGGCTACGAATGGTCGGGTTTGTCGACCGGAGGGCGGGTGCGTTTCGAGTCAGCAGCGGAAGTCTCGGCCTCGGCGGGAGGGAGCACCGGCATGCTGGCGCTCAGATGCTCGCCGCGAGCCATCAGGAACGGCCCCGAAAACACGTAGGCTCCCGCGAGCAGCAGCACGGTGACCTGCGGCATCGCAAACAGCAGCGCCACCACCAATAGCACCACCACCATCAATTCGACCGGCGCCCGTTTGTGTGCGCCCAGCCCCTTGAAGCTCGGGTATGGCACCCGCGAGATCATCAGGCTGGCGAGCGCGACCGTGATCGGCACCATCAGCGCGCACAGCGTGCGCGGCGATTCCAATTCGAAGTAGCTGTACGCGAGCGCGATACCGGCGATCATCACGGCGGCGCCGGGCACCGGCAGTCCGACGAAACGACGCTTGTCGATCGATCCGGTCTGAACATTGAAGCGCGCGAGCCTGAGCGCCGCGCACACCACGAAGAATCCCGCGACAGCGACGCCGATCGTTCCGATCGGCCGGAGCGCCCATGAGTAGGTGAGAATCGCGGGGGCGACGCCGAACGTGACCACGTCGGACAGGCTGTCGTACTCGATTCCGAACTGGCTGGAAGTGCGCGAGGCGCGTGCGACCCGGCCGTCAAGCCCGTCGCAGATAAACGCGACCACAATCAAGACGGCGGCAAGCTCGAAATGACCCTCCAGCGCGGAGACCACCGAGTAGAAGCCCGCGAGAAGGCCGAGCGAGGTGATCGTCGCGGGCACCAGGAACACGCCGCGGCGCAGTGGTGCGACGACTTTTTTGCGCTGCTCGCGCAAGCGGCCTGAAATCAGGCGCATCCGCGGCTGCTCTCCGCGCTCGCGCCGAATCTGATGGCTCATTGGTCGAGTTCTCCGATCACGGTTTCACCGGCGCGCACTCGCTCGCCGACCGCGACCGTCACGCGGTACTCGGCGGGCACATAGTGGTCGACGCGGCTTCCGAACATAATCAGGCCGATTCTCTGCCCCGTCTGTATCTTATCACGGGCGTGCAGGCGGCAAACGATTCTTCTGGCGAGGTAACCAGCGATCTGGACCATCGCGTGGCGCCGTCCCGCGGCGTCGGTGAATACCAGCAGGTTGCGCTCGTTATGCTCGCTCGCCCGATCGCCATACGCCGCGTGGAAATCGCCGGGCGTGTGCGCGACTCTTGCGACTTCGCCGCCGACCGGCGCGCGATTCACGTGTACGTTGAGCGGCGACATGAAGACCGACACACGCCGACAGCTCTCCGCCGGAGAGCAGGGCAGGGCGGCCTCGGCGATCTCGACGACTTTGCCGTCGGCGCCCGAGACTACCACCCGATCGATTCTCTGCGGGTAGCGATCCGGATCGCGGAAAAACGTCCCGACGATAATCGCGGCTGCGATCACCGCGAGGCCGAGCCACTGGAGCCCGACGATCAGAAGAGTCACGCCGAGCACCGCCGTCGCGAGCGAAATCGCGGCCCCTTCCGGCGCGATTCGCAGCATCGCGGCGATTCGCCAGGCCAGCGCGCCCGGACCGCGCCGGCCGCTATAGGAGTCGAGCGCCAATTTTTAGTTCCTCGACTTGTCGACCAGCCGCTCGCTCGCGAGCCAGGGCATGAACGAGCGCAGCTTGCGGCCCACTTCTTCGACCGGATGATGCCCCGCTTCCTTGCGCAGCTCGCGGAAGTGCGGCAGCCCGGCGCGATATTCACTGATCCATTCGTTGGCGAATTTTCCCGACTGGATATCGGTGAGCAACTTCTTCATCGCCTCGCGCGATTCCGGTCCCACCACGCGTTTGCCGCGGGTCATATCGCCGTACTCGGCGGTGTTGCTGATCGAGTAGCGCATATCGGAGATGCCGCCCTCATAAATGAGATCGACGATCAGCTTGACCTCGTGCAGGCACTCGAAGTACGCCATCTCCGGTGCGTATCCCGCCGCGACCAGCGTCTCGTAGCCGGCGCGAATCAGTTCCGTCAGTCCGCCGCACAGGACGGCTTGCTCGCCGAACAGGTCGGTCTCGGTCTCTTCCTTGAATGTGGTCTCGAGGATTGCGGCGCGGCCGCCGCCGATCGCGCTGCCGTACGCGAGGCCGACTTTCCTGGTGTCGCCAGAAGGATCCTGCTGGATCGCGAGCAGGCACGGGACGCCGCGGCCCCGCGTATACTCGGAGCGCACCAGGTGCCCAGGTCCCTTGGGCGCGATCATGAACACGTTAACGTCGACGGGAGGCTGGATGAATTTGTAATGGATATTGAAGCCGTGGCCGAAGGCCAGGTACTTGCCCTTGGTGAGGAAGGGCCCGATCTCGCTCGAGTAGATCTCGGAGCCCATCTCGTCGGGCACCAGGATCATGATGACCTCGGCCTGCCTGGCGGCGTCCGCCGTTTCGAACACCGCGAGTCCCTGTTTGGTCGCCTTTTCCCACGACTGCGAGCCCTTGCGAAGCCCCACGCGGACATCCATCCCGCTGTCGCGCAGGTTTAGCGCATGCGCGTGGCCTTGGCTCCCAAAGCCGATGACCGCGATCTTGCGCGGCTTGAGCGCGCCCAAGTCGGCGTCGCGGTCGTAATAAACTTGCATCGCGATACTCCTAATCGGGCAGGCGATTATTGCGGTGATTGGGCGGGTTGAGTTGGACCGAGCGCGCGATCGAGACTTTCCCTGAGCGCACGACTTCCTTGATCCCGAGCGGGCGCACCAGCTCGATGAATGCCTTTATCTTGTCCGCGTCGCCGGTGAGTTCCACCGAGATAGATTTCGGACCGATATCGATCACGTGCGAACGAAATGCCTGCACGATCGAGTCGAGCTCGGAGCGGGTGCGCTCGTCGACCGCCACCTTCACCACCACCATCTCGCGGTCGACGGTGTCGACGTCCTTGAAATCGGTGACCTTGATTACCGAGACCAGCTTGTTGAGCTGCTTGCCGATCTGCTCGAGAATTTGCTCATCGCCGGAGGTGACCAGCACGATCCGCGAGACCGTCGGGTCGAGCGGGTCCTCGTTGACGGTGAGGGACTGGATATTATAGCCGCGGCTCGAGAACAGGCCTGCGACGCGCGCGAGAACGCCGAATTCGTTTTCGACGACTATCGATATCGTATGACTTGGCATCAGGGGGCGTTCGCGCGCGCATCGGCGGCTCCGCTGCTCAATTCAATTCAATTCAATTCAATGGGCTTCGTGCTGGTAGCGGCTCAGGATCTCCATCATCCGGTCCTTCGATGCCAGCTTGAGCTTGCGGATTCGCTTTTCTTCCATTTCCTCTTCGGTGCTGAGATGTTGCTTGGCTCTGAATTCTTCGAGTTTGTGTTTGAGCGTCTGATGCTCCTCGAAGAGCGATCGAAGCTCGCGGTCACTGTCTAGATGCTGCCGGATGAGTTCTTCCTCTCGTCGCTCCATAAGTCCTCCGTTCGTGAAACCGCCTGAGCGGACTGACCCGACCTCGATTTCAGCGCCGCCGCGGGCGGCCGTAAGTAAAGCGGTTCGAGGCTGGCGGGCCGATCGATCTCGCCACGGGAAAACCGCGCAGCGCCGATTGCCGCGAGCAACCCGCCGCGCGAGTCGAGCGAGCAAATGTCGAGAACCGCCACCCCGAGGCCCCGGCTGGATAGCAGAGCCGCCGCATCGTTCGCTCTGGAATCACCCACCAAAACCACTTCGCCCTCAATACGCGAGGTCAGGTGTTCGAGCGCGACCACCAAGTCTTCTGATAGTTTTTCTAGCCCATCCGACACGATTCGGTAAAGGGCGGCGTAAATCTCTCCGCGGCGGGCGTCCACAAGCGGGCAGACCAGGACGCCTTGGTGCGCCGCCGGCGAGGCGAGCGTGGTAGCCGCGAGCGCGTCGAGACTGTTCACCCCGACGATCGCACAGCCCGAGGCCATCACCAGCCCCTTGGCATAGCTGAGGCCAATCCGGAGCCCAGTGAACGAGCCCGGGCCGATTCCTACCGCAATTGCGCCCAAGTCGCGCGGCGTCAGCCCGGACGCGCGCAGCAACTCGTCTACCGCAAGGGGAAGCGACGCGCAGTGCGAAGGGACCGGCTGCGAGATGCTGCCGGCGATGCGTCCGTCGACGACCAGGCCGAGAGCTGCGATTGGAGTGCCGGTGTCGATTCCCAGGACCGGCCGTGTTCCCGCGGTGCGGGCGAGCAGATCGTTAGCCTTGGACAATACGCGAAATGTCATTGAAAATTACGAATGCCATCAACGCGACCAGTAGAAATAGTCCCACCTGCAGCGCCATTTCACGATAACGAAGTTCAAGCGGGCGGCCGCGGAGACCCTCTACCGCGAAGAACGCCAAGTGGCCGCCGTCGAGCAGCGGAACCGGAAGCAGGTTGATGATGCCAAGTTCGAGGCTCAGCATCACGGTGAACAGCACCACGCTAGCGAGTCCGCGATGCGCCTCGCGGCCAGCCATCTGGGCTATCATGATCGGACCGCCGAGTGCCTGGCGCACGGGAGTAGCACCGCTGACAATGCTCGCGAGGCCGACCACCAGCTCGCCTGACATTTGCGCCGCGCTCACGACTGCTAGGCTCGTCGCGCGAACCGGATCGAGCCGGCGGACGAACTCATCGCCGCGCGGCAGCACTCCTATAATCCACGCCGCTGCCATCGTGCCATAGACCGTTTTCTGCTCTTCGCGCGCTGGCTTGATGACTAGCGACTGGCGCTCGACCGAGCTGCCTTTCTTGCGTTCGATATCGAGCTTGAGTGCAGCGCCACCGCTCGCGCGCACCGTGTCAGCGAAGTCGCTCCACGAGCTCGCCGGCTGGCCGTTGATCGCGACGATTCGGTCGCCCGGCCGCAGTCCTGCCGCGTACGCGGGCAGATTCGCCTTGGCCTCACCGACGATAGGAACTAGCACCGGCACGCCGTACATGAAAATGAAGGCGAGCAGGATGGGTGCGAAGATGATGTTCGCCAGCGGGCCGGCGAGGACGATCAACACGCGCTTGTAGAGCGACTGAGTGGGAAATGCGCGCGCTCGGAACGATTCGAGCAGCGCCGCGGGCGGATTCGCGCAGAGCGCGCCAATCGCGTTAGTAAGCGACCCGGTAGCGCGAATCTCATTGAGGAGCAGCGCCTCCTCCGGCTCGAAATCGCGGCCAATAGCGGAAGCTCCCGGCGCGTTCTTCTCCGCAATGAATTTCAAACGCTCGTCGGGCGTGCTGCCGACGGCGACCTGACCGTGTCGGGCAGTCGCTTCGAGAATGTCGTATCCGATCTCGCGGAGGTAATTTCCGAGCTCTTCGGCCTTCGGATCTTCGCCAACTTCGTCGCCCAGCATCCGGACGTAGCCGCCGAATGGAGTCGCGCCGATCGCGTATTCGGTCTCGCCGCGGCGGAATCCGAACAGCTTGGGCGGATAGCCGATCGAGAAGCGGAGCACCCGCACCCCGAGCCGCTTCGCCATGAAGAAATGTCCGGCTTCGTGAACGATGATCAAGACGCCAAGAATAATGGCGGCGACGGCAATCGAAATGAGCATAAATGCGTTCCCGCGCGGATTTAGTGACTTTGCCCCGAGCACGAATGATGCGACCCCTCAGAGCCGCATCATCTGGCGTAATAGTAAGTGAAAACCGCCGCGAAGACTAGGCTGCAGGTGCGATCGATGAGTCCGCCGTGCCCAGGGAAAATCCATCCCGAGTCCTTGACTCCTGCCGCGCGCTTGAGCGCTGAGCCCGCGAGGTCGCCAAACACCGCAAGCGCCGCGACCGCGAGTGAAACTGTCAGCGTTTGCGCCAGGTTCCATCGCGGAACCAGCATCGGTCGCAGAATGAGTCCCGCGGCCGCCGCCGCAAGCAGACCGCCGGCGGCGCCCTCGACCGTCTTGTTGGGGCTGACCCGGGGCGCAAGCTTGATACGGCCGAAGTGCGAGCCGGCGAAATACGCGCCACTATCGCACGCAATAACCAGCAGCAGCATCAGAATGACGAGCGCGACGCCACCCTCCTGGTTGCGCAGAAGAGCGAAGTAGGGAAAGAAGGCGCCGACGTATGCCGCGCCTATCAGCGTCAGTCTAAGGTCGCCGAACCGCTCCTGCGGCCCGCTCATCGCGGTCCTCGCCAGCAACGCGAGCATCACGAGGAACATCACCGCGGGCGCGACGCTGCTCCAGGGACCGCTCGCGCCGAGCACCAGCGCTGCGGAACCGACGCCCGCAACGATCAAGAGCGTGCGCGCGGGCGCCGAATCGGCCCGCGTCATCGCGCCGACTTCATACAATCCCCACGCGCCGAGCACGGCTATCAGCAGGGCAAATAAGCAGTTGGGCGCGAAGATGATCGCGGCGAGCAGTGAGGGCAGCGCGACAGCCGCGGTCCGGAGCCTAGTGCTGAGCACGCAGCCGCTGGTCCGAACCGTTGGGAACGGCGCCGAAGCGGCGCTCGCGGAGCTGGTAGGCGGAGAGCGCGCTCAGAAGTTCGCGTTCGCGGAAGTCTGGCCACAGCGTGTCGGTGAAATAGAGCTCGGTGTAAGCGAGCTGGAACAGGAAGAAATTGGAAATCCGAAGTTCGCCGGAAGTCCTGATCAGCAGGTCGGGATCGGGAAGGCCCGCCGTGGTCAGCTCGCGTTGCACGGTGTGTTCGTCGATGTCCTCGGGCGCGAGCTCGCCCGCCACGACCGCGAGCGCAATTTTGCGTGCCGCATTCACCACGTCCTGGCGGCCACCGTAGGAGAGCGCGAGCGCCACCGTCATGGTGCGATTGTCGCGCGTTGCTTCAACCGTTTCCGCAAGCGCCTGGCGCACGCGCGGCGGCAGGCGCTCGCAGTCGCCCAGCGCCAGCACCCGGATATCGCGCTTCATCAGGCGTTTGGTTTCGGTGACCAGATAGCGATGGAACAAGCGCATCAGGAAGTCGACTTCACCGCTCGGCCGTTCCCAGTTCTCGTTGGAGAAAGCGTACAGCGTGAGATATGGGATGCCGAGCTCGCGCGCAGCCTCGACCACCGCGCGCACCGAGTCCTTGCCGCGGCGATGGCCCTCGTGGCGGCCGAGGCCGCGCCGCCGCGCCCATCGGCCGTTGCCGTCCATCACGATCGCGACATGCCGGGGCAGCCGCGACGGATCCAGCGATAGATTTGGAAATTCGTTGAGTGGAAGTGAGATGGCCACAGGGTTGTTACTGATGGATGTGATCGGCGCGTCGGGGAGGGATTCAGACCTCCATTATTTCGGCTTCCTTGGCGGCGAGCACTTTGTCGATCTTCTCGATGAATTCGGTAGTGAACTGCTGGACGCGGGCTTCGCCGGAACGCATGTCATCGTCGGTTATCGACTTGTCCTTGTGAAGCTCCTTTAGCATGTCGTTGGCGTCGCGCCGATGGTTACGGACACCGACGCGAAACTCCTCGGCGATCTTACGCACGTGCTTCACGAGATCCTTGCGGCGTTCCTCGGTCAGCTCAGGAATCGGAATGCGGATCAGCTTGCCGTCGTTCATCGGGGTGAGCCCGAGGTCGGAGGTCTGGATCGCCTTCTCGATATCGTGCATCGCGGACTTGTCGTAGGGGGTTATCACGAGCAGGCGCGGCTCGGGCGCCGCGAGACCGGCGAGCTGGCGCAGCGGGGTCTTGGCGCCGTAGTAGTTCACCTGCAAGCCCTCGATAAGCGCGGTCGAAGCGCGGCCGGTGCGCACGCGCGTGAGCTCGTGGCGGAAGGCTTCGGCCGCCTTCTCCATGTCCTTGCGCGCCAGTTCCAGTACTTCGGCCAGCATTTTCAATCGCTCTCCACCCGCGTGCCGATCGCCTCCCCCATCACGGCCTTCCTTATATTACCCGGTTTACGCAAATTGAAAACGATTATCGGCAGATGGTTGTCCATGCACATCGAGATTGCGGTCGAGTCCATCACGCGCAGGTTCTGCTGCAGTACCTGGAGGTAGGTCAGGCGATCGAAGCGCTTGGCGTTGGGCTCACGCATCGGATCGCGATCGTAGACTCCATCCACATGGTGGCTCGCCTTCAGAATCACCTCGGCTCCAATCTCCATCGCGCGGAGACTCGCCGCGGTGTCGGTGGTGAAGTACGGATTGCCGGTGCCGGCGGCGAAGATCACGACGCGGCCCTTCTCGAGATGACGCACGGCGCGGCGGCGAATATACGGCTCGCACATCGCCTGCATCTCGATGGCCGAGAGCACCCGAGTCGGGATATCGGCATGCTCGAGCACGCTCTGCAGCGCGAGCGAGTTGATAACGGTCGCGAGCATCCCCATCTGATCGGCGGTCGAGCGGTCCATCCCGCGCGCCTCGTAATCGCTGCCACGCAGGATGTTGCCCGCGCCGATCACCATCGCGAGCTCGACGCCGAGCGTCAATACTTCTTTGATTTCGAGTGTGACCGCGGACAGCGCGTCGGGGTCGATTCCCATCGTCCCGGGCGCGGGCGCAAGCGCCTCGCCCGAGAGCTTGAGCAGCACGCGGCGGAAACGCGGCTTGTCGTTCGAAGCGCTGTGGACCTCCGCCATCGCGTTGTCAGCCTCCCCTGGGGTCCGCGCGATTACCTCGTCTCAGGCAGCGGGCGCGGCGGCCGTTCCATCGAGCTCCTGGCCGAGCTGATAGCGGACGAAGCGGCGCACGTCGATCTTCTCGCCCATCTTGCCGACCGCCTCGCCGATCAAATCACCGATGGTGCGATTCGGGTCACGCACCCAGCTTTGCTCGAGCAGGCAGACTTCCTTGTAAAATTTTTCGATTTTCCCCTGGATAATTCTTGCGACCACTGCCTCTGGTTTGCCCACCGCCTGCGAGGCGTAAATCTGGCGCTCCTTCTCGATGACTTCGGGCGCCAGCTCCTCGCGCCGCACGCAGCGCGGACTCGCCGCCGCTACCTGCATCGCGATTTGCTTGACCAGATCCTGAAACTCGGCAGTCTTGGCGACGAAATCGCTCTCGCAATTTACTTCGACCAGCACCCCTAGCTTCCCGCCCGCATGAATATACGCGCCGATAGACCCTTCGGATGCGACCCGGCCTGATCGCTTGGCGGCTTGCGCGATTCCCTGGTCGCGGAGCCATATCGCGGCCTTGTCGAGGTCACCGCTCGCTTCCGCGAGCGCCTTCTTGCAATCCATCACGCCTGCGCCGGTCTTCTCCCGCAGTTCCCGAACCAGACTTGCATTCACTTCCATCAGATTTCCCGGTGATTATTATTGGAGTTCGTCAATTACAGTACGCGCCAAGCGTGTCAGGTGATTCAAGCTGCGCCGGGCGCGTCAATTCACTATGGCCGCGAGCGCGAGTGCGCCGCCGCGTCAGGCCGCGCTCGGCGAGTCGGGCGTCGATGCGCCGTTGCTGCCCGCGCCATTGGCGCCGCTGCCGCCGCTCAAATCCTGCTCGCCCTTCTGCCGCTCTTCAGCAATCCGCTTGCCCTCGATCACCGCGTCGGCGACTGCCGCGGTGAACAGCTTTATCGCGCGAATCGCGTCGTCGTTGCCGGGGATGCGGTACGAGATCACGTCGGGATCGCAGTTGGTGTCGACCACCGCCGCGACCGGGATGCTCAGGCGCTGCGCCTCGGCCACCGCGATGTATTCCTTCTTGGTATCGATCACCCACAGCGCGTCGGGCAGCTTGCGCATGTTCTTGATTCCCGCCAGCGTCACCATCAGCTTCTGATGCTCGCGGGAGTTGTCGCTCATCTCTTTCTTGGTGAGCGCCTGGATCATCGCGGGGTCGGCCATGACCTCCTCGAGCTTCTTGAGGCGATCGATCGACGCGCGGATAGTCTGGAAGTTGGTCAACATGCCGCCGAGCCAGCGCTGGTTGACATAATACATCCCGCAGCGCTCCGCTTCCTCGCGCACGATGTCCTGCGCCTGTTTCTTGGTGCCGACGAACAGCATGGTGCCGCCCTGAGCGGCGAGGTCGCGCACGAAATCGTAGGTCTGCCGGAACATCCGGACCGTCTGCTGCAGGTCGATTATGTAGATACCGTTGCGAGCGCCGAAGATGTACGGCTTCATCTTCGGATTCCAGCGGCTGGTCTGATGGCCGAAGTGGACGCCGGCCTCCAGGAGCTGCTTCATGCTAATCTCAGTCATAGTCGTTTGCTGGCCTCGTCTCCGTTCCCGTTTCCCGCGATGGGCAATCGATCATTTCTATCAGGGCCGCACGTCTGTTCAAAGCGCACTCAAGCGTTCATCGACTCCAGGAATTCCTCGTTGGTCTTGGTCCCCTGCATCTTGTCGATGAGGAATTCCATCGCCTCGACGGCGTTGAGCTGGGTCAGCAGCCGGCGCAGGATGAACACCCGGTTCAGCGTCGAGCGCGGCAGCAGCAGCTCCTCCTTGCGGGTGGTCGAGCGCAGGATGTCGATCGTCGGGAAGATGCGCTTTTCGAGCAGTCGCCGATCGAGCGAAATCTGCTGGTTACCGGTACCCTTGAACTCTTCGAAAATGACCTCGTCCATGCGGCTTCCGGTATCGACCAGCGCGGTCGCGATAATCGTGAGGCTGCCGCCATCTTCGGTGTTGCGCGCAGCACCGAAGAACTTCTTGGGCTTGTGCAGCGCGTTGGAATCGACACCGCCGGAAAGAATCTTGCCCGAAGGCGGCACCACGGTGTTGTAGGCGCGGGCCAGCCGCGTGATCGAATCGAGCAGGATCACGACGTCACGCCCGTGCTCGACGAGGCGGCGCGCCTTCTCAATGACCATCTCGGCGACTTGCACGTGGCGCGTCGCAGGTTCGTCGAAGGTGGAGCTGACAACCTCACCCTGCACGGAGCGGAGCATGTCCGTAACTTCTTCGGGCCGCTCGTCGACCAGCAGCACTATGAGAACGATCTCGGGATGGTTGTGCGCGATAGCCTTGGCGATAGCCTGCAGCATCATGGTTTTGCCGGTGAACGGCGCCGCGACGATGAGTCCACGCTGGCCTTTTCCTATCGGCGCGACCAGATCGATTATTCG
>DATDGX010000061.1:0-4259 GCA_036521875.1 Binataceae bacterium (SeqCode)
GATCGGATCCCTACGATCAGCGGCTTTCTGACCGGCGCGCCGAGTCGGAGCGGAACTGGTTTGTCACTAAGGAAGGCCTTAAGGCCGTGAACTTGGCGACCAAAGGCTATGGCGCCCAAAATCCGGTTGCGCCTAATACCAGGCCCAACGGATCGGACGACCCCGACGGCCGGCAAAAAAATCGCAAAGGGCTGGAAATGCTGCAAAAGGTTCGCGCGCCTGGCCTGATCACGGTTGCTGGCGAGAAGGGCTATAACGCGGAGTTCGTGGCGAGCTGCCGCGCGCTCAATGTCACTCCACACGTGGCGCAGAATGAGCGGCGGCAGGGTGGCTCCGCGCTCGACCTGCGCACCACCAGTTGGCCGGGCTATGCAGTCAGCCAACGAGTGCGCAAGCGGGTCGAGGAGATCTTCGGCTGGATCAAGACGGTCGGCAACTTCCGCCGGACTCGCTATCGAGGCGTGGAGCGGACCAGTTTCGCCGCCTACCTGGTCGGCGCCGCCTACAACCTGCTGAGGATCGCAAAACTCTGTCCCAGCGGATGAATCGAGCCGCCAGCGAGCTGCACCTGCCACAGCCAACCTTCTGACAACCCGCCGTAACCTCAATACTCAATTGTCGCCTTTCATCAAACTAAGCCAGGTTGGCGATTCAGCCCTTTCATCAACAACCTGCTAGATTTGGTATCGTAGGTGCTGCCAGCGCGCGCGCTGGCGGCTCTTACAGTCGCAACGATTTCGATAGCAGTCAAAAGTTCGCTGGGATTGTGGCCATACGATGCCTGGTACTTTGAAGGGTTTGTTAGCGGCAGTCGTTACCGGCGTGGTGTAGTCGGTGTCGCGTCGAATCCCCGCTGCAGTCAGCTCCGCTCAGATTGGCGCTCGCGGCGGTACTTAGCGCGGGCACTTTCGCCGCTCTGTCGATGATCACTGGCCTGTATGAAGAAGACTGGCACTTGTTTAGTATGGCGCCTGCGCCGCCGTGGAATTGCGCTCGAACTCGGAGACGAGAGCGGCGCATATTATTCACAGTCCCATTGGAGCTGAATGGATTCAAACAGTGGCGTCGCTGAAACCGCTGTTCATCGTTCCGGATCTTGCAGGCGGCGGCGCTGAGCGGATGACCTTGACCCTGATCGCCGACTTACGCCGCCGCGGCTACGACCCTATCCTCTTTATGCTGAGAGAACGTGGGGCGCTTCTCGCCGAAGTTCCCGACGGTATTACAGTTGTCGCGGGCGTTAACGGCGGCGCGAACCTGCATCGTAGCGCTATTCCGATTTTCCTACGGTTACTAAGATGCGCGCGAAGCGCCGATGTGATTGTCGGCGCGATGGAACTCGAGCCTACGTATTTTGCTTTTCTATGCGCCAAACTCCTCGGTAAGCCGGCGGTCGGCTGGGTTCATATTGCGATGGAGCAGTACCTCCCGCGCTTTTCGCACTGGCACCGGAGGCTCACCGAGTGGATCTATCCGCGGTTGGATCGAGTGGTATTCTGCTCCAAGGGCGCGGCCGCTTCACTCGACCGAGTCGTGAGACTTCGCGCAGATAGAACCACGACGATTCTGAATTTCATCGACCTCGAATCGATACGCGCCAAAGCCAGAGAAGCGCTCCCGGTTTGGGGGCGCAAGGCGTTCGCGAAGCCGACTCTGCTCGCGTCAGGCAGACTCACGTCGCAAAAGGGATTTGACGTACTAATCAGGGCGCATGCGCGTTCGCGTGCATCGGGAATCGATAGCAACTTGATAATTTTGGGCGAAGGACCTCTGCGCGAAGAACTCCAGAAACTGGCTGCTTCGCTCGATGTAGCAGCGTCAGTCTTCATGCCGGGATTCGAGCTAAATCCCTATCCCGCAATGAAATCCGCTAGCGTATTCGTGCTTTCCTCACGTCTGGAAGGATTCTCTGTTGTCCTTCTCGAAGCCCTCGCCCTGGGAATTCCGATCGTGGCGACCGATTGTCCAAGCGGACCGGCGGAGCTCCTCGAAGGAGGCCGCAATGGTCTGCTGGTGCCTCCGGACAACGAGGCGGCGCTGGCGGACGCGATCGCTACCCTCCTCCGCGACCGGCAGTTATGTGATTCGCTGAAGCGCGCCGGCCTCGCCCATGCGAATGAGTTCACCGCTGAATACGCGATGCCGCGATGGGAACGTCTGCTGTCCGAAGTCACTGACGTCAGGCGAAAAGGGGCATCACGCGATCTGTAGATAGACGCGACGCGGAACTGGTGCAGTGAGAGCATTAATAGTTGCGGTTAGGCCGGTTACGAGGCCACTTCTCAGTGCTCTTCCCCCCAGATGGCGCGAGTCGATGACTCGCATGCTCTGCCGCCGCATTGCCAGGATCGCCCGCGACGAATACGAAGCCTATCCGACCGACGCAGGGATGGTTTACCTGAACCTATCCGAGTCGCAAATGATGGTGGCAAGAGCGCTCGGGCTCTATGAGCCAGAGAAACATGCACTGATGAGGCGTATCTTGAAACCCGGGATGACGTTCATCGACGCCGGCGCGAACAAGGGCGACTTTTCGCTCGCCGCCGCATGCCTTGTCGGCGAGCAGGGCCGGGTCGTTGCGATCGAACCTGAACCGCGCAACTGCGAGTGGATTCGCAGGAGCGTCAGTATTAACCACTATAAAAACATCACCGTCAGTGAACTCGCGCTGAGCAATGTCGACGGTCGCGCACTGCTGCATCTGGGACGAAAGAGCGGTTGGCATAGCCTGAAGGCCGGGTTAGCCGACAGACAAGAAGGGAGAATAGCAGTGAGGACCGCGAGGCTGGACTCACTACTCTTGTCACTGGGGCTTAATCGGATCGATGTGCTCAAAATTGACGTGGAGGGTGGCGAGCTCGAGCTTCTGCTCGGGGCTGAGGAGACGCTCTCACAGAGCCGGAACCTGATGCTCCTGATCGACTTGCATCCGCACCTGGGTGTTGACGTCGCCGCGCTGGAGACCTTCCTGTCTGGCAAAGGGTTCCGCTTCTTCGAGTCGGGCGCGCCGCACCGGGAGCTTGAGCGCCTGCCGTCAGAGCCGAGCGATATCGTCGCGGTACGAGATCTCGAACTGCTTACGAGCGGGCGACCGCAGTTCGCGCAAAATCGCTTGTCAACCTGGTCGCACTAGCGAACCGTCCCGCCGCCGCGCCGTATCCAGATCACATCCGAGCCATCGGCACGATCATAGTGCTGTCTGACGTAGTCGCCGATTCCCGGCGTGACCCTGTTCAGGTACTTATCGAAAAAGATCATCTGCGGCGCGATCTTTCCGGATTGCAGGTCGGCCAGGACCTGGCGCCGCAACTTCTTCGACATCATCGCTACGAAGTGATGATTGAAAGATGGATAGAAGGTGGCGCTCCGGCGAAACACCCCCAGCCCCGTCCAGCCGTCCATCACCGTGTCGTCAGGCCCGCTGTTCTCGATGACGAATCGAAGCTGCTCGAGAACGGCGGGGTTCCCGTGTAACGAGAGATCCCGTTTCATCTCGAACACCGGCACACTACCTATGACGATCAATAGAAATGCGAGTGCGACGTCGATTGAGCAAGGTATCGTCATCACTGCCGCCGCAAGCGTGAGCATCAGTGCAAATCCGAAAGCGAAGTGGAAAAGCGTGGCGCGGGCGAGCTCACCCGCAGCCGCCACACCCAGCGCCATGGCGAATATGGCCCCGGCAATCCACCAGCGCTGTCGCGACGACCGCGCCATAACCAGCTCCGTGAGATAGATCAGAGACAACGCCGCGAACGTCGCGACCAGGGGAAGAAAACTCAGGGCATACTGCGCAAACGGATTGATTAGAGAGCCGACTGCGAGCAGACCGATCGTATTCAACAAGACAAAGTGATCGGCGGAAAACCCGCGCCGCGGCCGCACCTGCGAAAGCTCGCGAAGCAAGCCCAGCAGCCCGAGCCCAAACAGGAACGGGTTTTCGAGCATCAGCGGAAACCAGATACGTTCTGGCGCGAACCGATTGCTGACCTTCACTACCTTCACGAAGTTGAACCTGATAAATGGCTCGAGCGCGCCGTTCGCTGCCATGTAGGCGGCGGTTGCCAGAATCGGCGTGCAGAATCCTGCGAACTGGAGGACGCAGTGACGCAGGCGCGTGCGAAATTCACCGGGGCCGCCGAACAGATACCAAAGCATCGCGAGCCCGAATCCCGGCAGCGCCAATCCAAATTTCTGCGTGCTCATCATCATGCCGCCGAGCAGCGTGCCACTGGCCACGAACCACAGCGACGCCGAGG
>DATDGX010000062.1:0-60466 GCA_036521875.1 Binataceae bacterium (SeqCode)
AAATTGGGTCGATGCCAACCTGCAAAGCGTGACGGCGGCCGCTGCCGCCGCGTCGAACAACATGCCGGCGGACTTCCGCGTCTCGATAACCGACGCGCCCGGCCCGGACGTTTACCCGATCTCGTCGTTCACCTACCTGCTCATTTATCCGACTTACACCGATCACGCGAAGGGAGAGCAGATCGTGAAGTTCCTCAAGTGGGCACTGCACGACGGCCAGCAGGAGGCGCCAGAACTCAAGTACGCGCGGCTGCCGCCGCAGGTGGTGAAACTCGAGGACGACCAGGTCTCCAAAATTCAGGTCAAGTAACCAGGCTGGCAGTCTGACTTCGCCACAGAGCGGGGAGGGTACTCGATGGAAAGAATGATCAGTTTCGTTGGAGCGAGCGCGCTGGTCGCGATGCTCGCGATGAGTGCGGCCGGCTGCGCGCGGATGAACCAGATGACCGGCGGAGTGACCTCGCCGTCAACCAGTTTTGCCGCGCGCGAGCCGAGCACCGGCTTTTCGGGGATAGCTCCAATGCCGAAGACCAATAATCCGGAAAAGCCGCCGCCCGCGATTCAGAATTGCGCGCTGGTCGCAATCAGCACGCCTTCCAGGTGGGCCTGCAATGGAAAGACCTACACGGCATACGAGCTCGCCAAGGCTCGGATGGACTGGGAGAAAAAGTACGGATCTGGCCAGTAGCACAGTCGGCCAGCAGTAGTTGGTTGGACGGAGCGCCTGACTGGACAACTAGGAGGAGCATCGTGAAAGTTGGAAAAGCGAGGTGCACGATCGCAGCCACACTCGGGGGAGTGTTGCTGTTGCTTGCCGCTGCGCAGCCCGCGCTCGCGGCGATGGGAATTGTCCTTTACGAAGATCCTGCCACCGGGGCGCTCTACCGCAAGCCGGGAAGAGGGCGCGTCAAAATAACCCTTGGCGCCGAGGAGATGGCACCGGAGCAGACCCAGGCGATCGAGCATCGGGTCGAGCAGAAGGCGCAGGAACAGATCAAGCTCAACTCGGACGCGCTGCGCAGCGAGTTCATGACGAACCAGGCGACCCTCCTGCAGGAGAACGCCGCGTTACAGGCGCGGGTCAATCAAATCGAACCGGCATGGCGAGACTACATCGAAAAGTTCCGGGACAAGTTCAGGGTCGGCACGCTCATCTACGGCGACTGGAGACTTTATAGCCATACCGGTTGGGGACCGCAGGAACTCACCCAGATCAATGCGCCGGGACCGGGGAACAACGCTTTCAACTCGTTCGATATCTCTCGCGCGTATTTGAATTTCTACTTTTATCCGACTGAAGACATTACCGCGCGAGTCACCCCGAACCTGTACCGGGTGAATGCCGGCGGGCTTGCGGCCGATGGGTTCGGCAAGACCAGTTCCGCGCCCGCGACTGCCAACGAAGACCTGGCTGTACGCATCAAGTACGCGTATCTGCAATACAACAAGGCCACCGACTGGAATGACAATCTCAAGGGCGGAACCCTCACCTTCGGCGTCCAGCCCAATCCGCTGGTGGCGTGGGAAGAAGACCTCTACGGCTTCCGCTATGTGAATCTTACCCCGTGGAACTACACGAGCCTGTCATCATCGCAGGTCGGTATCTCGCTGCAGGGCCCACTCAAGGCCAACGAGAAGACTTATCTGGACTACGATTTCGGGGCCTACACCAACGCGAGCTTCCACGCGGAAGAGCAGAACAACGAAAAGATGGTAATGGGACGCATCACGGCCTATCCGTTCGGCGCCAGGTGGCGCTTCGACGGGCTGGGCGCCACGTTCTTCTACGACTACGGCTACGGCAACACCCCGCCCGACGTGACCGCGGCGGGTGGTTTTGGCAACACCGCGACGGCGCAAAGCGGGACTGCGTTCGGCACCGCCGCCAAGGCGCATATCACGCGGCTCGCGGCGCTGCTGCACTACAGCACTGAGAACTGGAGCATTGCAGGCGAGTACGACTACGGTCACAACGCGTTCAGCGGCAGTAACCTGTTCTCGAGCACCGGCCCCACGCAGTTCTTCTCGCCGACCGCGCTGAAGCCGGCGCCGACCATTCCGGCCCCGTATCAATTCTTCGCCGCGGAGGTGGCGGCTCTCCAAAACAACAGCCGCACTGTGCAATCCATTTGGGACGTGTTCGGCCACTATCATATCCCGACTACGCCGCTGACGGCGTTCGGGATGTTCCAGTGGATGCAGCCGAATACCAAGGTTAACTTGAACCCACTCGACTTCCAGCGTTGGATAGCTGGCATCCAGTATCAGTACAACGAGTTTCTGCGTATCTCACTCAATAGCCAGAACCTGATGTACTACCATGGTCAGTTTGCAGAATCGACGGCGTACCTGTCGAGTTTCGCGCCGCTGTTCCCGCGTCACAAGATTAGCCCGGGGCACTTCACCTACTTGCCCCCGACGTTCGGCGGAAGCTCGCTCGCGAGCGCCAAGTTCGGACAGCCGGTGCCGCGCGACAACCATGCGTTCTTCATAAACCTGGAGTTCAGCTACTAAGCCTCCCCCCGAGTGGACGGCAGCAGCCGGTGCGGGCGAGCCCACGCCCGCACCGGCGCCGTCTTGGCGCGAGATTCGCCAGAACGCCGGCCCGCTCTCACTCTCGATAATCCAGCGACGTCGCGGTGCAGATGCAAGAGCCTCTGTAATCAAGCGCAATTAAAGCGGTTTCCTTGTGCTTGACATCTGTTCGTCTACACCCTATAAAGCCTATCGACTATCTTCCATACAGTCCGGCGCTCTGAAGTAGCGCCGCGCCGACCAGACTAACTGGCGGCGAGAACCCACCCGACAAAGACCGACCGGACAACCGGAGGGTAGCGATCGACGATTCGCTCGCACTCGACCGGTACGCGCATTTGCGCTACGGCGCAGGTGACAAAGGCCGCGGCTCCTGGACAGGAAATATTAACCGCGGCCGCGAAGATGCGCTGACCAACGCGATGGAGAAAATCTAATGAGTATTGCAGTGAGTACCAGGATCCGCCGAGCGCTGACGATGGCTTCGATACTGGCGGCTTGCGCGGCGGGATGTTCGAGCGCCGCTCCCGTGAGTAGTGCAACGCCGCCGGCAGGCGAGCCTGCATCTTCATCCCCGCCGCCAAAAGTAAGCGACTGCACACTCCTCACTCTCTCGCCGCCTGCCAAATATGTGTGCCCTGATCACAAGGTTTACACTTCGAATCAGCTTCAACAATTGCGAGAGGCGGCGCCGACCAGTGGTTCGGCGCCCAAGTAGTACGTGCGCCTCGCAGCGGAAACCATTCGGCCCGTAATCGAAAAACCATCCGGGAGGAACTAGTCGTGAAAGGTAGACATTCAACCACCGCAATTGCGGCCGCGCTCGGAGGGGCGCTGCTGCTGCTCTGGACGGCACGCGTTGCGCGCGCGGGAGCGCCTGGCGTCGCGATCATAGCGATAGGCAGTACGCTCTACGAGGATCCCGACACCGGCGCGCTGTACCGTAAGCCGGGCAAGGGGCGGGTCGCGGTTATTTTCGGCGCGCCACCGGCCGCATCGACTGCGCCAGTCGCACCGGGAACCGGCGCGGCTATCGAGCAGCGGGTCGAGCAGAGGACGCAGCAGCAGATCGAGCAGGTCCAGGAGCAGAACCAGCAGAACACGGAAGCATTGCGCGCCGAGTTCCTGCAGAAGCAGGAGAAGCTGACGCTCGAGAACGCCGAGCTCGCCGAGCGCGTCAAGACTATCGAGCCCGCGTGGCGCCAGTATATCGATAGCTTCCAGAACAAAATGCGGGTCGGCGCCCTGCTCTATGCGGACTGGAATTTGTATACGCATACCGGCTGGGGCCCGCAGCCTGCCGACAATCTGACCCCGCCCGGGCCGGGTAACAACCTATACAGCTCATTCGATATCACCCGCGCCTACCTGCAGTTCTTCTTTTATCCGACTGAAGACCTGCTGCTGCGAATTACGCCCGACATATATAAGACCGCGGGCAAAGCCACCCCCGATTCTTTTGGCAAAAGCAGTGCTATCAACAGCAACCTGAGCGGCGATCTCAACTATCGGCTCAAATACGCGTACGTGCTGTATGGCAAAGCCTTCAACTGGAGTCCCGAACTGAAGGGCGACACCATCAGCTTCGGCCTGATTCAGCAGCCGTTTCTACCCTGGGAGGAAGACTTGTACGGCTATCGGTTCGCGAATACCACACCATGGAACTTCCTCGGACTATCAACTTCGTACTTCGGCATCTCCATGCAAGGACCGATCAAGTTCAACGAATTGCAGTACGTTGACTATGATTTCGGTGCATACACCAATGCCAAGTACAGTCAGTTCGAACAGGGTAATACCAAGCAGGTGATGGGCCGCGTCTCAGTATATCCATTCGGCGCCAGATGGCGCTTCGATGGACTGGGCGCAACCTTCGCTTATGACTATGGCTACGGCAACGTGGCGCCCGACACCACGGCGGCAACCGGTTTCGGGAGTGCGACCACCGCGTTCGGCAGCGCCGCGAAGGCGCACGTCATGCGGCTTGCAGCGCTATTGCATTATACGACCCCGCGATGGCAGATCGCCGTCGAGTACGACTCGGGGCATAATGCATTTACTGGCAGCAACTTCTTCTCGGGCGCCGGGCCCGCGGAGTTTTTTACTCCGACCACCACTCCCGCACAGTACGGAGTGCCGTACCACAACTTCAGCGCGCTGGTTGCGGCGCTGCAGAATAACAGCCGCACCGTGCAAGCGGGATGGGATGTGTTCGGCCACTACAAGTTCCCGCACACGCCGCTTACGGCTTTCGGGATGTTCCAGTGGTTCCAGCCGAATACAAAGGTCAACGAGAATCCGCTCGATTTCCAGCGTTGGATTGCCGGCCTATCGTATCAGTACAATGAGTATTTGCGCATCGCACTGGATAGTCAGAACCTGCTCTTCTATCATAGCCAATTCCCGTTCACGACTAAGTATGCGAACACCTTCGCACCGGTGTTCGTGAAGATCCCGAACCCGGGCCATATACCGCCGGTAGTGTCGCCTCCGGCTACCGTCAATCAGCCGGTACCGCGCGACACACACGCAATCTTCCTGAACCTGGAGTTTAACTACTGAGGCTTCTCCCCCCCGCCCACCGCCGCGAACCGTCTGGCTATAAAGGCCGGGTTTGCGGCGGGCGGTTTCAGGTGGTGTCGTTCCAGACGCCAGGGGCCACAAGTACACTCAACTCGATGTCCAACACAGGAGTGCACAAATGAAAAAATTCGTGGCTCGACTAATTGCGGTGATGACGATAGCGATGGTGGTTGGCGGATGCGCGCCGCAAACGCCGCCGCAAACGGAGCAGCAGCAGAGTGCGTTCGCGAGCCAATGGATCGGCAAACGCCGCCGCGAGGTGGTCGCGCAGTTTGGACAACCGACCACCTCAACACCGCTTCTCGAGACCGGCGGCGAGCTGCTTACCTACGCAAAACAAGGTCAGCCGCGTTACGTGTTCGAGACCGGCCCGGAGGCAACTGTCGTCAAGGCAATCGAAATGCCATAACTGACTGCTCCGGGTTCAGGTCTGCGCCGACGCCAGGAGCCGATAGATGAGAGTTGCGCGCCGATCGCTGGTTCTGCTTGCGCTGGTGGTTACGCTCGCCGGATGCGCTCAGCAAGAGCAGGAAAGGTTCGCGCCGAAGTGGATCGGCAAGTATCCCGGCGAACTGATAGCCGCGCTCGGCCAGCCGACCTCGACTACTAATCTGCTTGAGACTGGCGGCGAAATCTGGGTTTACGCCAATCCCAATCAACCGCACTACGTATTCGAGATCTAGCCAGAAGGACGACGAGTCTACAAAGCGGTAAGAGTCGAATAGCCGAGTAGCTCGTCCTAAAGCCCCTGGAGCGACTGCGCGGTGGCGCGATCGACCGCGGCCCTCGCGACTGCATACCCATAGAGCGAGTTCACATAGGCCGCCGAATCTTCCGTGAAGCGGCGCTGCGCGTCGTCCAGCTCGACCACGTTGCCGAGCCCCGCGCGGTAGCGCTCGTCGGCTAGTCTCAGCTCTTCGGTCGAAGCGTCCAGCGTCTGCCTCGCGCGCTCGATCATCGCGACCGACGCCTGCCAGTCGAGAAACGAAGTGTGCACTTCCTGGATCACGTTCTGGCGCAGGTCCTCGATCGCGTGGCCCACGGCCTGCTCGTGATAGCGCGTTTGCGAGACCTGCTCCTCCGTCCGGAAGCCGTTGAACAGCGGCCAGTTAATCACCAGCCCCGCGAAGTAGTTATTCGCGGCCGGCGTGCCGGTGCCCATCGCGACGTAGCCCGCCCCGGCGTACGCACTAGGAAAGTAATCGCTCCGCGCCTGGGTAATTTGCGCTCCGGCCGCGCGCGCTTCGTCGATCAGCGCCTTCAGGTCGGGACGCATCTGGTATGCGAGCTGAAGCAGGTGGTCGAATTCGGCGGTGACCGGCTGATAGGTGAGACTTTCGGTCAAGGTATATGGCGGCGCGGTCCCGGCCAGGCCCATCGCATTGTCCAGCGCGACCTTCGCGTCTGCGACCGCGTTGCGCGCCCGGATCTGGTTGAGTTCGGCGCGCGACAGGTCGGCTTGCGTGACCGACACGTCGATCATCGGGCGCAAGTCCGCCTGCGCCATCACTTTCGCCTGATGCAGGTGCTCCTGGCGCTGCGTGATCGCCACCGCATAGACCTTCACCATTTGGTTCGCGGCGAGCAGCCCGTAGTACTGCTGCGCGACGTTGAAGATCAGGTTGAGCTCGGTAAGTTTGAGGCGCGCCTGGGCGGCATCGAAGTCCGCTTTGCGCTCGTCGATAAAGCCGCGCACTTTTCCAAAGTCGAACAGGAATTGTGAGACCGAAACTCCAGCGCCGTAGTTATTTTCGGAGCTGAAGCTCTGCGAGAAATCACCCGCCGGGAGGTCGTGGTTGACTCCGGTGATGCGCGGAAAGATTGCTTCGTCGAAAAACATCGTGTTCCCGACTCCGTTGCTGGTCCCGCGCAGATATTGCGCGGTGCCGTAAACCTGCGGGAGCAGGTCCGCCCGCGCCACCCCGATGCCCGATCGTGCGACGCCGACATCCGACTCCGATTCCATCCGGCGCGGATGAAGCTGCAGCGCGATTTCGATCGCCTGCTTGAGCGTCAGCTCGGAGCCGGGCTGAATCGAAACCGGCGTCTGGGTGCCGCTCGCGCCGCCCTCCCCAACCGGTATCGCCACCACCACCGTCGTAAATGCGAACGCGAAAAGTCCGATCGCCGCAAAACGTGATGAGAGATTCATGATTAGATTCCTCGCGATTCAGCCATTCAGCCGTTGGAATGAATGCCGCCGAGCGGTTCTAAGTAAGCAGCTGAGCGATGCGCCAAACGATTCAAAGAGCGACGAGCAGCTCAACTCGATGCGCGATTCAATCGGCCCAATTCAATCGGAATGACGCGCGAGAGCCGCGCTCGCCTGGGCGTCCGGCTCGCTCGGATGCACGAGTTCGCCGTCTACGAGCGAGGGACTCATGTCGCGCACCACCAGCTCGTTGCCCTTGAGCCCGGAAGTGATCTCGACGCTGATGCCGTTGGTGATGCCGGTCGTCACCGGGACCTTCACCAGCTTTCCCTGCAGCACTTCGAAAACGTACTCGTCAGGGTGGCCGAGTTCCGCCACCGCGCCGCGCGGTATTTCGACTGCGTCGGGATGGCGCACCAGGTCGAGCTTCACGTCCGCATACATGCGCGGGTAGAGGCGATGGCCGGGATTCTCGATGTCGATTTCCGTGAGCATCGTGCGCGTCGCGAGATCGAGTGACGTGGTGAAGCGCTCGACGCGGCCTGGGAATGTTTCACCCGGGAACGCGCGCAGCTTGAGCGTCACCGGCATGCCGATTTTCACCAGCCCCGCTTCCCGCTCCGGCACGTAGACGTAAACGCGCAGCTTGTCGATCCTCGCTTCGCTGAGGACTGGACCGCCGCCGGTGAGATGACCGCCGGCGCCCTCGGTCGCGCCCGGGCTGACCGATACTCCGCTGCCCGAGATTGCGAAGTCTCCGCCACCGGCGCGGATCAGCGCGCCCGGATCGGCGAAGCGTCCGGTGATTACGCCGTCGAAGGGCGCAACGATCTTGGTGTACGCGACCATCGCTTCCAGCTCGCCCTCGCCCGCCTTGGTCTCCATGAACTTGCTGCGCGCGATATCGACATCTTCTTTCGCGATCAGTTTCGGGTCGGAGGTTCGCACCCGATCGAGCCGCTCATAGGTGAGCCGCGCGATCTCGAGCTGCGCGCGCGCGCGCTCCAGGTTCTGCTGCAGCTCAGGGACTTCGATATCCGCGAGCACTTGTCCTTCCTTCACCCAGTCGCCCTTGTCGACGCTGATGGTCTTGACGTAGCCGGTGACCTTGGCGTGCAGCGCCGCTTCGTAGAAGCCGATGAGGTCTCCGGGGAGCGTGATCGACTCGACCGCGTCGCCGCGCTGCGCGCGCACCACCGGCACGGTCCTCGCCTCGGTCGCTCGCGAGCCGTCGTCGCGGCTGTCGCCGCCACCGTGGCATCCGGCGAGCGCAAGCATCGCGATCGCGACGACAATTGGGGTTCGCACGCGGTTCAATTTCAATGGCTGGCCCTCCATGAGTAGAAGAGCTCGTAAATCGAAGGGACCAGAACCAGCGTCAGGATCGTCGAGACCAACAAACCGCCGACCGCCGCGCGCGCGAGCGGTGCGGACGCCTCCGACCCGGTTCCCAGGGTGAGTGCGATCGGAATCAGCCCCGCGATCGTCGCCAGCGCCGTCATCAGGATCGGGCGCATCCGGATTCGCGCCGACTCAACCACTGCGCGGCGCAACTCCTGGCCCTCGCGCCGTCGCTGATTGGCGAAGTCGACCAGTAGGATCGAATTCGAGACCACAATGCCGACCATCACGATTATTCCCATGAACGATTCGATATTGAGCGTGGTGTTGGTGAGCCACAGCGTCCAGATGACGCCGATGAGTCCCATCGGCACCGCGAACATGATTATGAAGGGGTCGAGGAACGAGGCGAACTGCGCGACCATCACGAGGTAGAGCAGCACCACCGCCATCCCGAGTCCCAGCCCGAAGCTGGAGAACGACTTCTGCATCGCCGCGACCGCGCCGCGGTACGTGATCGTAACGTCGTGCGGCAGGTCGATCTTTTTGAGCCGCTGCTCGATCGAAGTCTGGGTACCGCCGAGGTCGCTGGTGGCGGGATCGACCAGCACGTCGACGACGCGCTGGATGTTGTAGTGATCGGCCTCGGAAGGAAATTTCCGTGGCACGATGGTCGCAACGTTGCGCAACAGAATCGATTGCTCGTGGCCCTGCGCGTCCGCGATGTGATGCACCGGGATGTCGTTCAGCGTGTCGATCGAGTCGATTGACTGCTCGCGATACTGAGTAGTCAGGAAATAGTCATTGCCGGTGGTGCGGTCGATCCAGATTGACGGCGCGATCATCTGGTTGGAAGTGAGCGCCGTAATCACGTTGGTCACCACGTCCTTCTCAGTCAGTCCCATGCGCGCCGCGCGGACGCGATCGACCTCGACGTCGAGGGTTGGGTAATCGGCTTCCTGCGGGATGAAGGTCTGCGACACCTCGCGCAGGCCGCTGCTGTCGCGCTGGATCTCGTGCGCAACCGCGAACAGCGGGCCATAATCCGGTCCGCTCACCTGGATGTCGATGGGCGCGGGCAGACCGAAGTTCAGCACCGCGTCGATGATGCTGCCAGACGAGAAAAAGGCGGTGACCTCAGGCACCCGGGTCGGCAACTCGCGCTTCAGGATATTCATATAATGGAAGGTCGAAACCGCGTGGTCATGCGCTAGCGTGACCATGATCTCGCCGGTGTCCTCGCCGGAGTTGGACGAGTAGATCGCAGAGATGCTGGGCGCCAGGCCCAGGTTGGAAACCACGGTGTCAATTTCCGCCGGGGGGATCACTTCGCGAATCAGCCGCTCGACGCGAGCGGCCAGTTGATGGGTGACCTCGATCCGGGTGCCGGCGGGGGAGCGCATATGAATGATGAACTTGCCCGCGTCGGTGGTCGGAAAGAGCTGAGTCCCGAGCAGCGGGTAAATCGCCATCGAGATGACGAACAGCAGGCTTACCCCGCCGATCAGGAAGATCTTGTTGTCGAGCACGCGCACCAGGATCTTTTCGTAGCGCTCGGCGAATCGTTCATAGCCGCGGTTGAACGCTCCGAAAGCCCGGGTGAAGATGCCGCCGCGATGCTCCGCGCCGTCCCCAGACGACGCGGCGCCGGATTGCGCATGAGCCATTGCCGCCTCGGAGGTCAGAAAGCGCGCGCAGTAGATCGGGATCACCGACATCGCGACCACATAAGAGCCCATCATCGCGAGCACCACCGACAGCGCCAGCGCGCTGAACAGATACTTCGCGACGCCGAACAGGAACATCACCGGGACGAACACGATGATCGTAGTGATGGTCGACGCGAGCACCGGCAGCGCCACTTCCTCCGCGCCCTCGCGCGCCGCGACCGCGGGCGCCTTGCCCTCGGCGAGATGACGGTTGATGTTCTCGAGCACCACTATCGAGTCGTCGACCAGGCGGCCGATCGCGAGCGCGAAGCCGCCGAGCGTCATGATGTTGATGGTCGAGTCGTTGAGGTAGAGCCCGAACGTCGCGGCCAGAATCGAAAGCGGGATCGACAGAAAGATCGCGAACGTGGAGCGGAAGCTGCCGAGGAAAATCAGGATCATCAGCGAGGCGAGCACCGAGCCGGTCACCGCCTCCTCCTCGAGCGAGTGAACCGCGTCGAGGATGTAGTCGGACTGATTGAAGATAGCTTTGAGCTTGAGACCCGAGGGCATCCCGATGATGCGCGGCAGGATGTCCTGGATGCCGTTGACCACCGCGATGGTATTGGCGCCGCCCTGTTTCAGCACCGGGACGTAAACCGACGGCTGCCCGTTGATCGTCACGATGTTGTATTGGATGGCGGTCGAGTCTTCCACTTTTCCGACGTCGCCGAGCCGCACCGGGATTTGCCCATCGGTGACTTTAATCGGGAAGTCGTTGAGATCCTCCGGACGATCGATCATCGCATTGGAATAGATGTAGTAGTCGGTGCTGCCGATTTTCGCATCGCCGGCCGGCAGGATCAGGTTAGTGTGATTGACCGAATCGACCACGGAATTGAGCGTCATCCCGCGCGCCTGCAGCGCCTGGCGATCCACGTAGGCCATGATTTGCCGGATCTTGCCGCCGAACGGCATCGGCACCGACGCGCCCTGCACGGTGGCGAGCTGATTGCGGATGTTGTAGCGGGCCTGGTCTTCGAGCTGGACCTGGCTGAAGCCCTTCCCCTCGACGGTGACCAGCGTCACCGGCAGCGACGACGCGTCGAACTTGAGCACCAGCGGCGGCAGCGTTCCCGGCGGCAGCACGCCCAGGTCGGCCATCGCGAGCGTCGCGAGTTGCGCAGCCGCGGCATCGACGTCGATGCCGCCGTGCAGATACACGGTGATTATGCTGACCCCCGGCAGCGAGCGCGACTCGATATGCTCGATACCGCTGCCCAGGGTGAAGAATCGTTCGTAGCGGGTGGTGATATCGCGCTCCATGTCGAGCGGCGGCATCCCGGGGTAGAACGTAGCGACCACGACCGCTGGAATTTTCAGATTGGGGAACACGTCCACCGGCATCCGGGAGAACGCGGTCACTCCCAGGATAGCGATGATCAATGCGCCCACGATCACAGTGAAGGGATTGCGCAATGCGAAACTAGGCACGGCAAACAAACCTCGTGTGAGTTAGGCCGGGAAATATCCCGGCGGAATCGTGATCAGTCTGTCGCATCGGAATTTATCCCGACGCGTTCGATATGGGTATCGCGGAAAAAGGGGTTATGCGAGCGGGTCAGGAGCGTCGCTGCCGGACGCACCGAGTTTCAGCCGCCTCTGCAAATGGCAGCGCGCGACCGGGCGCGGCGTCGCGACGAATTCAGCAGGCCCGCTCAGCGAGACTGCAAACAGGGTAGGTTCGCGGCCGAGCGGCTCGCGCTCGACGCGCGCGGCTTGTTGCTCGGCGTCGCGACTCGCCGCCACGAGGAAACTGTGGCGGCTCGCGGATTGCCGGACCTGGACGGGAAGGTAGAAACGGCCAAAATGATGAGTTCCAAACGCAGGCAGCGCGAGGAAAATCGCCAGGCCCAAAAGGCACCACGCAATCTGGAACGACGCGCGCATCGGGCGCACACGGCCTCTTCCGAGCAGTATCATGATCTCCACCAGAGTATGGCTGTTCGCCGCGGGCCTCAAGAGTCGCATCGCGTCCGCACCGTGCGGGAGTGCCAAGACCGCGCGCATTGAAGTATGCTCGCAAGTGCGCCACGGGAGGATTACGCGTGAGAGCCAGGTTCGCATCGGCGGCGTTAATTCTGCTTTCTTTTGTGATTATGGGGACGACCGCAACTACGCTTCACGCGGAAGATGTCGTCGACGACGTGGTCAGTAAGGACACCACCAAGTATCTGCACAAACATCAGTTGCCGCTGGTGGGCGCCAGAGTCTCCAACGCTGACGATGGCACGCGCAAGGTCGTCCTCTATGGATTCGTCGCCTCGCAACTCGGCAAGTCCGACGCCGCGGCCAAGACTATCCATTACCTCGGGCGTGACGGCCTCACGATCGTGAACTCGATAGCGATCAAGCCGAATTTAAACAACCTCAATACAGCGCCCGCCCAGGCCGAAGCCCAGGCCGCCGCGACGCCGGCTCCCCCCGATGCGTGGAACAAGGCGATGGAGGGCGTTATGAAAAACGGCTACCAGTCGCCTCCGAAGTCGTCCCCGTCCTCGCCGTAATCCGCGCCCCGATCCGCTGCTCTTGCCCGCGTCGCGAATGGCGGCGCGCGTGATAAAATCTTTGTCGCCGTGGCCGACAAAGTTATTTTCCTGCGTGAGCCGAAGGGCGACGCCCTCGACGAGCGCAACTTCAAGATCAAGTACGCGGAGCTGCTGAATTCAGCGCAGCTCGCTGCCGTCACTCATCGCGAGGGGCCCCTGCTGGTCATAGCGGGCGCGGGCTCGGGAAAAACCCGCACCCTGATTTACCGCGTCGCGAGGCTGATCGAGAGCGGCGTTCCGCCCGGCGCGATCCTGCTGCTAACCTTCACACGCCGCGCCGCGCAGGAGATGCTCCGGCGCGCGGAACAACTGGTCGGCGATCGCGCGGGGCAGGTCGCCGGCGGCACCTTTCATTCCTTCGCCAACACCGTGCTGCGCCGCTACGGCGCGCCGCTCGGGCTCAAGCCCAACTTCACGATCCTCGACCGCTCCGACATGGAGGACGTGATCAATCTGATCCGCACCCGGATGGGACTCGCGTCGCGCGAGCGGCGCTTTCCGAAGAAAAGCACGCTCGCCGAGGCGATCAGCATGGCGCGCAACAAGCGCCGCTCGCTCGAGGAGGAAATCGACTCCGACTTCCCGCATCTGATCGAGCACCAGGCGGAGATTCTGGAGCTCGACCGCAACTACGACAGCTACAAGCGCGAACGCGGCCTGCTCGACTACGACGACTTGCTCTACCGGCTCGGCGAGCTGCTGGAAAATCACCCGCAGATTCGCAGTCACCTGAGCGCCAGCTATCGCTTCATCATGATCGACGAATACCAGGACACCAACCTGGTGCAGGCCGAGCTGGTGCGGCTGCTGGCGTCGGCGCATCAGAACGTGATGGCGGTCGGCGACGACGCGCAGTCGATCTACTCATTCCGCGGCGCCAACTTCCGCAACATCATGGACTTCCCCGCGATGTTCCCGGGCACGCGGCTGGTGAAGCTCGAGGAAAACTACCGCTCCATCCAGGGAATCCTAGACGTCGCCAACGAGGTGATTTCGCGCGCCGGCGAGAAGTACACGAAAATTCTGTTCACTCAGCGCCGCAGCGAGGTCCGCCCGCTGCTGGTGCGCGCACAGGACGAGCACATGCAATCGCGCTTCGTCGCCCAGCGCATCCTGGAATTGCGCGAGGAGGGCGTCGAGCTAAGCGACATCGCCGTGCTGTTCCGCTCCAGCTTTCATTCCTTCGATCTCGAGCTCGAGATGCAGCGCCGCGACATCCCGTTCATCAAGCGCGGCGGGTTCAAGTTTATCGAGACCGCGCATATCAAGGACCTGCTCGCGCATCTGCGCGTGGTTGCGAATCCCGCCGATTCGGTCTCCTGGCTGCGGGTCCTGATGCTGGTGAAAGGAGTCGGGCATCGCTCGGCCGAGCGTGCGATCGAATCGTTGGCCGCCTCGGAGCAGCCGGAGCAGGCGCTCGCGACGCTCGCCTCCGGTCCGCGCGGGCGCGGCGGCTCTGGAAGCGGCTTTCAGCGACTTGCAACGCTGCTGGGCGAGATGCGCGGGGAAGCGAAGCGGCCCGCCGATCAGATCGCGGCGGCGCTCGAGTATTACCTCCCGCTGATGCGCGAGGCTTATCCCGACGACTATCCGAAACGCGAGCGCGACCTCGAGCACTTCCAGAACCTGACCGAGCGCTACAAGAGCCTCGAGCAGATGCTCGCCGATATGGCGCTCGAGCCGCCGAGCGATTCGCTCGACGGCATGCTCGCGACCGACCCCGAGGAGGGCTACGTGACGCTCAGCACCATCCATTCGGCGAAGGGGCTGGAGTGGCGCGTGGTGTTTTTAATCTGGGCGGCGGACGGGCGCTTCCCGGGACCGATGAGTATGGCTCCCGACGATCTGGAAGAAGAACGGCGGTTGATGTACGTGGCTAGTACTCGCGCGCGCGACGAGCTCTACCTGAGTTATCCGATCTATATGTTCGACCGCAGCGTCGGCTACACGATGGGCCGCGTGTCGCGTTTCCTGGAGGACGTGTCCGACGACCTGCTCCCAACCGCGATGCTCGCCGAGTCGGAAGAGTAACCCCGAGAGAGTCGACAAAAAAAGCAACGTTGCCCGTTTGCTACGCCGTAGCTTTCGCCGCATTGGCCTCGACGCGAGGGGACGGCGGCTCGGCTAGCCCGTGCACGAAGGGCAGGACCTCCTTGGCGAAGAGCTTGATGCTCTTCTCGGCCACCTCATAAGGCATTCCGCCGAACTTGAAGTCGAAGAGCCACTGGCGGGGATGGATCAGATCGTTGATCTCCTTGATCTTCTCGATGCACTCGTCCGGCGTCCCCTGCGGCATATCGTTGTACGGAGTGCCGTCGGCTGCGGCTGCGGCTGCTGCTGCTTCGCGCGCCTGCTTGGCCATGTTCCCATACCACTCGTAGCCTGGAATCTTCGAGTGATATCCGTCGAGCATTTCGTAGTTCACATTTCCCAAAGCCATGTTGCCCATGTTGTAGGGTTCGGCGGCCGCTCGTGACTCGCCTTTCTTCTCCCCGCAGTAGGTCCAGAACGCGACGGTCGGGCGCGATGGTTGGAAGCCGGCCGTGGCGGTTGCCCGGTAGTACTCGTCGAGTTCCGTGACGTACTCCCTGAATCCGCGCTGCGGAATGATCAACGGCCGGAGGCCGAGCCGCGCCACGATCGGGACGCTTTGCGGGCTGCCCCACGCGGCCAGGAAATTATCGACGATCTTTCGCCCGTCGCGCGGCTGCGGCCGCAGCGAGAGATGTGGGCTCTGCGGACGCTGCGAAGCGTCGGGAATCGTGTAGTACTCGCCGTGATGGGCGAAGCGCTCGGTGGTCAGCGCCGTGCGCAAGACCTGGACGGCCTCGTCGAAGCGCCCGCGCGACTGGCTCTGCGGGATGTTGAAGCCGCCGTACTCGCGCCGCGCCGCGCCGCGGCCAAAACCCACCATCAGATCGCGATCGCCGAGCATGTACTGCAACATCACCATTTCCTCGGCGACCCGCATCGGGTGATGCCACGGCAACACGACAACCATTGTCCCCATGCCGATCCGCCTGGTGCGGCCAGCCCAGTAGGCCAGGTACTGAAGCGGCGAGGTCACCATCGCGTACGGCGAGAAGTGATGTTCGACCGTCCAGATGGAGTCAAAGCCCAGCGGCTCGACGAGATCGCCGAAGCGGAGGTCCTCTTCCCAGAGGGCGGTGTCCTGACCGTATTTCGCCGCCGAGTCCTCGCCATTTTCGCGGGCGACGAACCGCTCGAGGTCGGCGCGGTTCTGCGGATACATGAAAACCCCTGCTTTCATCAGGTTATCTCCGTGGGACCACTGAGGAATCCCTCAGTCGTTTAGTCCCGGAAAAGTCCGGGCGCGCATTCTGCGGCGCCCCTGCGCGCGATGCGCATGGAGACGAGCATTACCGCAGTCGCCGCCTTTGTGAAATAGCTCGCCCGCGACACTAGGCCGTCGGCATGGCATGCACTAGCGGTTTTTCACTTCGAATTTGGCGTAGCCGGGCAGATCGTCGCTGTTGTGCATCGGCAGCGACACCTCGCGCAGCACCGGTACTTTCTCGGTGACCGTCCCGGTCGCCGGCGCATCCCTCGGCAGCGTGACGATTCGCGTGCCGACGAATCTCACCACGGTCGGCAGGATCCCGCCGGTATCTACGTAGTGAGTATGCGTGGTCTCAAATATAGTATCGGTCTTGAAGAGCTTCGAGCCGGCCCGGATTAGATACTCATTTCGATTAGTCAGTGGCCGGACTAATATCGACTCGCTAATGACATATATATGACCGACGGTCGGCCGCAGGAATCCGGGCAACAGCGGGTTGACCCCGAGCCAGAATGGCAGGATCACACCCCGCCCCGGGGGCCAGTTTTCGAGTCTTACGTGCGCTTCATGATCGTTGTCGCCGAGGATGAAATCGCGCCGTGCGAAATCACGCAGGATGTCGCTACTCAGTTGATCCGCGGGCGGAGTCGAGATCTCGCCGACCGGCCCAAAGTCGAGCGCCTTTTCGGGCGTGCATCCCGCGATCGCCACTACAGCGACGAACGTCAACGCCGCCAGCAGTTTCCTTCTCCATCGCGCCGTCATCAGAGCCGATACCTCGCGTAGCTCAGCGGAATCGTGCCGCCGAGCGTCCACTTCATCGGCAACGACACTTCGCGCAGGACGGGAATTTCAGCCGTGCTGCCGTCGAGGCGAGTGAACTTTCGCTTGCCCATGTACTGCACTATCGTCGGCAGGATCTTGCCGGTACCCTGGTAGTGAGTCCTGGTCGTGACGAAGACAGTTTGCTGTTTGACCAGCGTGCTGCCCGCCTCGATTATCCATTCACCGGGAGTAGTAAGTTCATTATCAATCGACGCCTCGCTGATGACGTAATAATCGCCCTCCTGCGGCTGTGACACGCCCGGCACCAGGATATTCACACCGAACCAGAATGGGAGCTTGAGAAAGCGGTCCTTGGGCCATCTGACCGGCCGCACCTCGGCCACAGCGTCGTTGTCGCCGAGCACGAACGTCTGCCCGCGGAAGTTGAGCTCGACCTCTTCGGCGCTCGCGAACTGCGGCCGGGCCTTGGGCTTTGGCGCCGGCTTTGCGCAGCCCGCAGCGGCGCCAGCCCACGCCGCAAGTGCGACGACCATAAGGATCGTTTTGATTCGTTCAGGCCGCACGCGCGTAGTGCGACGCGATCTCGCGGCCGATCAGTTCCACCTGCCGCGTCCACGTCTCGGGATCGGCGATCGGCCACAGCACGAACTTGTCGAGACCCCTGGCGACGTACTCGCTGAGACGGCCGATCACGTCCTCGGCCGAGCCGAACGCCGCGCGTTCGAGAAATTGCTCGGCGCCACGGCCGAGCGCATTGAGCATGGGCCGCATCTGGTCGAGCGCCCGCTCGCGCGAGCCCGCAATCCGGCACAGAACGATCAGCCCCGACTCGATGCGCGCGTCCGCGCGTCCGTATTGTGCGGCGTAGTCGCGAATCTTCGCCATGCTGGCGCCGTATTCGTCGGGAGTCTGAAACGATGCGAAGTAGCCGTCGGCCAGCCTCGCGGTGCGCTTGAGGGCGGCGTCGGAGCGGCCGCCGACCCAGATGTCCATGGTGCCCGAGTCGTTATTGGTCCGGGTCGCCGGACGCGGCTCGATCGTCACGCCGTCAAAGTTGAAGAAGCGCCCGTGGTAGCTAGCGCGAGGATTTTTCCAGACCGTTCGCAGCACCTCGATTCCCTCATCGAGCCGTTTGCCGCGCGACTCGGGCGGGATCCCGCACGCCGCGTAATCGGCGAGGTTCGCTCCCGTGCCGACCGCCATCACCATCCGTCCGTTTGACAGGTAGTCAAGCGAGGCGAACGCTTTGGCGACCAGCAGCGGATGGCGCAGGTTGAGGAGCAGCACGCTCGGCCCGAGCTTCATCTGTGAAGTGCGCGCCGCGAGCAGCGAAAGAGTCGCGACGACATCCAGTTCCGGTGACGGCGCGAGCAGATGGTCGGAGAGCCAAAAGGAATCGAGCCCCCAGCCTTCGGCGCGCTCGGCGACCGTCGCAATGGTCTCCGCGCTCGGCATTCCGAGCCGCCAAAGTCCGAAGCCGACGCCAATCTTAACCTGTTTCATGTTCGCAACTCCGTCGATTGCTTGCTACAGCATGTGATAATAGCATGAGGTTCGTCTAAATGGACTTAAACCGTACAACTTCCAACGGGACTAGTCCCGTACATGTAACCATCCTCGGCACCGGCGATGCTTTCGCGAGCGGCGGCCGCGCGCAATCCGGCTACCTGATCGACGCGGGCGGCGTGCGCATCATGCTCGAGGCCGGGCCCGCCCTGCTCGAGATGCTCAAGCGCGACGGCGTGGCAACCTCGTCGCTCGACATGATGGTGATAAGCCATCTCCACGGCGACCATTTTGCCGGGCTGCCGTTCCTGGTCCTCGAGTACATGTACGAAAGCCCGCGCAAGCGCCCGTTCGTGGTGGTGGGCCCGCGCAATCTCGAGCAGCGGACCTGGACGCTGATGCGCACCATGTTCCCGCATTTCGACCTCGCGAAAATTCAGCGCAAGATCAAGTGGGTGGTGATCGAGCCGGAACAGACGTTGCGCGTCGGCAAGGTCAAGGTGAGCGCGATCCGGAGCCCGCATACCAAGCCCGACATTTCGCTTTCGATCAAAATTGAGGTCGGTGGCAAGACCATCGTTTTCTCCGGCGACACCGGATGGAACGACGAGCTGGTCGAATTCGCCGAGGGCGCCGACCTGTTCCTCTGCGAATGCACGTACTTCGAGTCGAGCCAGCTCACTTTTCATCTGAACTATCCGCAGCTCGAAGTTAACCGCGACAAGTTCCATGTGCGCCGCATGGTGCTGACCCATCTGGGCCGCGAAGTTCTCAACCGCGAGCCCGAAGTGCGGATCGAGATGGCGTTCGACGGGATGAAGATCGAACTCTGACACGGCGCGTCGCGCATTCACATCACGGAAGGGCAATCTCGCTATGAGTATATGTGAGGGCAAGCGCGCGCTCGTAATCGGCGTCGCCAACGACAGGAGTCTCGCCTGGTCGATTGCGCAGGAACTCAAGGCGCAAGGCGCCGAGGTCGCACTCACCTACCAGGGCGAAGTACTCGAGAAGCGGGTCCGTCCGCTCGCCGAGCAAATCGGCGCGACGGTCGTCGGCGAGCTCGACGTCACCGACGACGGGGAGATTGCGGCGGTGTTTCGCAAGCTCGGCGAGTCGTGGGGCGGACTCGACATGCTGGTGCACGCGGTGGCGTTCGCGGAGCGCGAGGACTTGCGCGATCGCTTTCTCAACGTAAGCCGCGCGAATTTTGCGCGCTCGCTGGAAATCAGCGCCTACTCACTGGTCGCACTGGCGCGCGCCGCGGAGCCGCTGATGGAAGCGCGCGGCGGCGGCTCGATCCTGACCCTGAGCTACCTGGGCGCGGTCCGCGCGATTCCCAACTACAACGTTATGGGCGTGGCCAAGGCGGCTCTGGAAGCCTGCGTGCGCTACCTGTCGCTGGACCTGGGCGGGAAAAATATCCGCGTCAATGCGCTCAGCGCCGGGCCTGCGCGCACGCTTTCGTCCTCGGCGATCCGCGACTTTCACGACATGACGCACGAAGTGGAGCGGCGCTCGCCGCTCCAGCGCGGGATGCGGACCGAGGAAGTCGGCAAGATGGCGGCCGCGCTGCTCAGCGATTTGTCGAGCGGCGTCACCGGGCAGACCATCTACGTCGACATGGGATACAATATCGTCGGCATGTAATCCGTTCGCGCGAAAGGAGTTCGCGATGGCCATCATCATCGTCCCGCAACTCTCCGACAATTTCGCCTACCTGGTGGTCGACGACGCGAGAAAGGAATGCGCGGTGGTCGATTGCGCGGAGGCCGGCAAGGTGATCGCCGCGGCCGAGCAGCACTTTGTCAACCTGGTCGCAGTCCTGACCACCCATTGGCATGGCGACCATAGCGGCGGAAATCAGGACATCGTCGCAAAGCTTCCGGGGCTCAAGGTGTACGGCGCCAGCGCCGAGGGCGGGCGGATTCCCGCGCTTACCAATCCAGTCGCGGATGGCGACACCTTCCGCATCGGTGCGCTCGAGGCGCGCGTCCTCGGTATCCCCGCGCATACCAGCGGCCACGTCGCGTATTACTTTCCGGCGCTGGGCGCGGTCTTCACCGGCGACACCATGTTTATCGCGGGATGCGGCCGCGTGTTCGAGGGCAAGGCGGAGACGATGGTCTCTTCGTTGAAAAAACTCGCGCAGTTGCCGGAGTCGACACAGGTCTACTGTGGGCACGAGTACACGGAGAAGAACTTGCGCTTCGCGCTCACCCTAGAGCCGAATAACCCGGCTCTCCGCGCGAAGCACCAATGGGCGGTCAAGGCGCGCGCGGAAGGCAAATGGACGGTGCCGTCGACGATCGGCGACGAGAAGAAGTTCAATCCGTTCTTGAGGACTGACAGCGCCGAGCTGCGCGCGAGTCTCAAGAAAATCGATCCACGCCTTAGTGATGATCCGGTTGCGATCTTCGCCAGGGCGCGTGAACTCAAGGACCGTTTCTAGCGCGGAGGAAGTTCCCGTCGCGGACGCAAACGCGGAAGTCCGTGAAACGCTCGACCGCTTCATGAACGGCTCAAGAGCGCGGGCAATCTCAAAACGGCTTCATCACGGCGAGCGCCAGGATCGCCAGCAGCAACAAGCTCACCACTCCGTGCATCATCATGAATTCACCGCGCGTCGCCTCGCCCGGATGGTCTTCGAGAAAGCCGGTTCGCCGATAGCAACGGAGGTGAAAGAAAAGCATCGCCGCGACCAGCAGCAGCTTAGCCCAGAGCCATCGCTGGACGAGCACCTCGGGCTCTAAAATTATCAGCACGACTCCGAATCCAATTGCGACAGCCGCGCCGATGTTGCATCCGAGGAACATCCGCTTCGCCGCGACGATAAAACGCTCCTTGGCGATCCCCACCTCGTCGGGCACCAACGCGAGCCATCGCGTGATCAAGAGCAAACTGCCAATCCAGAAAATAATCCCGAACAGGTGAAGTGCGATGATGAAGCCCACGATCATCTGATGATCCTTTTTGCGTCGCGTTCGGTTCCGATCGTGAGCGCCAATGCCGCGAGCGCCGCCACCGCTCCGCCCGCGTACGGCGCCGCGGGGCCCATGAACTGATAGGCGAGGCCGCCCGCGATGGGGCCGGCAACCCGCGCCAGCGCCAGCCCTGATTGATTCAGTCCCAGAACCTCGCCCTGCTGATCGCTCTCCGTGCTTTTCGAGATCAGGCTCGCGACCGATGGGTTCGCAAAGCCATATCCCAAAGAGAGCAGCGCTAAAAGAGCGATCAGTGCCGCGTGTGAGGCCGTGGTTCCCAACGGCGCGAGGCCGAGAGCGAAGGCAAGCGTACCAAGCTGTACCAGCCGCGCCTCGCCGATGAGCCGCACGGTCTTGCCCAGCAAGTATCCTTGCGTAATCGCCTGCATCAGACCCGCGAAGGTTAGCAGCGCGCCTACGCCGAACGCGGCATAGCCGTAAACCACGGGAACCATCAGAGCAAAGGTCGCCTCCCACATCGAAAGTGCAAAGGTGATCAGAAACGCGACCAGAAACATGCGCGCGAGCCGATTCCGCACCAGATCGCGCGGGAGTGTGAATAGCGGAGCGAGGGCGCGCGCGAGATCGAGCGGGCGGGTGGCATCGGGAGAGTGCGATTCGGGTAGCCGGATGGCCGCGAAGATTAGGTTTGCGAAGGTGAGCGCGCTCGCGAAAAACACCGGAGTGCGTAGGCTCGACTGGCCGAGAATTCCGCCGATTGCAGGGCCAAGCACGAAGCCGAGCCCGAACGCCGCTCCGATGAGCCCCATGCCGCGCGCGCGATCTTCACCGCCGGTGGTGTCAGCTATGTATGCCTGCGCGGTCGAGACGGTCGCCGCGCATGCGCCGTGAATCGCGCGCGAAAGCATCAGCAGAAAAAACGAATCCGCGAAACCATAAATGAAATAGCTGACCGATGAGCCCAACAACCCGACCATGATGATCGGGCGGCGGCCGACGCGATCGGAAATCCGGCCCAGGATCGGCGCGCACAGGAACTGCATGAGCGAATAGACCGCAAGCACCAGCCCGATTCCGACCGCGCCGACGCCGACCCGCTTGGCGAACATCGGCAGGAACGGGACGACGATCCCGAAGCCCAGCAAATCGATGAACACGGTGAGGAACAGCACCGTCCGCGAGGCGCCGCTCGCCATGCGTGGGGGAGCTTGCTTGAGTGGCTCGATAGTTGGCATTGATTGATGACGCGCGCGATGAAGGAAATCCTACGTGACTCGTGCAGTCAAGGTAATCTTGCGGCGCGCCGAGGATGTAGCTGATGGCGAATTTGTTCGACTCCGAGCTCAAGCGCAAAGCCATTGCGGCCGACGATGCCGCGGCGAAAGTCAAATCAGGCGACTGGGTTGAGTATGGATTCGGCCTTGGACAGCCCGACCTGTTCGATCGCGCGCTCGCCGATCGGATCGGCAGGCTCGAGCGGGTGAAAATCCGCGGATGCCTCGCGATGCGGCCGCGCGCCGTGATTGAGGCTGATCCCGACGCACGCCACGTGACCTATCTTTCCTGGTATTTCTCGGGGCTCGAGCGCAAGTTGCACGACCGCGGCCTTTGCCATCACACGCCCATGAACTTCGGCGAGGCGCCCGACGACTACCGCAGGTTCGTTGACGTCAACGTCGCAGCGCTCAAGACCGCGCCGATGGACGAGCACGGCTACTTCAACTTCGGTCCGTCGGTCACCTATCACAAGGCGATCACGGAAAAAGCCCGCACCGTGATCGTCGAGACCGATGCGAGTGTTCCTTATGTATTCGGTGTCGAGAACGGCGTTCATCTGAACGATGTCGATTTCGTGCTCGATGCCGGCGCGGGCACGTTGCCGGAGCTGAAGAATCCTCCTACAAATCCGATCGACCAGAAAGTCGCGGCGCTGATCGCCGTGGAGATCGAGGACGGCGCGTGCATCCAAATCGGCATCGGCGCGATGCCCAACGCGGTATGCGAGCTGCTCGCAAGCTCACCGGTCAAGGATCTGGGCGTGCACACCGAGATGTTCGTCGACTCGCTAATCGCGCTCTTCGAGTCGGGAAAAATCAGTGGCGCGCACAAGAAAACGAATCGCTACCAGATGACCTACACGTTCGCGGCGGGCTCCGAGCGCCTGTACCGGTTTCTCGATCGCAACGCGGCATGCTTCGCGGGTCCCGTCGATTACACCAACCTGCCGCAGAACATCATGCAAAACGACAACGTGATTTCGATCTGCAACGCAGCGCAAATCGATCTCACCGGACAGGCGTGCTCCGAATCGGCCGGAGTCAGGCAAATTAGCGGCACCGGCGGCCAGCTCCAGTTCATCCGCGGCGCGTATGCCTCGCATGGCGGTAAGGCGTTCCTGTGCCTCGCGTCAACATACGAACGCGACGGTCGGCGCGCCAGCCGTATCGTTGCGCGAATCGACGACTCGAACGTGGTGACCACGCCGCGCACCGACGTGATGTACGTGGTGACCGAGTACGGATGCGTGAATCTGAAAGGGAAGTCGGTTCCCGAGCGAGCACGTGCGCTGATCGGGCTAGCACATCCGGACTTCCGCGAGGAGCTGGAGCGCAGAGCGCGCGAGTACCGATTACTTACCGGGTCGATTTTCTAGCGCGCCGAGCGATCGACGCGGCGCGCAGCCAAAACTTATTTTTCGCGAAAATTATTTTTCGCGCGATGAAGGATTGGAATTTGCCGCGGTGTTGGACGCGAACTTGTAGACCAGTTCATGGTCGCGGGTGTAGCCGAGCTCGAGGCGAATCAAATGTTCGAGGTAGCGACTATCTGAACGAAGCTTCTGAACGCGCGTTCCAAGTTCGGCGTTCTCGGCCGCGAGCGCGGCGCGGCGGCCCTCCAGCCCGCGCATATCAGCGCGAAGAATCAGCAAATCGCGCGGCCCCAGAGGGCCCAGGACGCAACTGATGGTCAGGACGACCAGGACGGCGGTGAGAATAAGCGCCGGCCACGTGCGCCGGAGATAAATTCTTACTCTCACCATCGCGGCAATGGTAAAGCATCGACGGTACGCACTTCAAGCGTTCTCATCTATTACGGTATTCTAAAGCACCGAAAGCGCAGCAAGCGAACCGCTCTTCCGGCTTTAAAATTTGTTTATAAATCGCCGTCGACCCTCTTGATTTTCGCATAACGCGTTTCTATAATCTGCACCGTACGGTGGAAGGCTCGAATCCACCTATTAGATAGGGTGCTAGTCCAGTAGCGGCAAAAGAAGAGGAGGTACCTATGCCAGTCAAAGCAAAGGCCCGTAAGCGGGCCACCAAATCCAAATCAATGCGTAAGAGTGGTATGAAGAAAAAGGCTCCCAAAAAGAAGAAGAAGTAAGCACCTAAAGTTTCCCTTCGGGCGAAACCCCGAAGGCTGGCTAAGGATGCCCTGCCAGCTACTGGATTAAGCCGGGGCCTTGTTGGCCTCGCAACACGGGAGAGCCCCCTTGAAAGAGGGGGCTTTTCTTTTGTGCGCGCTTGCCTTGCGATCCGCGTCCCTCTAATTATTGAGCCCGCCGCGCTGACGATCGAATTTCGCCGCGATTGGAGCGGCGCAAAATATTTGACGACGGGATGTGTTTTTACGATGGCGACAGTAACCCGCGACTACGATGTGATCATTGTCGGCGCGCGCGTCGCCGGCACGGGCGCGGCGATAGTTCTCGCGCGCCAGGGTCGCAAAGTTCTGCTGGTCGACAAGGCGGCGTTCCCCGCCGACACGCTCTCGACGCATATCGTGCTTGGCGCCGGCGCCGCGGTGCTGAAGCGCCTCGGCGTGCTCGAGACGCTCGAGCGCGAGGGAGGCGTACGCTACTCACGGAGTCGAACGATCGGTCCCGGCTTCGATTACTGGGCGGAGTTGCACCGCGACGGTGACGATAATCGCGGACTGTGCCTCGGGCGGCTCAAGATGGACGCTGCGATGCTCGACGCGGCGCGCAGCGCGGGACGAGTCTACGTGCGCGAGCAGTTCCGCTTCACCGATCTGATAATCGAAGACGGGACGGTGGCCGGAATCCGCGGCGAAGATTCGGCAGGCAGTCGCGAATTTCGCGCGCCGCTCACCATCGGCGCCGACGGGATGCGCAGCACGTTCGCGAGAATCGCCAGCGAACGGCTCGGCGCGTTTCAGCGCACCGACGTCCCGTGCGCGCGCGCCTACTACTACGCTTACTACGAAGGCGTCCCGCGCTCGCGCTTCGGCGACGAGATCGTAACCGAATTCGAATCGCATCCCGGCTTCGGCGGACTCCTGTGTCGATGCGAAGACGATCGCACCGTTGCGGCAATCGCGTTCGACGCAGAAGAGATGCGATCGTTTCGCACCGACCTCGCCACGAACTTCGCGCGCCACGTTCGCGACTCGTTCGCGATAGGCCATATCCTGGAAGGGACGCCGATATCCGGAAAGATCTATTCCTCGGGGCTGCTGCTCAGCACCTATCGCGTGCCGGTATGCGATGGCGCGCTGCTGCTCGGCGATGCCGGCTTGCACGTCGATCCACTTTTTGGCCAGGGGCATTCGTTCGCGCTGATCAGCGCCGAGATAATGGGCGAGCTTGCGCGCGAGTGGTTCGGGCCGCAAAACGGCGCGGCGGTGAGCGCGGATACGCTCGCAGGCTTTACCCGCCGGCGCGATGAGGCTCTGATGCCGCACTACCAGGCGAGTCTGAAGGCCTCGGTGACGCTCGGGTTCGATGCGGTGGTGCTGTTCGCGCATCGGGTGGCCAACCGCGAGCAATGGGCGGCGGACGAGATGATGCGGCAGACGCAGATGACCGCGGCGCCCGGTTCGTTTCCATCGTTCCGGTTCGCGCGGCAGATCGCGCTTCAGAGGCGCGCTGCCTGAATCGTGGAAGCGCAACTCGGACGCTTTGCCGCTGAGCTCGAACGGCCCGAGCCGATAAAATTCGCGTGGCCCATCGTCGTCCTGCCCGAACTCTTCACCACCACCGTGCATCTCGCGGTCCTGATCGGATACCTCTCTTCGGTCGGATGGGAAGTCTACGCGCCCGACTTCCGCGCCCAGGCCGGCGTCGGCGCGACGCCGCCGCTCGGCCGCCTCGGCTTCGGCGCGCTCGTTTCGCTCGCCGCCGAAGCGCTCGCAGCGCTGGGGCGCGAGGCAGTCGTCCTCGGCCACGGCATCGGCGGGCTGGTCGCGCTGAAGCTCGCGGAGAATCCCAGCGTCAAGGCGGCGGTCGCGTACGCGCCGCTGATTCCAGGCTTTCGCACGCCGCTCGTCGGCGGCGTCGCGAATCGCCTGCGCCTCTGGAGGCGCCGGCCGCTCGTGCCGCCGACCGGCCGCACGCTCTTCGAGTTCGTCGCCGACGCCGACCTGTTCACGCGCGAGCGCGCGATCAACGCGATGGTACCCGACGCGGCCGCGGCCGCGCGCGACGTGATGCGCGGCGAGGTCGGCTTCGCCGCCGCCGACCACGCCGCTCCGCGGCTGGTGGTCGCCGGCGAGGCCGACATCTTCGCGCCATTCGATCGCATGACCGTGTTTGCGAACTCGCTCGGCGCGCCGCTCGCGAAGATCGCGAGCCGCGGTCATTGGCTCATCGGCGGCCGCGCGCTCGAGCGCGCGATCGGCGAGACCCAGCGCTTCCTGGTGCGCGCGCTCGGTCAGGATTTGCTGCTGCTCTATCCCGAGGAATGGAAAAACGAGTAGCGCCATCCGCCGCTTGCGCCCTGCTACGCGGAGCAGCGGACGGATGCAGGGCCTGTTAGAATTGAAGTCGGGAGGACTCGCCGATGCCGCATTCGAATTTGAATCTGACCGTCGAGAATGAAGACGGCCTCGTGACCATCACGATGAACCGGCCCGAGAAGCGCAACGCGCTCTCGACCGCGATGATGAGCGAGCTCGACGCCGAGCTGAAGCGCGCCGGCGAGCGCACCGACGTCCGCGCCGTGATCCTCGCGGGCAATGGCCCCGCGTTTTCGGCGGGTCACGATCTCGACGAGCTGCGCGGCCGCGACATCGCCTTCTATCGCCACGAGTTCGACCTCTGCGCGCAACTGATGCATACCGTGCAGGCGATTCCGCAGCCGGTGATCGCGCGCGTGCACGCGATCGCGACCGCGGCGGGATGCCAGCTCGTCGCGACCTGCGACCTCGCGGTCGCCGGTGAGAGCGCGCGCTTTGCGACACCCGGAGTGAGGATCGGGCTGTTCTGCTCGACGCCGATGGTTGCGCTGACGCGCGCGGTGGGCCGCAAACGCGCGATGGAGATGCTGCTGACCGGGAATCCGATCGACGCGGGCACCGCGGCCGAGTGGGGGCTGGTCAACCGCGTCGTTCCCGATGCGGAGCTCGCTGCGGCGACGCGCAAGCTCGCGGCGCAAATCGTCGAGGCCAGCGCGCTCACCGTCGCGATCGGCAAACAGGCCTTCTATGCGCAAATCGACCTCGACCAGGCGAAGGCCTACGACTACACCAAGGAAGTGATGAGCCTTAACGCGATGGCGTCTGACGCGCAGGAAGGTATCGGCGCGTTCCTCGAAAAGCGCAAACCGAACTGGTGCGGCCGCTAGCGACTCTTTGCGCGCCGGAAAATAAAACTTGCTCGGGCATTGTGACCAACTGAATCCAACCGTATTGATCGCGGCGCCGCTACCTGTTAATCACAGATATGGCGCACCCTAACGCAAGTCGGGGTTCGAAAATTCCGATCAACGACGACGGCCCGCGGGAAATCCGCGGGCTTTTTTCTTAAGGAGGTTCCACGATGCCGCATCAGGAGCTCCGCGAGGGCCTTACATTCGACGACGTGCTCTTGCTGCCGCAGTCGTCCGACCTGCTGCCCACCCAGTGCGATGTCGCTACTCTGCTGACGCCGCGCATCCGGCTCAATATCCCGCTGGTCTCCTCGCCGATGGATACCGTCACCGAGTCGCGCACCGCGATCGCGATGGCGCAGCACGGCGGCATCGGGTTCATCCATCGCAACCTCTCCGTCGAACGCCAGGCCGCCGAAGTCGAGACGGTGAAGAAGTACGAGAGCGGCATGATCGCCGATCCGGTGACGGTTGATCCCGAGCAGAAGATTGGCGAGGCGCTCGCGATAATGGAGCGTTACCGCATTTCCGGTCTGCCGGTGGTCTCCGAGGGCCGCCTGGTCGGGATTCTCACCAATCGCGATCTGCGTTTCGAAAAGCGCCTCGACCGCCGCGTGCGCGAGGTGATGACGACCAAGGTGGTCACCGCCAAGCCCGGCACCGATCTCGAGCACGCCAAGGAAATTCTGCAGGCGCATCGGATCGAGAAGCTGCCGCTGGTCGACGAGCACAATCGCCTGCGCGGTCTCATCACCGTCAAGGACATGGACAAGGCGACGCGGCATCCGTTTTCGAGCAAGGATGCGATGGGGCGGCTGCGCGTCGGCGCGGCGGTCGGCGTCGGTCCCGAGCGCGAGGCGCGGGTTACCGCGCTCCGCCGCGCGGGCGTCGACGTGATTTGCGTCGATACCGCGCACGGTCACACCCGCAACGTGATCGACGCGCTCCGCGCGACCAAACGCGAATGTCCCGATATCGAAATCATGGCCGGCAACGTTGCCACCGGCGAAGGCGCCAAGGCGCTGATCGATGCGGGCGCCGAGGCGATTCGCGTCGGCATGGGCCCCGGCTCGATATGCACCACCCGCGTCATCGCCGGCGTCGGGGTGCCGCAGATAACCGCGATCATGGACACCGTTGCGGTCGCCGAGCCGCGCAACGTGCCGGTGATCGCGGATGGCGGAATCCGTTTTTCTGGCGACGTCACCAAGGCGCTCGCCGCCGGCGCGAACTCCGTCATGATCGGTTCTCTGTTTGCGGGAACCGAGGAGAGCCCCGGCGAGACGATTCTCTACCAGGGCCGCACCTACAAGCTGTACCGCGGGATGGGATCGATCGGCGCGATGACCGAGCGCACCCGCGATCGCTACGGCTTGCAGGAAGCCGAAGACGCCAAGCTGGTCCCCGAGGGAATCGAGGGCCGCGTGCCGCATCGGGGCTCGCTCTCCTCCAATGTCGAGCAGCTCATCGGCGGGTTGCAGGCCGGGATGGGTTATATCGGCGCCGCGACTCTTGCCGATCTTCGCCGGCGCGCGCGCTTCATCCGGGTCAGCGACGCGGGCCAGCGCGAGAGCCACGTTCACGATGTCTTCATCACCAAGGAGGCGCCGAACTACCGGCCCTAAGTCTTTCTCCCGACTCACCGGGACAGCGGTGGTTTCTCCCTGTTCGCGGCAAGTGTCGTCGTCAGGCTCGAACGCGCGCATCTCTCATGTCACAATCTCGAGTCGCGCCACGCGTCAATCATTGCGATTCGATTCCCGTTCGCGAAGCAAAGATCACAATGACGCGGCACGACGCTGCATCATGGCAGAGAGCGGCAAAAACACCGGCAAAGACACCGGTCAGACCAGTGGCAAGCTGAGGGTCGGCGTCCTCTTCGGCGGACGATCGAGCGAGCACGAAATCTCGCTGCGCTCGGCGCTGACCGTGATGTCCGCGATGGATCCGGCGCGCTACGAAATCGTCCCGATCGGAATCGGCCACGACGGCCGATGGTATCTCGAGAACGACGCGCTGAAAGTCCTCGCCGAGAAGACGCCGCATCTCGCGGCGCTCAGCGAGAGCGGCACGCAAGTGACGCTGTTGCCGCATCCCGATAGTCGTGCGCTGGTAAACGCGGGCGCCTCGTCGGACTCCGCCGACGCGGCCCGGGCGATGATGCCGAGCGGCGGCCGCGCCATCCCAGGTCCCCTCGATGTAGTGTTTCCGATTCTGCACGGCACCTATGGCGAAGATGGCACTGTGCAGGGCCTTCTCGAGCTCGCCGGAATTCCCTACGTCGGCGCGGGCGTGCTCGGCTCGGCGATCGGGATGGACAAGGACATGCAGAAGCGTGTCCTGCGCGACGCGCGGGTACCGGTTGTCAAGTACTTCGCGATCACGCGCGCCGACTACGACGAGCATCCCGGCCTCGCGGCCGGCTACGCGCGCAAACTCCGCTTCCCGCTCTTCGTCAAGCCCAACGCGCTCGGCAGCTCGGTCGGGATCAGCAAGGTGAAGCGGCCAGCCGAGTTGAAGGCGGCGCTCGAAGACGCGTTCCAGTATGACCGCAAGGTGCTCCTCGAGGCCGCGTGCGTCGGGCGCGAATTCGAATGCTCTGTTCTCGGCAACGATCGGCCCGAGGCGTCCAAGGCTGGCGAGGTCATCGTGAAGGGCAGTCACGAATTTTACAGCTACGATTCGAAGTACGTCGACCCGGACGGGTCCGCGATGAAGATTCCCGCCGAGCTTCCGCGCGCTGTACACAAGCGCCTGCGCGATATCGCGATCGCGGCGTTCAAGGCGCTGTCATTGCGCGGGATGGCGCGGGTCGACTTCCTCGCTAGCCGCGATCTGCGCCGCATCTACGTGAACGAGGTCAACACCATCCCCGGCTTCACCGCGATCAGCATGTACCCGAAGCTGTGGGAGGCGTCGGGGCTTCCACTGCCGAAGCTGATCGACCGGCTCGTCGAGCTCGCCCTCGAGGAGCATCGCGATCGCGCCGCGTTAAAGTTCAGCTACCATCCCAAGTCGTCCTGAATGACCGCGCCGCGCGGCACCGACGCGATGCGATGAGGCGCCTTCTCATAGCGACCAGCAATCCGGCCAAGCTGGCCGAGTACCGGTTGCTGCTGCGCGAGATCGACTTCGAACTCATTTCGCTCGCCGACGCCAAAATCAGCGAAGCGCCCGAAGAGACCGGCGCGACGTTCGCCGAGAACGCGCTGCTGAAGGCGCGCTTCTATTTCGCGCGCGCCGGAATTCCGACGCTGGCCGATGACGGCGGATTGGAAATCGACGCGCTCGGCGGAGAGCCGGGCGTACAATCGCATCGATGGCTCAGTGCCGGCGGCCGCAAAGGGGTGCAAAATAATTCCGATCGCGCACTGGTCGACGAGGTGATCCGCCGGATGCAGGGCGTCGCGGAAGGCAATAGAACCGCCCGCATCCGCGCCACCGTCGCGCTGATTTGGCCGGAACGCGGCGCGACTCGCGAGCGCTTCGCCGAGGCGGCGATCGAGGGCGTAATCGCCGCGCACGCGTTCCCGAAAATCCGTCCCGGCTTCCCCTACCGCGCCGTTTTGTTTCTGCCCGAGCGCGGATGCTACCTGGGCGAGCTCGGCGACGACGAAGAGGCGCGCATCGGACAGCGCCGGGGCGCGCTCGACCAGCTTTTAGAGGTTCTCAAACAAGTGGCGGAGGGGCGCTGACCCCGCCTATCCTGTCGGGGCCGCGCGCTATAAAATCGCGATCCAGTGCGGCGCAAGGGAAAACTGGTGGTGCTGCATCTCGCGGCGCGCTACCCGTTCGCAGGGGTGATATGGCAACTGCTCCACCATCTGCTCGGTTTCCGCGAACTCGGCTTCGATGTCTACTACATCGAGGATCACCGCAGCTACGTCTACGATCCGGTTGCGGCGATGCTGGTGACCGACCCAACCGCGAACGTGAAAAGCCTGGCCGCGATTCTGGAACGCTTCGGCTTCAGCGATCGATGGGCGTTCGTCGACGTGGTGCGCGATGAATATCTCGGGATGCCGCGCGAGCGATGCCACGAGCTGCTCAAGGATGCGGACCTCGTGATCAATCTCTGCGGCGCGACCGATCCGCGCGAGGAGCACGAGCGCATCCGCTGCTTCGTCTACCTGGAAACCGATCCGGGCGTATTCGAAGTGCAGCTCGCGCGCAAAGAACCGGCAGCGATGCGAGTCGCGGGGGCGCATAAGCTCTTGTTCACCTATGGCGCCAATATCGGTGCGTCCGATTGCCTCCTGCCGGACACCGGACTCGATTGGCATCCGACCCGTCCGCCGGTGCTGCTCGACCAATGGCCAACCGGCGCCGGCCCTGCTGAGCCGCGCGCATTCACTACCGTCGGCACTTGGCACAACAAGGGCAGCGACGTTGAAATCGCGGGCGATACTTACTACTGGTCGAAGGACGTGAACTTCCGTGCGCTGCTCGAGGTGCCGCGGCTCGCGGACCAGCCCGTCGAGCTCGCGACCGATCTCGACTCCGGCCCCGACTACCAGCGCGCCATCGCGGGCGGCTTCAGCTTTCGCCCGGCGATCCCGATGTCGCTGGCTATCGACGGGTACCGCGAGTACATCAGCTCGTCGCGCGGCGAGTTCACTCCTGCCAAGGATCTCTACGCGCGGACGCGCTCAGGTTGGTTTAGCGACCGCACCGCATGCTACCTGGCCGCGGGCCGCCCGGCGGTCACCCAGCGCACCGGATTCGAGAAGTACGTCCCGGCGGGCGAAGGACTGCTGGGCTTCGAGGGCGCCGCCGAGGCCGCAGAGGCGATTCGCGCAGTCAACGCGGACTATCCTCGTCACGCACGCAAGGCGCGCGAGATCGCCGCCGCATACTTCGACGCGCGGATGCTGCTCGGCGAGATCGCGCAGGCGGCTGGAGTCTAGCGATGCACCCGCTGCCGACCGAGACCCACCTGGGCACGCTGCTGATGCTTGATTCGCTGCCGCACCATATGCGCTCGCCCGTCGAGCTCATTGCGGCGGTCTCAATAGTGCTGATCGCGTTCGCGCTGCGCCGCCGCAAGTGGATGCTCAGCACCACCAGCCTGCTGATGCTGGCGAACGGATTGTTCCTGGATTTAATCGCGCATAGCGCGCGGGCGTTCCCGTCGCTCGAGGAGGTTTTCAGCGCGCTCGGACTCCTGCTGTTCGCCTGCGCCTTGATCCGGATCGTGATGGAAGTGATCGAGGCGTTCATGCGCCGGCGCAGCCCGCACTTCTCCACCATCTTCAACGACCTGCTGATGTGGATACTGTTCTTCGGCGTGCTGTTCGCGATCCTGCACACTGACTTCGGCCTCGAACTGAGCACTATCGGAGTAGGCTCGCTCGGCGTCGGCGCGATCATCGGTCTCGCCGCGCAGGAAACGCTCGGCAACATCTTCAGTGGCTTGGGGCTCTCGCTGCAGCAGCCGTTCAATCCGGGTGACTGGGTGAGGGCGGGTGAGCATCTGGGCCGCGTCGAGGGCGTGGGAATCCGCGCCACCACCGTCATCACGCGCGCCAACGAGCGGCTCGCGATCCCCAATTCCCTGGTTGCCAAGGACGTGCTGACCAACTACCGCGGCGCCATCGGCGACGAGGTCTCAGTCGGACTCAGCTACGACGTACCGCCCAACGAAGTACGCGAGGTGATTCTCCACGTGCTGCGCGACATCCCGCACGTTCTCGCGGAGCCGCATCCTGAAGTGTTCGCGTGGGAGTATGGCGACTTCGCAATTCGCTACCGGGTCAAGTACTTCATTCGCGACTGGGGCGCGCAGGAATTCGTGCGCGACTCGGTGGTGTCGAGCCTCTGGTATGCGCTGCGCCGCCACTCGATCGAGATTCCGTATCCGATCCGATCGGTGCAGAGGCGGCAGCCGCCGCCGAGAATCGGCGCGGCCGAGACCGAGTTCCAGCGCGAGATCATCCGTGAACTCCACCAGGTCGAATGGCTGAAAGAATTGAACGACGAAGAGCTGCGCGTGCTGACACCCTCGGTGCAGGTGCGCGAGTTCGGCAAGGGCGAGGTGCTGATGCGCCAGGGCGAACCGGGCGAGACGGTGTTCATCATCCGGCGCGGGACGGTCGAAGTATTGCTGCGCAGGCCCGACGGCAAGGAGCATCGCGTCAACCAGCTCGGCCGCGCCGCGTGCATCGGCGAGATGTCGGTGCTTACCGGTGAGGCTCGGACCGCCACCATCCGTGCGCTCGCCGACACCGAGGTGCTCGAGATGAACCGCGACGGTTTCATGAAGCTGTTCAAGGAGCATCCCGAGGCCGCCACCGCAATCAGCGAGATCGTTCAGACTCGCCAGGCCCAAAATGAGGCGGCCTATCGCCAGACCGACGGCGAAGATCAGCAGCGCGGCTCGCACAGGTGGGTGTTCGACAAGATCAAGGAAATTTTCGATCTCTGAGCGGCGCGCGGTGTATCAGGCGACCCTCAGTAGCGCGCGTTCCAGCTCGCGGAGATTGCGCGAGGGGAGCAGCGCTTTAACCTCGCGCGCATAAAGATTGATCGCGCTATCGCCGCGGCCCCAGCGCTCCGGCTCCTCGGGATTCAGCCACACCACGGCGCGCGCGGTCCGCGCGATCTCGCGCAGCAGGTCGGCACGCGCGGGAAGGCGATTGTTGCGTCCGTCGCCCATGATCACGACCAGGGTCTGGCGATTCAGCAATCCCACGCGGCCTGCCCATAGCTCGCCGAGCACGCGGCCGAAATCGGAGCGTGCGTAGAAGTCGAGCGCCGGGGTCATCACCAGATGCCCCTGCTCGAAGCCGGCCTCGGCGAGATGGTCGATGTAGACGAAACTGCGCACCCGCCGAAAGCATTCGCGGGCACCGGCGACCAGCTCGAGCATCAACTGCGCTGCGTAGTGAACCGACCCGGAGATGTCGGCGAGAATCACGAGATCGACGTGGCGTGGGCGGCGCGCGCGGAAGCGAAGATCCGCGAGCGCGCCGCCACGCTGCACCGCGGCGCGAATGGTCCGGCGGAAGTCGAGGCGGCCCGCGCGGGCGAGCCGCAGCCGGCGTCCGAGGCGGACCTTGAAGCGGCGCGCGAGCGGCGCGAGCGCATCGCGCGCCGCGTCGTAGTCGAGGTCGGAGAACTGATCGAAGGGCAGCCGCTCGAGCGCGCGCAAGCGCGCGAGACGTGTCGCGTCCACGCCGGGACGCGGATGGCCGCAGCGCGCGGGCGCGTCGTCGTCGCCCGAGCGCGACGGTCGCTCTGCGCCCTCGCGATCGTGCTTACGCTCGCCCTCGTCGAGATCGGCGCGCGCCTGCGCGGCATCGCCGCGCTGCTCGTGCTCATCCGCAGCGTCCGCCTCGGCCTCGCGCTCCGGCGTCGCGTCGTCGTCGCGATCCGGCTCGGCGTCGTCCGGGGTCTCCGGGCCGCCCGTCGCGCGGCTCCCGCGTGGGCGCTCGCTGCGCTTGCCCGACGGTTGGTCGCTCGGGCGACCCTTGCCGCTCGCCGCGGAAAGCTGCTGGCCGCTGCGCTCGCTACGCTCGCGTGGCGCGCCGGCCGGCGGCGCGAAGAAGCGCCCGAAGTGTTCGTCGAACGTGGCGCGGTCGCCCTCATCCTTGATCACCGCCGCGGCCAGCGCCTCGCGCATCCGCGCGCGTGCGAGGCCGGCCGCCGCGACCGCGTTCATCGCATCGATCGACTCGGCGACCGAGATGCGGATTCCTGCGGCGCGGAGACTGGCGATGAACCCGATCAGATTGTCGCGTAGCGTCGTCATCATCGGCGCGCGCCAAGTGCGCCCGCTTTCGCTTCGACCTTCGCGCGATCATCCTCATGCTTGAGCAGCACGCCGAGCGTCGCGCGAAGCGCCGCGGTGTCGAGCTCCTTGACCCCGAGCCTTACAAGCGCGCGCGCCCAATCCAGCGTCTCCGCGATTGACGGCGCCTTCTTGAGCCCGAGCTTTCGAATCGCGGCCACCATCCGCGCCGCTTCCAGGGCAAGCCGCGCGTCGAGGTCGGGAACCTTGAGCTCGATAATTTTCCGTTCCTGCTCGATACCGGGAAAATCGATGAACAAATGGAGGCATCGGCGGCGCAGCGCTTCCGAGAGTTCGCGCGCGCGATTCGAAGTGAGGACGACGACCGGATGCACGCGCGCGCGCAGCGTGCCGAGTTCGGGAACGCTCACCTGGAAGTCGGAGAGCAGCTCGAGCAGGAACGCCTCGAACTCCTCGTCGGCCTTGTCAACCTCATCTATCAGCAGCACCACCCTCTGCGGCGCGGTAATCGCCTTGAGCAGCGGCCGCTCGAGCAGGTAGTCGCGCGAGAAAATATGCTCCGAGACGTCCTCCCAGCGGAGCCCCTGGGTCTCGTCGGCCTGAATCCTGAGGAGCTGCTTTTGATAGTTCCACTCGTAGAGCGCGCGCGCCTCGTCGAGGCCCTCGTAGCACTGCAGGCGGATAAGCTCGGTCGTGAGAGTCTCGGCGAGGACCTTGGCGACTTCGGTTTTGCCCGCGCCCGCCGGCCCTTCGATAAGCAGCGGTTTGTCGAGTGCGAGAGCGAGGAAAATCGCGGTCTCGACGCGTTCGTTGGTGAGGTAGCGGGCGCGCTTCAGGCCCGCGGAGACGAATTCCGGCGTGACGTCCATGACGGTCTCGAGGTGAGCATCGCGGCGCGGCGCGCCGCAGTCAATCGCGGGGCGCACGCGCGAAATTGATTTTTGGAGCGCGGCGGCGCTCCAGAAAGATCCGTGCGCGGTACTTCATGCCGTCACGCTCGTCGCGAGGGGTGGCGCGGATCTCGTCGGTGAACGCGGAAATTTCTGCGTACAGCCGCTCGAGGTCGATTCCGCCGCGCGCAGGACGCATCTCGTCGATCGCGAGCAGCGCCTGCGAGAGCAGGTTGATCGCCGACTGCCGGCCGCCGCGCTCCAAGCGCATATGCAGCGCCGCGGCGATCCGGTTCAGCGCGCCCACCAGGTCTTTCAGCTCCGGATCGGCAGCGGCGAACGCACTCTCGAACCTCTCGGCGGCATCGAAGTACGCGCCACGATTGAACGCAGCGATCGCGGCGTCGAGGGGAGCTGAAGATTCGCCGGGAAATTTTCGATCAGTCATCGCAAGAAACGGCGGCGCGAGGACCGGCACCGTCACAGAAGCGGCCGCTTACAGCAGCTCCTTCTCCTCGACGGCGCGGAAATCGGCATCGCTCAGCGCCTCTGACTTGCGGCTGCCGTAACGCTCATACAGATCGAACAGCGCCGACTTGTGCGGCCGCACACGCCCGAGCGGACACTTCTGCCAATCCTCGAGCGACTCGTCGCAGTAGCCCATCCGGTTCTCGCCGCATTTGGGCTGCAGGAAGACCGCGATCTCGGGGAGGACTTTTTTAATTTCTGAGCGCATCAGCGCGACCATCCGGCGAATTTCCCATTGCGCGCGCACGCACAGGCGCAGGTCGCAGATGTGCAGCATCTCGGCGAAATTCACCATCACGTGGAAGTTGGTCGGCGCGGCGTTGGGCAGCACGAAGCGCGCGTCCTCGGCCGGGATGCCCGCCTTGAGCGCCTTGGAGTACAGCTCCGAGGTCTTCGCGACCAGCTCCTCGAAGTCGCCGCCCAGGCCGGCGCGATCCCACGATTGCGGCAGCACGAACGCGAGCTTGTCCTGCTTGAACTTCACGTAGCGCTGGCTCTGTTGCTCGAAGCTGATGCCGATCCGATGGCGGACGAACTGATGCGAGAGCGAGCGCGACACGCCCGAGATGCCGAACCAGAACACCACCTGCTCGAGCGGCGAGGCGTGGCCGGTCTTGAGGCGCTCCGCGATGAACGCGCGGACCTTCTCGTGACTGATTTTTTCGGCGCCGATCTTTTCCCAGATCTCGATCGGCGTGTCGGACGAGTAGCAGGTGCGAAACGCCGCGTAGAGTTTTTCCAGCGGCGCGCTCGCGTGATCGATCAGCTTGACCTGCATCTTTGCCTGGTTGTTCATCGGCACATTCCGGCTTCCGCAAATGACCTCGAGATCAACAGGAGAGTATTCTATCGCATTCGGAAACCATATTCAGGCATGCGGGAACGCGATGCGGTTATCCACACTGGTCGTTTTGAATTATCGCTACCGGCGCGGCTACCTCAGTCGTTCCATTTGCGCGGTTGATGGCAGGCTGCAAGATTGCCGTTTAAGGTGATGCTCGACGCACTGTACGGCTTGGTAAGGCCGTTCCTGTTTCAGTTCGATGCGGAGACGGCGCATCGGATCACGCTCGCGATGCTGTCGACGATTCCCGTCGGCGCGTCCCCCTTTGATCCGCCCGAGCTCGCGGTCCGGCTTTGGGGAATCGATTTTGCGAATCCGCTCGGCCTTGCCGCCGGGATGGACAAAGATGCGGTCGCGGTCGGCGCGTGGCAGGCGATTGGCTTCGGCTTCGCCGAGCTTGGCACCGTCACGCCGCGTGCGCAGCCCGGCAATCCGCGCCCGCGCGTGTGGCGCATCCGCGAGCATCGCGCGCTGGTGAACAGCCTCGGATTTCCCGGCGAAGGGATGGAGGCGGTTGCGGCGCGTATCGAGCGCCTCCGCCGTCAGCGCGTGCGAATTCGCCTCGGAATTAATTTCGGTCCCAACAAGGACACGCCGCCGGAGCGCGTCGCCGAAGACTACGCGGCGCTGATGCGCCGGATGGGCGCGCTGGCGGATTTCATCGTGATCAATGTCAGCTCGCCGAATACGCCGGGACTCCGAGTCTGGCAGCAGCCGGAGCGGATGCGCGAAATTTTCGCCGCGATCGATTCGGCGCTGCCAGCCGATTCGCGCCGTCCGCCGATCCTGATCAAGCTCGCGCCGGATCTCGCGAGCGACGATCTCGTCCGTATCTGTGATACCGCGATAGATCTCGAGCTTGCCGGGATCGTGGCCTGTAATACCACCATCCAGAGCGACCAGGTTGACAACACGACGGCGCGCCAGGGCGGCCTCAGCGGACGGCCGCTTCGGGAGCGGGCGCGCGCGATGATTCGCCAAATCTACGCCCACACCGGCGGTCGTATCCCGATCATCGGCGTCGGCGGGGTGGCGAGCGCCGAGGACGCCTACGAGCATATCCGCGCCGGCGCCTCGATGGTCGAGTTGTACACCGGGCTCATCTACGAGGGGCCGGGGCTGCCCGAGGCGATAAAGCGCGGGCTGATTCGCTTGATGAACCGCGACGGAGTTCGCTCTATTACCGAGGCGAGAGGAACCGCGCCGTAAGCGGCGCTCGACTTGAAGAGCGCGCGGCTCACGACCCGGATCCCGTGCGGAGGCATGTCAGTATCGTGAAGAAGACGCAGCAGAAAAAAGTCGCGCCGGCGAAGTCCCTGCCGAAATTCCTGGTCGACGCGAAGTGGCTGAAGAAGCATCGCGCGGACAAGAACCTGGTCCTGGTCGACACGCGCGCGGCCGCGAACTACCACACGGGGCATCTCCGCGGCGCGCGTCATTTCGATCCCTTCCCGTTTCATTACTACGACAGCAGCGCGCGCGGGATTGCCGAGTTCCGCGCGCAACTCGAGTGGATTTTTTCCGCGCTCGGAATCAGCGGCCGCGAGACGGTGGTGTTCTACGAGGACGACTCCGGGATGCGGGCGGCGCGCGCCGCGTGGGCGCTCGAGTCGATGGGCCATCCGCGCGCCTGGATTCTCGACGGCGGCCCCAAAGCCGTGAGCATGACGGAGAAGCTCACCGACAAGGCGCCCGCGTTCGCGCCCACGAACTTCCGCGGCAAGCCGCGCGACGACACGCTCGCGCCGGTCGCATACCTGGTGGATCAAGTCGGGCGTCCCGAGGTGCAGATCTTCGACGTGCGCAGCGACGCCGAGTTTTACGGCGAGCGGGTGCGCGCCCGGCACGGCGGCGCGATTCCGGGCGCGTATCATCAGGACTGGGTCGCGGCGGTTTCACCGGAGGGCAGGTTCAAGAGCGCCGAGGAACTGCGCGCGCAGTACGCCGCGCTCGGGCTCGACCCCGGCTGCGAAGTGATTCCCTATTGCCAGGGTGGCTATCGCGCCGCGCACGCGTACTACGCGCTGCGGCTCGCGGGCTTTCCGCGGGTGCGCAATTATTTCGGCTCGTGGGCGGAATGGGGTAATCGCGACGACTTGCCCATCGACCATCCGATGCGCAGTTCAGAACAAAGACAAAACAAAGGACCGGGACCAGAATAAATTAGAGAGATAACGACAGTCCAAGGCCTCGCGAGATGCCGCGCATTTTTCTGGTGACCGGATTCGAGCCGTTTGGCGGCGAGCGGAGCAATCCCTCGTGGCAGGTGGCGCGCCGGCTCGACGGCGAGGAACTCGGCGCGTTCCGGATCAAGTCGGTGCGAATCCCGGTTGGATGCGCGGCGGCGGCGCGGCGAATAACGGCAGCAATCGTGCGCTACCGGCCGCGCGCGGTGCTGGGCCTGGGTCAGGCGGGCGGACGGCCGGCGCTGTCGCTCGAGCGGGTCGCGATAAATCTGGCCATCGAGCGAGACCGCTCACGCTCGCGCCGCGAACATGCTCCGGGGCGGCGCGTCAAGCCGGTGGTGCGCGGCGCGCCGGACGCTTACTTCTCGCGCCTCCCGCTCGAGGCGATCGCGCGCGAGCTCCGGAGCAAGCAGATTCCCGCCGCGTTCTCGCTCACCGCGGGCGCATACGCGTGCAACGCGCTGATGTACGCTGGGCTGTACACGCTCCGCCGCAGCCCGGCGATTCCGGTCGGCTTCATCCATCTGCCGTACGAGACGCGGCAGGCGGCGCGCAAGGAAGACGCGCCGAGCATGTCGCTCGAGCTGATGGAACGCGCGGTGCGCCTGGCGATTGGCGTAATCGCGCGCGGCGGGTGACGCTCGCGAAGCGCGCGGCGAGCCAAGAAACTCACCGAGCCAGGGTTGACGAAACGATCCCGATGGCCTGCCAGGCGCCCCGTCAAAATTAAATGGATCCGCAATTGGCATCGGCGCTGGTCTGTCCGCGCGACCACTCACCTCTGGAGGCCCGAGGCCGCGCGCTGCATTGTGCGGCCGGTCATCGCTACCCGGTCATCGACGAAATTCCGATCATGCTGCTGGACGATCGGGAGCAGACCCAATGGGTCGCAGACGACGCGCTTCGCCAGGCTGCGCAAGCAGAATCCGATTCGCCCGCGGACCGCGTGCTCGCACCGGGAGAAGTTGACGACTATGTAGTCCACGAGATCACGGCGACCGGCGGATTTTTTTACCGGCCGCTCGCCGGGTCGCTGTCCGCGTATCCCATTCCGGTCCTGCGCCTGCCGCCGGCTCCGGGAGCGCGTCTGCTCGATCTCGGATGCAGCTGGGGCCGCTGGTGCATCGCGGCGGCGCGGCTCGGCTACACGCCGTTCGGGATCGACCCCAGCCTTGACGGGATCCGGGCGGCGCGGCGGGTCGCGCGGCAGTTGCATATCGACGCGCACTACGTGGTCGGCGACGCGCGCTTCCTTCCGTTCGCCGCAAGCAGCTTTGAGGTCGTGCACTCGTACAGCGTGCTGCAGCATTTCGCCAAGGATGATGCACGCGCGGCGTTCGCCGAAGCGGAGCGAACGCTGCGGGCGGGCGGCACGGCGCTGATTCAGATGCCGAACCGCGCCGGTGTCCGCAGTCTGTATCATCAGATGCGGCGCGGCTTCCGCGAACCGCGTGGCTTTAAGGTTCGCTATTGGACGCCGGGCGAGTTGCGCGAGAGCGCGGAGCGCCTGATCGGGCCGACCGAGATTTCCGTCGATGGATTCTTCAGTCTGAATCCGCAGCCTAACGAATTGTTGCCGATGCGCTTTCGCTTGATCGCGGAGGCGTCGGAAATTTTGCGCCGCGGCGCCCGGTATTTCCCCGCGCTGCTGTACGTTGCCGACAGTCTTTACGTAACCGCGCATAAGAGGTAAAGCAGCATCCGCGACATCGAGTGTGCGAGTCGGCCATACCTCCGTTGACCACAATTGTAGTCTAAATTATAGTCTTCGATAGGGTGTATGCCGCCTTGGACAGTCCGCTTGAAGCACTCTGTGCTCGGCGATCTGGACTCGTTGGGCCCGATGGCGACGAGAGCGATACTGGCGGGCAGCAAGGGAACGGCTCGGCACAGATCCGTTGGCGACGACGCGGCATCTAAAGAGCTTGCAAGCGAACGCCATCGCGGAGCGTCAGCTAAGCGTGCTGGGCCGCTATCGTGTGCTCTTCACAATTGACGAGGCGGCCAAGGTGGTGACGATCGTAGTGGTTGGCGAGAAGCGCGGAACCGCCCTGTACGTGCGGGGCGAGAGATACACCGAACATGAAAATCATTCCACTGAGCGAAGCTAAGGCCCAACTGAGCCGATTCGGTCAGCTGTGTCACGAGGAAGCCGTGGTGGTGACTGTCAACGGCAGACCCTCATTTCAACTGGCGCCCCTGGACGAGGAGCACGATTTAGTGGACAGCCTGATCAAACATAATCCGGCGTTCAGGGAAATGCTGGAGCGAAGAGCGCATGACCGCACCGTGTCCCTCGAAGAGGCGGAGCGGATTCTGGCGAAGCGGCAGGCGGCGCGGCGACGCAAAACCCGAAAACGCGCGCGCGGATGATCGGCGAGACTGAATTTCGCGGCCTGGGGCCGGAGGTCATCGAAAAGTAAAGCCGGACAAACGCGATGCAACTCATACTGAAGGACTGGCATGATCCGGCGCTTTTTCGATCGCACGTTGAGAGCTTCCTTGGCGAGCGCGAGGCCGAGAACAACCTGGTGTTTGGAATCCTGGCCGGCGTCATCGATGGCCGGCAGAAGTTCAGCGATGAGCCGCCGCTGCTTGCCTCGGTGGAGGCCGAAACCGGAGTCCAGCTGGTCGGGCTCAGGACTCCACCGCTGAATGTCGTCCTCTCGACGGCCAGGTCAGAGGAGGCGGTCGCGCTGCTGGCGCGCGAGTTGTGGGCCGCGGGCCATCGGCTGCCGGGCGTTACCGCTCCCTCGCGGGAAGCCAAAATCTTCGCGGAGGCGTGGTCTCAAATCAGCGGCGCGCCGATCAGGCAGGAGCACTCGCAGCGGATCTATCTGCTCGATCGGGTGAATCCGCCGCGGCCGACCGCCGGGCATCTTCATCTCTGCGATGAGCGAGATCTTGTGCTGGCTACCGAATGGATGCGGGCGTTCAATCGCGACGTGGGTGAACATCAGGTGCCCGGCGACCCGCGCAGGTTCATCGGCCAACGCGAGGCAGGGCTCTTCTTCTGGATCGATGATCGACCGGTCTCGATGGCGGGATTTTCCGGGCCAACCCCGAACGGGATAAGAATCGGTGCGGTATACACGCCGCCGGAATTGCGCGGCCGCGGATTCGCCAGCGCATGCGTCGCGGCGGTGAGTCAGCGGCTGCTGAACGAGGGGCGCAAGTTCTGCTTCCTGTATACCGACCTCGCAAATCCGACCTCCAATCACATCTACCAGGAGATCGGATATCGGCCGGTCTGCGACGCGTCTGTGCTCGCGTTCGAGTAGACGTCGCGTTCTCTGCTTCGGAATTGGTTGACGTTCCAGTGTGCCGGAGAAGAAGGACGTGATCCTGAGTCTGTAATTTTTTAAAAAGTGAAGACGAATTCGGTTTGCACCTCGGCTTGAAACCCAAAAACGGGTGTCATCCTAAAGAGTCTGTGACTCTTTTCTAAAACGGAGCATCTATCCGGATCGCGACGGGAGGGAAACCACTGTCCTCCGCTGAGTCAGCAAACGAAACGCCGTCATCCCGAGCGAAGGCTTGCCGAATGGGACTCCGGCAGCCTTCGCGCAGGATGACACCACTCTTTCTCTGACCTGGCGGACGACAGTGGTTTCCCGGTGTTCGCGACCGTGGCTGCAATTTCGTTTTTCACGTTTACTTTTTTGAAAAATAACCGACTCTCCGGATGACCTCCTCTTTTTGGTGACTCATTGAGACCACGGTGGTTCAGGTTCCGTTCCATGCATTGGTTCCGAACAAAATTCGTCGTAGCGCCTGCGGCGCGGCAAACGCTATAAATCATTTATCGGGATCGGCCAGTGTTTTGGGGCGATTCCGGATCCAACTTCAGCCGCTCGAGGATTTCAGCCGCCAGACGAGCTCTTCTTTTTCTGTGATGACGCCGCAGGTCGGCTGACTCTAAAGGCTAAGCAGAGCGCGCAGCTTCGCGTTCACTTGGCTTAAAACAGAAGAAGGGCATTTCCCACGAAAGGTGGCCTGTCGGCTCTTCCAGTCTTTGGTTTGGATCTGGTCTACCAGGATAACGCCCGTTGTCGTTTGCCCTGCAGGGATTTCGACTTCAAACGGATAACCCTTTTTCTGATTCGTTATCGGACAAAGCACAAAGAGGTCTGTCTTCGCGGCGAGTGCTTTCGGCGTAAGCACCAGCGCCGGGCGCTGACCTTGCTGCTCTGACCCGTAAGCGGGATCGAAGTCGATATCGACGAAGTCGCCGCGATCTGGAATGTAACGCGAATTTGGCGTCGAACTCTTACCAGATTTCCTTGCCCACCGGCTTACCCCACTCGATCAGTTCGTGTTGATTTTCCGGGGTGATCTGGTCGATCAGTTGTTCCAACCGGTAACGGACCCGCTTCCGTTGAGCAATGATCACCAGCTCGCCAGACCGCTCTTTCAACTCGACACGAGTTCCTTCCTTAAGACCGAGTGCCTCCGCGAAAGCGGCCGGAATTCTTATCGCGAGGCTATTGCCCCACTTAGTCACGGTCTGCATCGATATCCCGTTCCAATCGCGGCGGCGCCGCGCGCAACCACACCGCACTTACGCGTTCCGTTACCGGAACTTTACGTATATACAATGATGATACAGAAAGCAAGCACTCGCGCCGCCGCTCAGAGGGGCGGGGCTGGATGCGGCTTCAGGCGCTCGAGGATTTCGGCTGCCTCGCGATAGGCTGGGGCGTGCGGGTCGCCCTCGATGCGGTGGTCGCGGATTCGTTCCATCTCCCAGAGGCCCAGCGCGCGGTAGCTTTCGAATTGCGATTCCGAGAACCACTGGTCGGCGGTGCTCTCGTGCGGAAACTCGGGATGCGCCGACTCATAGTTCAGCACGTCGGCCGCTTCGTCGCTGCGAATAGTTGGCTTCACGTAGATCAGGCGCCCATCGGGAGCATCGGCGTCGACGGCGTCATAGTGAATGGTTCCGACCGCGCAATACACAGTCGGCTTCTCGGCGCCGCCGCGTTTGCCGAAGTGGGGAAAATCCTTGAAGTCGATGTTGATTCCCAGGTCGATGCGGATTTTCCGGATCGCGTTGCCCAGATTTGAAAAGGTGAATTTGCCGTCCGCGTCCGCATCGATCGCGACGATGGTATGACAGCGGCGCAGCACCATCTCGTAGAGTCCCAGGTTTTCGAAATGGCCGCCGTCGGAAAGGTACACGTACGGGCGTTGATCGTCGGTACGTCCCAGCGCCTCGTTGAGGAACAGCCGGGTCGCGAACTGCGGGCGCGACAGCTCGTAAGTATGGTTGCCCGCGGGCCCCGGATTGCCGAGCCACCAGCCGAGCCTCAGGTTCAGCAATGCCAGCAGGAAAGTCAGCACCGGCGACGAGATGTAACCCATGTTCGGACTCACCGCAGCGCCCGAGATTGCGATCGCGGTGCCGAGACTCACCGCGTGAATCCGGTCGCGATGGAAATCGTGGACGCCCGGCACTCGCAGGCTCACGCCGCCGTATTTCCGCGAGAGCCGGTAACCGGAGCGATGATTCCCGCTGTGCAGCGGCGTCATCGTGTAGCTTTCCGCCTTGCGCTCCTGCCAGGACAATTGTTGCGGCGCCGACTGAACCAGATTGAGGGTAGTGTTGATCACCGGCAGCAACTTTCGCGGTGTGCCGAGTTCGCTCATCTGGAGGTTGTCGTTCCGATCGAAACCGGTGAACCAGTTCGGCCTGCGCTCACTCTTGCGCCGCGAAGCACCCAGGTACGCGCGGATCAGCCGGTTCCGATACATCCCGTGCAGCGAGAAGTTGTTCACGTCGACGAACAGTCCCATCAGGCTGCTTACCATCAGGCACGCGACGATGAAGATCGCGATGACCCAGAGCAGACGCATCGCGCCCGCCTCGCTCCAACCTCTTCCGTCGGCTATCCATCCCGCGAGTTGCGCGGGCGCGACGGCGATGAAGTGGCCCAACACCAGCGCGTTGACGAGCACGATACCTGCAAGAATCCCGATGATCGCGACGCCGCCGAGTATCGACACGGCCGCGGTGAGAGCGGCGCCGGTGGCCGAGATGCTCTTGGTGTTTTTGGCGGGAGTGAAACTGCTCCACGAGAAAATCGTCGCCACCGCTCCGCCCACCGCGGTCACTACCGCCCATGCCTTTTTGAGCCGCGACGGCGCGCCGAGGAGCAATCCCGGGCTGAACAGTCCCAGCGCGAAAAGCGCAAGCCAGGCTACCTGGACGATGAGAATCCAGGCGCCCATCCGCGCCCAGTACTCGCGGTCCTCGTCGTCGCTCCACCAACTCACCAGGCCGATGAAGACCGTTGCGGTGACCAGGAAGACGGACGCCATCAGCGGCGGCGCGAGCAGCACGTACCATCGCGCATCGGCCGCAAGCAGATTTTCGAGCGCGGTGTGACGCCACAGCCAGAATAGAAGGACGCCGCCGGCGGCTCCGATCGCGAGCATCACGAACAGATCGCGCAGGTACACCCGGCGGATAAAAATCAGGTGCAGTACCCAACCGACGATCGCCGGCGCCGCGCCGTAGACTATGAAGCAATGCATCGGCGCCGCCGACGCGCGGTGAAGGAAACGCGCGAAAAGAAGGAATGAACCGTAGCTCGGGATCGCGAACGAGACGAGAAAGCCATGCGTGGAACTGAGAAAGCGCGTGAACGGAGCGCGGCTCCGGAAATCACCCAGGTGACCCGGCCGCGTCGCGAGCTCGTAGCCCACCGCGAGACCCAGCAGCCCGGCCGCGGTCCAATAGTACGTCGCATCGGAAGCAAACTGCGCCGCAACGTGTGCGAGCGCGAGCGCCAGGTACGGGAGCGCAAACACCACCATCAGCAGCGGCACGATGATGGTCCAATTGAGCAGCAGATTGCGCAAATAGATTCCGGCCAGTGTCCAGGTATCGAGCGACAGCAATCCGGTCCGCGGCGTCAGGTAGTTGCTGAAGTTGCGCAGGTAGAAGATCGGATCCGGGTCTGGCTCGAGTTTCGATCCGGTCGGTTTGGTCAGCGCGTTAGTCACGCGCGCGAGGTCGTTGTTCTCGTGATAGATCCATGCCTCCAACCATCCGCCGACGTACCCGCCGCCCGACACGGTCGACAGGTAATCGAATTTGTCGAGCAGCTCGCCGCGCGCCAGTCCCTGGATGATGCCGAGGCAGAACGTCGCGCTGCGGATACCGCCGCCCGAGAAACACAGCGCGCTGAGCTTCGCCGCGTGCAGATCGGCGACTGTGTCGGGAAGAATCCGGTCCGCGATTGGCTTCACGGCGCCCGCGAAAATCCTTTCGAGCAGGTACCGGTTGAGCATCGCAACTTCCTGCTCGGGAAGCTGTTCGGGCTTCTGGCCGGCGACCCATCGATGCTCGGGGACGTCGCGGAACGCCAGGTGGAGCCGGGCGTTTCTCAACAGCTCGTTCAGCGTTTCGAGCTGCGCCGCTCCTGGAGCGGGCCCGCCGATTTTGGCGATTTGTTTGGCGCGTGCGGCTACGCCGTCCTGGATAGCGGCGGGATCGAGAATCTCGTTCTCGCGGAATTCCCACTCGGCGACGGCGAAGGCCGCCGGGGCAGCTTTGCTCGTCAGGTTCTGCGCGGGCCGGAGCTGCCGGAGTTCCTCGTGGAGTATCTGCCAAATCGGCAGCGGCCATTCCAACGGCATCGCATCGCCCCCCTTTTACTAGTCGACGAGATTATGTTGGACGGCCGGCGACAGAAGCGGCACGCGGCCAGGCGCGATCCCATCGCCCGTCGTGCAGCCGCGGCCACACTGGTTTGCGATACGGACGCTTGAAGCCGTCGGCGGAGTAGCCCAGCGGGATCAGAGTGATCAACTGATACTGCTCGGGCACGCCGAGCAACTCCCTGGTCTCGCGCTCGCGCGAGGAAAGCATCGTGGTCATCGCAGTGCCGATGCCCAGCGCGCGCGCCGAGAGCATCAGCAGCTCGATCGCGGGGAACATCGAGCCGTAGGTCGCGCCGAAGTTGAACAGGTCCTCAGCGGAGCCGCGCTCGACGCGCATCTTGGGCCGATCGAGGAACACCACGATATGCACCGGTACGATCGCGAGCGAGGCGGCGAACTCGTCGCCGACCTTGAGCGCCTTTTGCGCGCGCGGCGAGAGCGTGGTGCGTCCGCGGATGATCGCGCTCTCCTTGTATGGTCCCCAGACCTGCTCGTAGAGGCCCTGGATCGCGCGGCGGGTTTCGGCCGAGCGCGCGATCACGAACTCCCACGGCTGCGCGTTGGAGCCCGACGGCGCCATGTTGGCGGTCTCGAGAATCTTCGCGAGGTCGCGCTCGTCGACCGGACGGTCGAGGAAGCGGCGAACGGTCGGCGTGGTGGTGGCGACTTCGAAGAAGTCCATAGATTGCTACGCTCCCCGGCGAAGGAATTGCGACGGCGAACTTAGCACACGCAGCGCCCGATGTGTCCTCGCGCGCGATGCCGCGACTATGTCACAGCAGTTCCATCGCGAAGTCGCCGCGCTTGGTGACGCGGCCGACGATCGCGGCATCGGGATGCCCTGAGTTGTGCAGGTCGGCGAGCAGCGCAACCGCCTCGTCGTCGGGGAGCGCTATCAGCAGGCCACCCGAGGTTTGTGGATCGAACGCCAGGGACGCCATCTCGTCGGCGACCTCGTCGGAGATGTTGACCAGCGGGCCGTAGAACTCGCGGTTGCGAGTCCCGCCGCCGGGAATCATCCCCGCACGGCACCATTCGAGCGCGCCCGGCAGCAGCGGCAAATCCGATTCCTCGAACACCAGCGTTACGCCGCTGCCCTCGGCCATTTTGGATGCGTGGCCGATCAGGCCGAAGCCGGTGATGTCGGTCGCTGCGTGAACCGAGTAGCGGAGCATCGCGGCGGCAGCGTCGGCATTGAGCTGCACCATCGTGCGGATCGCGGCGGCGTATTGATCGGCGGGAAGCTGGTCGCGCTTGAACGCGGTCATCAAAATTCCGGTGCCGAGCGGCTTGCTCAGGATCAACGCGTCGCCGACCTTCGCGCCGATGTTGCGGATGATTCGGCGCGGATCGATCACGCCGGTCACCGCCATTCCGTATTTCACTTCCTCGTCGGCGACGCTGTGGCCGCCAACGATCACCACGCCGGCCTCGCGCGCCTTCTCGCTCCCGCCGCGCAAAATTTCAGAGAGCATTTCGCTGGGCAGGCCGGATTGCGGCCAGCACACGATATTGAGCGCGGTCTTCGGCGTCCCGCCCATCGCATAGACGTCGGAGAGCGCGTTGGCCGCGGAGATTTGACCGTAGGTGAACGGGTCATCGACCACCGGCGTGAAAAAGTCGACGGTATTAACGATCGCGAGATCGTCGGTCAGACGATACACGCCCGCGTCGTCGCCGGTGGAGATTCCGACCAGCAACTCCGGATGGCTCGGCAACTCGAGCCGCGCGAGAACCGACTGCAGGTCCGCCGGACCGAGCTTACCGGCTCAACCCGCAGCCTTGCACCGCGCGGTCAGACGAATGATTTCGTCCCGCGAGCGATCGCTGTCATGGGCATCGGACATCGCCGGTATTCTCGCGCATCGCGGGCGCCAAGTCAGCCCGGCCGGGCGCGGAGCCGGCGCACGTCGCCGACGCGGGTGGTGACGCCGCTATGGTCGAAGTAGTCGAGCAGCGCAATCGCGAACTTGCGCGAAGCACCGAGAAGGTCGCGGTAGGTGGCGGCGCTGATCTCGGGCGTGGTCTTGAGATGATCGATAAGCCGCGCGCGCGCGGCGTCGAGCGCGGCGGCGCTGAAATACAAGTCGGTGGCGATCTTCGCGACGCGGCCCTCGCGCTCGAGCGCGCCGAGCACGGTCCGCAGGCGCGCCAGCTCGGAGGCGGGAAGCTCGAGCGCCTCGGCGAGCTGCTTCAGCTCGGGCGGCTGGAACTGGGCGTCGGCGAGGAGCTGCTCGACGCGCGTGCCGAGCGCGCCGGCGTCGCCACCGAGCTGCACGCGATGCGCCTTCAACCGGAGCGTACTTTCCTCGCGGACGATCTCCGCCTCGCGGCACAGTCGATCGACCAGCGCACGAAACGAGCGCGCACTTACTTCGTACGGGAGCCGCGAGCGCAACGCCTCCATTTCGAGCCCCGGCGATAGCGGCTCGGTCTTATGATGATTGGCGAGCGCGGAGAGCGCGAAGCGCTTGAGCTCCTCCCACTTATCGCGCGTCGTGAAGCCCTCGTCCTCGCCGAGCGAGAGCTTCACGAAGCGCGCGTCCTTTAGCGCGGCATCGGTTTCCGCCGCCGGCGCGTTGAGCAGTATCGCGATTTGAGTTGCGGTCAGCGCAAGGTTCTCCTGGAGATTCAGCAGCGCCTCGATAGCCTCGGGTCCCGACGCCGCGGCGAGCGCCTCGAGATTTTTGCGATACGCGTCGAGCGGCTTGCGGATACGCCGCCCGAGCGGGTTCAGCACGACGCCGCCGCCGAGCGTGCGCACATTGGTCTCGTCGCGGATGACGAAACGATCGCCGGAGAGCGCGACCACCGGCTCCTCCGACACCAGTTGCACCAGGCCCGCCGACTTGGGAGCGATCGCGCCGGCCTCGTCGAGAACGATCGCGCGCGCCATCGATTCGGCGGTGCCGATGAACAGGCGCACGCGCATGTTGTTCTTGAGCGGACGCTTCGCGGCGGGGCGGATCTCGATGCGCGCGTCGAAGCGCGTGGTCGCGATATCGAGGCGCTCGTCGGCGAGCACGTTGCCGCGCTCGAGCGCGACCTTCTCCGCGCCGGTCAGGTTCAAGGCGACGCGCTGACAGAGCCCCGCGCGCTCGACCGGCTCGGAATGCACCTGGATCGATCGCACGCGGACCTCGTGACCGCCTGGCAGCACGCGCAGCTTTTGTCCGACGCGCACCTCGGCGCCCATCGCGGTGCCAGTCACGACCGTGCCGTGGCCCTTGATGACGAACGCGCGGTCGAGCGGCAGGCGGAAGATTCCGGTCGCGCGGCGCGCCTGGAAGCCGTCGAGCTGGCGCACCATCTCGGCGCGCAACTCGTCGAGTCCGAGCCCGGTTATCGAGGAGACTGCGATTATCGGCGCGCCTTCGAGGCTGCTGCCGTCGGCGAGCAGCTCGATTTCCTCGCGCACCTCGCCAAGTCTTTTGGCGTCGGCGAGATCCGCCTTGGTGATCAGAAAAATTCCGCGCCGCGTACCGAGCAGATGCAGGATGTCGAGATGCTCCTCGCTCTGCGGCATCACGCCGTCGTCAGCCGCGACGGTGAACAGCACCAGATCGATCCCGTGCGCGCCGGCCAGCATGTTGCGGATGAAGCGCTCGTGACCGGGCACGTCGACCACGCCGGCGCGGGTGCCGTCGGGAAGGGTGAAGTAGGCGAAGCCAAGATCAATCGAGATCCCGCGCTCTTTCTCCTCCTTGAGGCGGTCGGTGTCCTGGCCGGTCAGCGCCTTGATGAGGGCGGTCTTGCCGTGATCGATATGGCCGGCGGTGCCCACAATCGCATGCACGACCGCATGAACGTCGGAGGACGGCATCTCGGGCGAAGCTTACACCCGCGCCGGGATACTCGCATCGCGGCGCGATCAGCTCGCGCGGCGAACCGGTGTCACGACATCTGCTTGGTGTACATCGCGAGGTCGAAGTAGTCGCGCCACGCGGCAATTTTGCCGCCGCGGATTTCGAATACGCCCGCGACCGGCAGCTCGATCTTCTTGCCGCCGCCGAGGTCGAAAATGTCGACCCGCTCGTTGAACACCGTGTCGCCCGCGGCGGCGCTCTTCAGCACCTTGAACTCGACCGCCTTCGCCATCGGCAGGAACGAGTTGATGACCGCGCGGATCGCATCTTTGCCCTTGGCGGGCGGCATCGGGATGTTGTGGTACACCGCGTCGTCGGCGAAGAAGGCCATCAGTTCGTCGAGGTCGCGCCGCGGCCACGCGCTGATGAAATTGCTCACCACTTTTTCGCTATCAATTGCCATCACGGATCTCCTTTGCGAAGTCGTGTCGTCATTCGTGATCGAGATAGAAGCGATCCTCGTCCTTGTTATAGCCGAACAGCTCCGCGTAGCGACCCCAGTTGACCATGGTCTGGAACTGCCGCTCCGGGCGCTCGGTCGGCAGCAGGATCGCAAGATGCTCGAGCACGGTCTCCTTGGGCAGCGAACGGTCTTCCTGCGCGCGCAGCAGGCGAATGAAGTAGCTGAACAGACTCAGCTTCTTGAGCTGCTCGCGCACGATGAGCTTGCGCTCATTCACGTTGCTCGCGAGGAATTGCTGGCCGAGAGGCTCGAGCACCACGTCGCCCGCTGGAGTGGTCACGAAGCCCATGATTTCCGCCGCCTTCATCACCTTGAGCAGATCACCGAACTTGAACTGCAGGTCGCGCGCGATCTTGTAACCGTCTTCGCGCCCGCCGCGATCCTCGAGCAGCTCGAGCAGGCCGAACACCCAGGTGAGCGAGCAATCCGGAATAGGGTTGATTGCAGGAGCCGCCATCAGCCGCGTTCCTCGATCAGCGAGAAGACCTTGTCAGCAAACGCGTTGAAGACCTCAGCGCGGCGGTCGCGCGGCCGCGGGATGTCGACTTTCAGGTCCGCAACCACGCGCCCCGGTCCCGACCCCATCACGATGATTCGATCGGCGAGCTCGACTGCTTCCTCGATGATATGCGTGACCATCACGATGGTATGCACCGACATGTCCCGCGCTTGCCAGATGTCGAGGAGCTCCTCGCGCAGGGTGATCGCGGTCAATGCGTCGAGGGCGGAAAACGGCTCGTCCATCAGCAGCACCTTGGGCTCCACCGCAAGCGCGCGCGCCAGGCCGACGCGCTGCTTCATCCCGCCCGACAGCTCGCGCGGATACGCCTCCTCGAAACCGTCGAGGCCGACCTTGTCGATGTACACGCTCGCGATCCTTTCACGCTCCGCGAGCGCGATGCCGCGCGCCTCGAGACCCATTTCGATGTTCGCTTTGACCGTGAGCCACGGCAGCAGCGCGAACGATTGGAAGACCAATGCGGACTCGAGGTTGATCCCGTCGTTCTGGCGTTCGTTGTACAGCACTTGTCCCGAAGTCAGCGGCACGATTCCGTTGATGATGCGCAGCAGAGTCGACTTGCCGCATCCGGACGGACCGACCAGCGCAACGAACTCGCCTTCCTCGACGTTGAAGCAGATGTCCTCGAGCACCAGCAGCGTGCCCTTGGCGAGGGCGAAACTCTTGGAGACGTGTTTGAGCTCGAGCAGGGCCATGGATCTGATGGGTCAGAGTCGCACATCGCGCGATGCTAATAGTCGAGCTTGAAACGTTCGGTCGCGACCTCGTAGAGCCTGCGCCAGATAAGCCGATTCAACACTATCACTACCAATATCATCGAGAGCAGACTCAGAAGGATCATCACTCCGTTGCCGGTCTGGTAAGTTGCGGCGTCGAGCAGCGCGCCCAGTCCCATCACCTGGTAAGTGTGGCCGCGATAGATGAAGTACTCCGAAAGGATCAGCGCGTTCCAGCCCCCACCCCACGCGGTGAGGCTCCCCGTGATCAGCGACGGCGTCACTGCGGGCAGCGTCAGCTTGCGCCAGGTGGCGACACGCGACAGGCCGAATACGCGCGCAGCCTCCTTGAGATCTTCCGGCACCTGGTTGACGCCGGCGAGAAGGTTGAAGAGCACGTACCATTGCATCCCGGTGAGGATTAGCAAGATCGAAGCGAGGTTCATCCCGCCGGTGACTTTGATTACGAAGATGACGATCAGGGGGAACAGCGCCGTCGCGGGCATCGAGCCGATAATCTCCGCGGCCGGCGCCAGGAAGCGGTTGAAGCGCGGGCTTTCGCTCGCGGCGAGCGCGCATGGAATGGTCCACGCCAGCGAGATCGCGTAGGCGACGATCATCCGCATCATCGACGCGACGGTCGCCGCGGGAATCTGCTTCACCTCACTCGGCCACGGTTGATCGAGCGTGCGGATCAGCGCCGCGAGGCCGGCGACGATCGCATACGCGAACAGCAGCACGACCGCACTGATCAATACTACTTGCCCGATGCGACTCACCTGCTGCGCCTGCTTGCGCGACAGCAGATGAACCGTAGGCATCGCCTCGAACGCGCGGTTTATCGCGCGCACTCCCGGCATCAGGATCGCGCGCAGCATCCGCGTCACCGCGGGGCCGATCCCACTCAGCGCCGCGAACATCCCGAGCGATTGCGCAGTTGCTGACGAGGCCGCGAACTCATAGCGGAACTTCTCCGACCACACCGTGAGCGGCTGCCACACGATGATGTCCATCGCGACGATCACCGCGAGCAAGGTCAGCAGGCCGGAGACGATCTCGAGCGGCTCGCCACGGTCGGCGGCCTCCATCAGGAAACTGCCGAGCCCGGGCAACCGGTAGTGCGCGGGACCGACCGTGATGATCTCGCACGCGATCAGGTAATACCATCCCGAGACCCACGACAGGATCGAGTTGTAGACCAGCTTCGGCACGCACGCCGGCATCAGCAGGCGGCGAAACTTGAGCCATCCCGAGACGCCGAACGCCTCGAGCGCCTGCGCGGAATCTTCGGGGATGGTTTTGACCGCCTCGAACACTCCGAGCGCCATGTTCCACGCCTGGCTGGTGAAGATGAGAAAAATCGCGGCCATCTCGACCCCCAGGCGGCTCCCGTGCGCGAGCGCGACAAAGAAATAAACCGCGGCGGGAAAAAAACCGACCACCGGCACCGACTGGGCGATATCGATCGCCGGGATCATCACGCGTTCCCAACTTGGTCCGCGCGCCGCCATCATTCCGTAACTAATCGAGAACAGGAGTGCGATCACGTACGCCGCCAGCATCCGGTAAAATGAGCAGTACGCGTAGTAGGGCAGATGTGCGAGCGAGAACTTGAACTCCGGCGCGTGCAGGATCATCGCGCGATTGCGATATGCGAAGAACAGCGCGATCACCGCTGCCAGGACCAGGAACGAGAGCGCGCTGTTGACCACCCGCCGCGTCGATGTCTCTGACTGTGCCATGCTTCGATACCGAACCACTCAGCATAGTCGCGCGAGATTTTCGCTCAAGCGCCGCGCCTATCTTTGCCGAGTGAATTTTGTGTTGCCGCGCGTTGACAACCGCCGCGTCGCGAAATAGCCGTTGCGAACAGTGGCGCACGAGGACAGACCCAACCCGGAGGACTGGCGGCTCGGTTTCGAGCCTGACGAACACGTCGAGGGCGCTACGCCGCCCGCTGAGCCGCAACTCGTCGACCTGAGCAGTGCGCGCCTTGCGCATCCGCTTTACACGCTCACCGCGGAGCATCTGGGCTGGGCGCTGGTGGCGATTTTCACCGTCGCCAGCCGCACCTTCGCGCTGGGTGGGCGTTCGCTTAGCGCCGCCGAATCGCGCGCCGCGCTCGCGGCGTTCTCGATCGCGGAAGATGGGATCGGCACGGCGGCTGCGAGCGTGCCGCTTCACTTCTCATGGGTTCAAATCGCCGAGGGATGGATCTTCGCAAGTATCGGCGTCAGCGACTCTTCCTCGCGGCTCGTCGCGATGAGCTGCGGATTGATCCTGGTCGCGGCTGCGTTCGCGACGCGCCGCTATGTCGGCCGCGCCGGCGCGCTCGCGCTGGCCGTGATGTTCGCGCTGTCCCCGAGCATCGCATACTACTCGCGAACCGGTTCCGGCGCGGTTCCCGCCGGTACGTTCGCATTCCTCGCAGTCGTGATGTTCGTCGCGGTCTCGAAGCGCCCCGCCCGCTTAAGAGCAGCGTTGTTGGGATGCTCGATCGGACTCGCACTCGCGGCAGATTCGTCCAGCCTGGTGACGCTTGCGAGCGCCGCGGTTGCGCTCTCGATGTTCGGGCTGTGGAACGCGGCGACCGGCCAGCACTTGTGGTTGCGCACCCGCGTATGGTGGCATCGACGCCGCGGTCTGGTGATGACGACGATAGTCGTTGCCGCCGTTGTCTGGGCCACGCTCGCAACCGCGGTGTTCTCGCGCCCCCTCGTGGCGACATTCGTCACCGAAGTCCGCGCGGGCGTGGACATCAGCTCGATAGACTTTCGCGCGGGCCTCCATCAATACGTTCCGATCTTCGTGTTCTACGACGTAATGATCGCGATACTCGCGCTGGCCGGCGCGGTTGCAGTCGTCGCACGTCGCGCCTCGTCACCGCTCGCGGTCTGGGCGATGATTTGGGCGCTGATAACCGCCGCGGGCTTCGTGGCTGCACCGCCGTTCAGGTCGGATCGTATTGTCGAGATGCTGGTGCCGATGGCGCTGCTGGGCGCGGTCGGCGTCGAATGGCTGCATCATCTGGATGCGTGGCGCTCGATTCGTTACCCGCTCGCGGCGCTTGCCGCGCTGACGCTCTACACGCAGGCGCTGACCGGTTTCATTTTCGCCGCGCCCAATTCGACTGAGGCGCCATGGGCGCGCCACGCGCTGCTGTTCTGGTCCGAGCCCGCGACCAGCCAGCAGACTCCTGCTGAATGCGCGCACGCCGCTGCGCAGGTTTCCGGCGCCGACGTAACCGTCTTCATTCCTGATGATGCCCCGTCGATCGAGTGGTACTTCCCCTCGATGGACCGCGCCACAAGTCCCGATGACGCGACGATCGTTGTCCAAATCACGCCGCCTGGTGCGAGCGCAAATTCGCCTCGCACCGACAAAGGATTCGTTTTCGAAGAGACCTGGACGCCGAACCTGCACGCGCTGTCGCTCAAGTCCGCCTTGCAATTCATTGTCGATGCGCGCCCCTGGAGCGACGTGAAAGTCCGCGACGCCGAATTCCTGAAGCGCGTCGCGTCGACGCCGGCCGCTGGTCCGACTCCGGTCACGCCCGGCGCTGCGCCATCATCCGCCCCGACGACTCCTGCTATGACGCCGACGCCGGCTGCTACGCCAACTCCGGCTTCCAGTCCGACTGCTGCTGCGACTCCAACCCGGAACCCCGGGCCGCTACGAACCGATTGACGTGCGCGACCTCGCCTGCCTTCCATATTTCATGATTTGCGTGGCGACGATCGCTTTGCGATAAAGAGGCGCGGGCTGACGAGGGGATATTCGCGTCGGCGCGCGATCTTAGAAACGCTTATCCTTAGGTTGACGATGGGAGCGCAGATGCAGCCGGTCCTAGATTATCTCCAGCAACTCGATCTTCATCCGGTAGTCGATCACTATGCAATCGCACTGCTGACTGTTGCGGTCCTGATCGATCTGGTGGGCAGCCTGGCGCCGACGCGGATCTGGATCCGCTACACGGCGCTTCTGCTGACAATCCTCGGCGCACTCGCGGCCGGCGCTGCATATGGGACCGGCGACCTCGAGGCGGGAAGGATCTGGAACGCGCTCGGCCCCGACGCCAGGGAAATACTTCATCGCCATAGCCAGTTGGGTGAGTACCTCGCGATAGTATTCGGGGTGCTCGCGCTGTGGCGGATCCTGATTCAGGCGGTCACTTTTTTCGCCGGCTCGCGCATGATCTATTTGATTGTCGCGATCGCGGCGGCTGGAACGCTTTTCTACCAGGGACACCTGGGCGGCAAGCTGGTATATAGCTACGGCGCCGGGACGGCTCTGATGGCCAACGAGCCGGTACCGAAGCCGGAGGCCGGACCCGAGGCATCGCCGACTCCCGCCGCGGCGCTGCCGACCGTCACCGTGCCGACGCCAACGCCGGCTCCGGAAGCCTCGCCCGCATCGGCGCCTTCCGCGGCGTCCGCCGCGCCACCCAATCCAACCGCGTCTCCGTCGCCCACTGCCACACCGGCCCCTGCGGGCGTCTAGGCCGGAGGTGCGGATGGAATCGCGGTTGATTCGGCAAGGAGCTTTGCAATGAATCAGCGTCTCGGCTTCGGCGTGTTTCTCGCGCCGCATCATCCGATCGGCGAGCATCCCACGCTCCAGTTCCAGCGCGATCTCGAGCTCGCGAAGTTGCTCGACGAACTCCAATATGACGAGTTCTGGGTCGGCGAGCACCATTCGGGCGGATGGGAGACTATCGGCTCGCCCGAGATGTTCCTGGTCGCCGCCGCAGAGCGCACTCAGCGGATTCGACTTGGCACCGGCGTGGTCTCGATCCCGTACCATCATCCGTTCAACGTCGCGCAACGTCTCGTCACCCTTGACCATCTGAGCCGCGGGCGCGCGATGCTCGGGGTCGGGCCCGGCGCGCTTCCTTCCGACGCCGCGATGCTCGGGATCGATCCGATGACGCAGCGCGACAAGATGGACGAGGGTCTCGGCGTGATCCTGCGGCTGCTGACCGAGGACGAGCCGTTCAGTTGCACCGGCTCGTGGTTCGAGCTGCACAACGCCGCGCTGCAGATTCGTCCGCTCCAGGAGCGGATACCCGTCGCCGTCGCCTCGACCATCTCGCCGGCCGGAATGAAGACCGCGGGCAAGTATGGCGCCGGCGTGCTCTCGGTCGCCTCGTACTCCGAAGAAGGACTCGCCGCGCTCCCGACGCAATGGGGCTTCGGTGAGACTTCCGCGCGCGAGCATGGCGCGACGATCGATCGCGCCAACTGGCGCATCGTGATGCCGTTCCACATGGCGGAGTCGAAGGAGCAGGCGTTCCGCGAAGTCGCCGACGGACTCAAGCGATGGCAGAACGATTACATCGTCGGAATCATCGGAGCGCCGCAGCGCTCGCCATTTGCCGACGGCTACGAGGCGGCGAAGCGGATGAGCGAGTATGGCGGCGCGATCTTCGGAACTCCCGACGACGCGCTGGATCGGATTGCGCGGCTCCAGAAGCTGTCTGGCGGCTTCGGCACAATCCTGTGCTTTGCGCACGACTGGACCACGCGCGAGCAATCGCTCCGCAGCTACGAGATGATCGCGCGCTACGTGATGCCGAAAGTGCAGGGCCTCATGAAGCCGATACAAGACTCGGCCGACCGCGTCCGCGCCAATCGCGAGCAACTGATGAAGGCGTCGGGCGACGCGATTCTCAAAGCGATCCGCGACTACAACGCCACCCATCCGCGCGCCGACAAGCAGGCCCGCTAGGCGCGGTTGCGCGCACCAACGCTCCTTGCGATAACTCGATCAGAACCCAGGGAGACTTAACGGCTATGGACAACCGGCTCGGCTTCGGCGTTTTTCTCGCACCCCATCATCCGATCGGTGAGCATCCGATGCTTCAGGTCGAGCGCGACCTCGAGCTCGCGCAACTGCTCGACGGTCTCGGCTACGACGAGTTCTGGGTCGGCGAGCATCACTCCGGCGGATGGGAGACCATCGCGTCGCCGGAAATGTTCCTGGCTGCCGCCGCGCAGCGCACCCATCGGATCATGCTCGGCACCGGCGTCGTTTCGGTTCCCTACCATCATCCGTTCACCGTCGCGCAACGAATCGTGATGCTCGACTTGCTGAGCCGCGGGCGCGCGATGCTCGGGGTTGGTCCGGGCGCGCTTCCCTCCGACGCGTTCATGCTCGGGATCGATCCGATGAACCAGCGCGATCAGATGGACGAAGGCCTCGGCGTGATCTTGCGCCTGCTTCGCGAGCGCAATCCGATCAGCGCCGAAGGCTCGTGGTACACGCTGCGCGAGGCCGCGCTGCACATCCGGCCGCTGCAGCAGGACATGCCAGTGGCGGTCGCGTCGATGATCTCGCCGGCCGGGATGAAAGCCGCGGGCAAGTACGGCGTGGGCGTGCTCTCGGTTGCGTCGTATTCCAAGGAGGGACTTACCGCGCTCAAGACGCAATGGAGCTTTGCAGAGAGCGCCGCCAAGGAGCACGGCAAAAAAGTAAATCGCAAGAACTGGCGCATCGTGATGCCGTTCCATCTGTCGGATTCCAAGGAGCAGGCGTGGCGCGAAGTCGCCGACGGCCTCAAGCGCTGGAACAATGAGTACGTGGTCGGGATCATCGGGCGTCCCGACGGACACAACTTCGAAGACGGTTACCAGGCCGCAAAGTTCATGGACGAGTTGGGCGGCGGAATTTTCGGCACCCCGGAAGATGCGATCGAGAAAATTCAAAAGTTGCAGGAACTCGCGGGCGGCTTCGGAACCATTCTGTCGTTCGCGCACGACTGGGCGCCGCGCGAAAAAATGTGGCGCAGCTACGAACTACTCGCGCGCTACGTGATGCCGCGATTCCAGGGACTGCTCGACTCGATCGACGAGAGCGCCGCGCGCGTCTCCGCCAATAAGGAAAAGCTGATGGCGGGCGCCACCGGAGCCATCATGAAGGCCATCAGCTTTTCCTTATTGGCGGAGACGCGCGCGGCGCTCTCGTCGATCGAGTCGAGCAGTCCCTGGAATCGCGGCATCACGTAGCGCGCGAGTAGTTCGT
>DATDGX010000063.1:0-47657 GCA_036521875.1 Binataceae bacterium (SeqCode)
GTCGATGCCGCGGAAGTGCCCGAGGAAATGCTGAAGCGTCGCGTCATCGAAATGAATGTCGGCGATCTGAAGATTGCGCCTCCTAACCACCACGTTTTCGAAGAGTGAAGTCGCGCGCCGCCGCGACCTTTCCACGCGAACGAAATCGTCCATACTAGGCGGCGAGGATTTTCCGCTTCGCACGTCCGCAGCAACGTCAGACCATCAGCTCGCGCTTGAAAGGGCACGGGTGATGCTCGCGGGGCAGTGTTCTATGCTATACGCCGATAGCCGGCGCTGCTTTGCCTCGCGCCGGCGGAAAAGATGGCAATGGCCGCTCAACGCGCCGCGAACGATTCGCGCCTGGGCCGCCAGCTGTCGCTGGACCAATTCAGCGAGCTGGTCGGGATGCTCTACCAGGGTCCGATGGAGCCGGTCCCGTGGAAGAGCGCACTTGATCTCATCCGCCGCTACTTGCAAGCGAACTACGTCACTTTGATATTGCGGCCGCCGCGCGCGGATCGCGCCGGCTTGATGGTCAATGCGGTCGGCGATCGGCCCGCGGAGCGCGAGGCTGACTATAGCAATTACTATTACGCGCTCGATCCATTTGTAGGACTTCCTGCCGACCAGGTCGTAACGGAGCAGGAGATCGTCGGCGACGCGAAGTGGCGCGGCAGCGAATTCTACAAGCAATTCCTCAAGCCGGTCGACGTGCTGCACGTGTTGGGTGCCGACATCTACACCGACGACGACGTCGAATGCCGCTTCCGAGTCTGCCGGTCACACACCGAAGCGCCGTTCTCCGCGGCCGACAAGTCGTTGTGTACCATGCTGATCCCGCATCTGAAGCGCGCCGTGCGGCTCCATTCGCAGCTCGACCTGATCGAATCGAAGCGCAAACTGTACGCCGGCACCGTCGATCGGATGCTGGTCGGCGCGATCATCCTCGACGAGACCGGCGCAATCATGGAGACCAACAGCGTGGCCGCCGAGATACTCGGCGCGAACGACGGCATCCGGCTGGTCAAGGGAGCGCTGGTCGCGGGATGCGCGCCGGAGGACAGCCAGCTTCATGGACTGATCGAGCAGGCGCTCGGCGGCCGGACGGCCGGAGCGCCGGCTGTTGTTGAGGCAATGTCGATCACCCGCCCGCACGGACGGGGAAAACTCGGCGTGTTAATCCGCACGATTCCGCCCGGCGAATGGTCGGAGAGCAAGCGCCGGCCTGCCGTGGCAGTGTTCATCCGCGATCCCGAGCGCAAATCGCAAGCCTCGCACGCGATGGTGCGCCGCCTGTTCGACCTCACGCCCGCGGAGACTTCGCTCGCCCTCGCTCTGGCCAATGGACTGACGCTCGACGAAGCGGCGGCCGATCTCAAGATCACCAAGAACACCGCGCGAGCGCATCTGCGCTCGATATTCCCGAAAATCGGAGTAACGCGGCAGACCACCTTGGTGCGGATGCTGCTGAGCAGCGTGGTCTCCTAGCTCGGCTCGCGAGCGCACTGCTCGCGGGACGCCCATATCGTGATACGATTCCTAGTCTTTTCAGACGATGAAAGCCTACAGTGGAGATGAAACCATCGCCTGTATCGCCGACGGACGAGCGCGTCCGCGTCCCGTACGGCGGAGCAGCCCGAGGAGAAGCCTATGCAGCGCGAAGCCGCTGCCGATATTGAACTCGGTAAATCGCTGATTCAGCGCGCGCGTGAGATGGTGCCGGTCCTCGCGGAGCGCGCCGAACGTGCCGAGAATGAGCGCCGCATCCCTCCTGAGACCATCGCGGATTTCAAGCGCGCCGGATTTTTCCGCGTCCTGCAATCCAGGCGCTATGGCGGCTACGAGCTGCATCCAAATATTTTCTTCGAGATTCAGATGACGCTCGCGCAAGGATGCATGTCGAGCGGATGGGTGTACGGCGTGGTCGGCGTGCATAATTGGCAACTTGCGCTGTTCGATCCGCGCGCCGCCGAAGACGTGTGGGGCAAGGACACTTCAACGCTCATCGCGTCGACCTACATGCCGCAAGGGCAGGTGAAACGCGTCGAGGGCGGATTCCAATTCAGCGGGCGATGGGGTTTCTCCAGCGGCATCGATCATGGCGAGTGGGTATTCCTGGGCGGCATCGTTCCCGCCGACGAGGTCAACAGCGTTCCGCAATTCCGCACCTTCCTGCTCCCGCGCGCCGACATCCAGATCGTCGACAATTGGTACACGATGGGACTGAAAGGCACCGGCAGCAAGCAGGTCGTCGTCAAAGACGCTTTCGTGCCCGAGTATCGCACCCACAATGTGCTCGACGGATTCTCCGCCACTAGTCCGGGCCTCAGCGCCAATCCGGCGCCGCTCTATCATCTGCCGTTCGGCCAGGTCTTCGTGCGCGCGGTTTCATCGGCATCTATTGGCGCTCTGCAAGGCGCGCTCACCGCTTTTCGCGACTATGGCTCTAAACGGATCAGCTCCAACGATTTCTCGCGCACCGCTGAAGATCCGGTTGCGGAGCATGCCGCGGCCGACGCCGCGATCGCGATCGCCGAGATGAAGCAGGGACTGTTCGCGAGCTTCGACTCGATGATGGCGAAGCTTGGCCGCGGCGAGGCGCTCGATCTGAACGATCGCATCCACTACCGCTACCAGTCGGCGCTCGCCGCCGATCGGTGCGTCGCCCAGGTCGATCGTCTGTTCAACTCGTGCGGCGGACAGGGAGTCTATGTGACTAATCCTGTTACGCGCTTTTTTCTCGATATCCATGCGGCGCGAATGCACTATGCCAACAATCCCGACAAGCTGGGCCGCAACTATGGCGGCGTATTGATGGGATTGAAGAACTCCGATTTTTTCATTTGAGCGATGAGGCCCGGCGTCCGATGAGTGAGACACGCGTCGCAGAGCGTTGGGATCACGAATTCGACGTGGTCGTGGTGGGCTCCGGCGCCGGCGGCATGATCGCCGCGGTCACCGCGCGCGACCTCGGCCAGACGGTCGTGGTCCTGGAGAAAAGCGATCTGTACGGCGGCACCACCGCGATCTCGGGCGGCGGCATCTGGGTGCCCTGCAATCATCTGATGAACGCGGCGGGCGGCTCCGACACCTACGACGAAGCGATCACTTATCTCAAAGCCGCGACCCGCGGCATGGTGGCCGAGGCGCGGTTGCACGCGTACCTGGAGCACTCGCCGAGAATGCTGCACTACCTCGAGGAGAAGACGCCGCTGCGCTATCGCTCGATGACGTACTACTCCGACTACTATCCGAATCTGCCTGGAGCTAAGCCCGGCGGCCGTACGTTGGATCCCCTCCCATTCGATGCGAGGCGGCTCGGCAACGAATATTTCCGCATGCGGCCTCCGCAACCCGGAACGCTGATCGGCGGCCGCGTCACCATGACTGCGGGCGAGGCGCGGGTGATCCTCTGCAAAGAGCCGGGCTGGATGATGCTGCTGGCGCGCCGGATGGCCAGCTACTGGCTCGACTTGCGATGGCGCCGGCGTAGCAAGCGCGACCGGCGGCTTACGCTGGGCAGCTCACTGATAGCCTCACTGCGGCGCTCGATGCTCGATCGCGACATTCCGCTGTGGCTCGACACTGCGTTCGATTCGCTGATCTCGGACGGGCGGCGCATCGCCGGCGTAATAGCAAGTCAAAAAGGAGGGACTATTCGCATCGGAGCGAAGCGCGGGATAGTTCTCGCCGCTGGCGGCTTCGAGCACAATCAGGAAATGCGCGAACAGTACCTGCCGAAGCCGACGCGCAGTGAATGGACGGTCACGCCGCCCGCCAATACCGGCGACGCGATCCGCGCCGGAAAGCAGGCCGGCGCGCAGCTCGCGCTGATGGATCTCGCGTGGTGGGCGCCGACCGTATTCATCGCCGGCAAGGAAAAACGCCGCGCCCTGTTCGTCGAGCGCGCACTGCCCGGATGCGTGATGGTCAACAGGCTAGGCCGGCGCTTCGTCGACGAGGCCGCGCCATACCAGGACATCGTCAGCGCGATGTACGCCGACAACGAAAAGACCGGCGCCAACCTGCCGGCGTGGCTGGTGTTTGACGCCGACTTTCGCCGCAAGTATCCGTGCGGGCCGCTGCTTCCCGGCCAGGTGCGCCCCGATTCCTCGCTGCGCAAGGACTGGGAGGGTACGGTTTATGTCAAGGCTGACTCACTCGAGCTTCTGGCGCATCGCATCGAGGTCGATGCGAAAGGTCTCGCCGAAACGATCCAGCGCATGAATGGATATGCGGCGGGCGGAGACGATGCTGAGTTCGGCAAGGGCTCCAACGATTTCGATCGCTATTACGGCGACCGTCACGTCAAGCCGAATCCTTGTCTGGCTCCGATCGGCAAGGCTCCCTTCTACGCAATGCGTATTGATGCCGGCGATATCGGCACCAAGGGCGGATTACTCACTGATGAGTACGCGCGCGTGCTGCGCGAGGACGGGCAGCCGATACCCGGTCTCTATGCGACCGGTAACACGTCGGCCGCGGTCATGGGGCCGAGCTATCCCGGTGCGGGATCGACTATTGGTCCGGCGATGACGTTTGGCTATATCGCCGCGCACCATCTGGCAGGAGTTTGAAATGCTCACTGGTCGAGTGTGTATAGTCACTGGCGCAAGCCGCGGAGTTGGTAAAGGAATTGCCGCCGCATTCGGCAGCGCCGGTGCGACGGTTTACGTAACCGGCCGCAGCGCGAAGCCCGACGCGTCTCCATTCGGCGCCACGGTTTTCGCCACCGCCGAGGAAGTTACGCGGCGCGGCGGCCGCGGCATCGCCGTGGTATGCGACCATAGCGACGACAACCAGGTGCGCGAGCTTTTCGCGCGCGTCCAATCGGAGTCCGGGCGGCTCGACATCCTGGTCAACAACGCGGCGGCTATCCCCGACACGCTCACCGACCCCGGTCCCTTCTGGAGCAAGCCGCTCGACTACTCACAACTCTTCGACGTCGGACTGCGCTCGTACTACACATCGTCGTGGTTCGCCGCACCGATGCTGAACCGCCAGGGCGGCGTCATCGCCAATACCTCGTCGCCTGCCGCATTCAGCTACGTTCATGGCCCGGCGTATGGTGCGAGCAGGGCCGGAGTCGACAAACTCGCGCACGACATGGCGCACGACTTCAAGCCGCACGGTGTGTGCGTGGTTTCTCTGTGGCTCGGCCTCGTAAAGACCGAGCAGGTGATGTCCCTCACCGAGAAGTACGGACACCTCCTCAGTGTCGCCGAGTCGCCGGAATACGCGGGGCACATCATCACCGCGCTATTCGAAGATCCCAATCGCATGACGCAGTCGGGCAAAGTGCATATCGCGGCCGAACTTGCACAACATTACCATTTGAAGGATGTAAACGGTTCCGAGCCGCCTTCGGCGCGCGGCTTTCTCGGCGGTCCTCCCGAGTACTCGAGCGTGATAGTCGAATAGGTAACGCCAATCGCGAGCGAGCCTGACAAATCCCCGGTGGCGAGCTTTGGCGCGATGCCGATCGAAGCGCCGCTCAGCATCGCGGGCGCCGACTCGGTCGCGTGGGCTGATCGATGCGACGTGCTGGTAGTTGGCTTCGGCGCGGCCGGAGCCTGTACAGCGATCGAGGCGGCGTGCGCCGGCGGCGCGGTCATCGTGATCGATCGTTTCGTGGGCGGCGGCGCGAGCGCGAAGAGCGGCGGCGTCGTGTACTGCGGCGGTGGGACTCGACAGCAACAATCGGCCGGCTATCACGATACGCCCGATGCGATGTACGAATATCTGCGCCACGAGGTCGGCGATGCGGTCAGCGAGAATACGCTGCGCGGTTTCTGTGCCGAGAGCGCCGCGATGATCGCGTGGCTCGAGTCGTTTGGCGTCGAGTTCGACGCCACTGTGCCGCCGCGGAAAACTTCCTACCCTGCCGACGGCTACTATCTTTACTACTCCGGCAACGAGGCGGTTCCGCAATATGCGGGCGCGCATCCGCCGGCGCCGCGCGGGCATCGCGTCAAGGGCGCGGGGCTGTCTGGCGCCGTTCTGTTCAGGGCGCTGCGCAAAGCAGTCGCCGCCGCTGGCGCGAAGATAATGTTGCAATCATCGGTGCGGCGACTGGTCGTCGACGCCCGCAGTGGCGCGGTGCTCGGCGCCGAGGTGCGCCAACTCGCGCCGGACTCCGACGCTTCGCGACGCCATCGCAAATTGAGCCGATGGTTTGATCGATTGTCGTATTTCGCGCCGGGTCTCGCCGACAAGGTCAGCCGGCGCATGCTCGCACTTGAGCTCACTGCCGCCGAGCCGCGACTGGTGCGCGCGCGCGGCGGCGTCGTGCTCAGCACCGGCGGATTCATTTTCAATCGCGAGATGGTCACCCGCCACGCGCCGCACTACCTCGGCAACATGCGGCTCGGCACCGCCGGATGCGACGGCAGCGGCATCCGCCTCGGCCAGTCAGCCGGCGGGGACAGCGCGCATCTCGAGCGCGTGTCGGCGTGGCGATTTATCAATCCGCCATTCGCGTGGACGCGCGCGATGGTGGTTGACAAACGTGGCCGGCGGTTTTGCAACGAAGAGGTGTACGGCGCCAGGCTGGGACATGAGATGTGCGAGCACCACGACGGCAGGGCGTGGCTGGTGCTCGATTCGACGCTCAGGCGCGAGGCGATTCGCGAGGCGCTGTTCGGCGGCTTGTGGGCGTTCCAGAGCGGGCCCGCGATTTTCCTGATGATCGCGAGCGTGAAGCGCGCGCGGTCCATCGAGCAACTCGCGCGGCGGATAGGCGCGGATCCCGCGGCGCTGCGGCAGACCTGGGAGGCCTACAATGCCGGCGCGCGCGGCGCAGCGCCCGACGCGCTCGGCAAGTCGCGCGAGATGCTTCACGCACTCGAGAAGCCGCCGTTCTACGCGCTGGACATCTCGGCGCGCAGCCGCGTTTTTCCCTGCCCAGCGATCACGCTCGGCGGTCTGCGCGTTGATGAAGCGACCGGCGCGGTCACGAACGCCAGCGGCGCGCCGATGGTTGGCCTCTATGCTGCCGGCCGCGCGGCGGTCGGGATCGCATCGAATCATTATGTGAGCGGCCTGGCGCTCGCGGATTGCATCTGGTCGGGACGCCGCGCCGGTCGCTCCGCTGCCAGTGCGGCGACGGCTGCCGACGCGAATCAGGCGCGCGCGATCGCATAGCAAGTCAAGGGAAACCATCATGGGCCGTGTGGAAGGAAAGGTCGCGATCATCACCGGCGCCGCCAGCGGGGTCGGGCGCGAGGATGCGCGCCTCCTCGCGCGCGAGGGCGCACGGGTGGTGATCACCGACATCAACGAGGACGGCGGCCACGCGCTCGCGAAAGAGATCGGCGAGTCCGCGATGTTCATTCGCCACGACGTTTCATCCGAGGACGACTGGCAGGCCGTGATGGCCACGACCACCAAACGCTTCGGACGCCTCGACGCGCTGGTCAACAACGCCGGAATCCTGATCCTGGCGTCGGTCGAGGACACCACGCTCGAGCAATGGCGGCAAGTACATCGCGTGAACGCCGAGGGTTTTTTTCTCGGCTGCAAGCACGCGGTCATCACGATGAAGCAAACCGGCGGCGGCTCGATCGTCAACATGTCTTCGATGGCCGCGCTCACCGGCCTGCCGATCACCTGCGCCTACAGCGGCTCGAAGGGCAGCGTGACCGCGCTCACCAAGAGCGTCGCGGTTTACTGCCGTCACGCCGGCTATCGGATTCGATGCAACTCGATTCATCCCGACGGCATCCTGACTCCGATGACGTTGCCGCTGCTCGGCGGCACCAATCCGGCCAAGCTCGGCCTCGACGCCGACCCGCAGTCGCGCTTTTGCGATCCCCGCGACGTCGCGAACCTGGTCCTGTTCCTGGTCTCCGACGAGTCGCGCTTCATCAACGGCGCCGAGCTGAGGATCGACAACGCGCAGAACATCACGAGCCTTTAGCCGATCACGCCGGTGACCGAGCGAAGCCACTGCCGGGTTCGCGTCCGCGCCGTAATCGAGGAGACGGCGGACGCGAAGTCGCTCGTGCTCGAGATTCCGCCCGCGCTCGCGGAGGCCTTTCGTTACCGGCCGGGCCAGTTCCTCACCGTGCGTATCGCGCACGACGGACGCCATCTGCTGCGCTGCTACTCGCTCGCGAGCACTCCGCTCGACGACGCGCCCCCACGCGTCACCGTCAAGCGGGTCGCCGATGGCCGCGTATCGAACTGGATATGCGATCACGTCAACGCCGGCGACGAGATCGACGTGCTCCCTCCCGCCGGCCACTTCACGCCCCGATCGCTCGACGGCGATTTTCTCCTCATGGCCGGTGGCAGCGGAATCACGCCGATATTCTCAATACTCAGATCCGCTCTCATCGCGGGCCGCGGACGGATGTGTCTGCTCTATGCGAATCGCGACGAGCGCTCGATCATTTACCGCGACGAGTTGAAGGCGCTCGCGAGCACGCATCCCGCGCGCCTTCAGGTGATTCATTGGCTCGATACCGTGCAGGGAATTCCGACTCTGGCTCAGCTCGCGGAGTTTGCGCGGCCGTGGACTCGCGCGGACTGCTACATCTGTGGACCGGAACTGTTTATGGACGCCGCGGTCGAGGCGCTGCGCGGGCTCGGAGTCGCGGCCGAACGAATTCACGTCGAGCGCTTCGTTTCATTACCCGACGAAGAGGATGTCGCGCCGGTCGCGCCCGCCGGCGGCAATAGTCAGTCGCTCAACCAAGTGCGGCTCGAAGTCGAGCTCGACGGCAAGCTTCACGAGCTAGTCTGCTCGGATCACGAGCCGCTCCTCGATGCGATGTTGCGTGCGGGCCTCGATGCGCCGCATTCATGCCGCAGCGGCGCGTGCGGCTCGTGCATGTGCACGCTGGTGACCGGCGAAGTTCATCTGCGCCACAACGAAGTGCTCGACAAGAACGACCTCGCGCAAGGCTGGATCCTCGCCTGCCAGGCGATCGCGGACCGCCCGCACATCAAGGTGCGCTTCCCGGATTGATCGGTACATAATCGGCACCTGATGGATGACGTGCCCACCGTCCCGACCGGTACTGAATCGACGCTGACAGCAGCGCCCGTCGCATCGAACGAAGCGCCGCGCGTCCGCCTGCTCCCGGTTCTGCTCGGCCTGCTGATTGGACTTGGATTGCCGTGGTTTCCGATGGCGAGAGTCCTCGCCCCAATGCTCGCGCGATTCCACTGGTCGTGGGCGACCGACTGGGGCGCGATGATTCTTTTCCACAATGTACTGATCGTGATCGCGCTGCCCGTCCTGATAATTTTGTGGGAGCGCCTGCCGCTGAGTTCGATTGGAATCCGCCGGCCGACACTTTCCGACCTCGGATTGGGACTCTGCGCGTATGCGTTTCTCATCGTGCTCAACGGGATCGTCGCCGCCGCGCAAGGGCTGCTCGAGCCCTCCGCGATTCATGCGTTCACCAAGGGAGGCGTCTCGCCGCTGGCGCCCGCCCAGTTTGCCCAGTTGCGACAGATCCCACTCTGGCTCGCACTTGCGACGGCAGTTGCAACCGGAGTCGCGGAGGAAATGGCCGCGCGCGGATTTGCGATCGAGCGGCTGCAGAAGCTCACGCACAGTACCTTGATGGCGGCGGCGGTGGCGCTGATGCTCGACCTGCTTGGCCACGTGCCGTTCTGGGGATATCGCTATGCGCTCGAAATTGCGCCGGACCAGATACTGCTGGTGCTGCTCTATCTGTGGCAACGGCGCTTGGCCCCCTGCATCGTCGCACACATCCTGCTCGACGTCGGGCCGTTCCTGATCATGGCCGCGATACTGTCGTTCCCCGGCGCGTTTGGCACCCACCTGGCGCAGGCGGTTATGATTCTGGCGATCAGGATTTAGTCACTCAGGAGGAATTCGGATGGAGTCCACTCAAGAGCTGGGTAATCCATATCTCACTATCTGGAGCCAGCCGCGACTGACTATTCGACGAATAGTCAATCAGGACCCGCGCTATCGCGTCATTTTGCTGGTCTTGGTGGCTGGAGAGCTCGGCGCGCTGGCTAATCTGATGGCCGCACCGCCAATGGCTTTCACGATCGGTGCTCATCCGATTAGTCAATTCAGTCCGCATGCATGGCGGATGATCCGTTTGGGCGGACTGATTATATGGCCATTGTTAGCGATAGTCTTTCTCTATATCCAGGGCGCCCTGATTCGATGGACCGGAGGATTACTCGGAGGCACCGGGAAATCCGTCGAAGTGCGCGCGGCGCTCGCATGGTCGCGCATTCCAGGTATCGTGAATACGGCTCTCTACGGCCTCGCGTTAGCGACCGGGCTGCTGAGTATTCCGATCCCAGCGCAGAGCTTCGATTTGAGGCGCGCGATCGCCGGAATGTTCAGCGCACACCAAATCGTTTTTACGATTCTCCTGTTCTGGGAGCTGGCGATCACCTTCAAGTGCATCGGCGAGGTGCACCACTTCTCCGCGTGGAAGGGGACGGCGGCATGGCTCCTCTCTGTGGCGGCCGTGATCGGCGCATTCATGGGAACGGCGCTGCTGCTCCTCGCTATCGCGTTGTTGCTGCGACACTCCAAATGACCGGCACCGCATTCTCGCGGGAACTTGGCGCCGTTCGCGATGCAGTTGGTATTCATTCACGCGCGTGCGACTTTGCGAAAGTCTGCCTCTTGTCCTACTCTCAGCGAGCCCGTGGCGCGCGCGACACGCAACGGACAGGAGCAGTGCGATGACCTCACTCAAGGACCGCTCATGCATCGTCGGAGTCGGCGAATCTCCATTTACCCGCGGCACTGACCGGAGCCCGCTGCAGTTGATGCTCGAGGCGTCGATGAACGCGCTCGCCGACGCCGGGATCGATCCGCACGAGGTCGACGGCATCATCGCGCCGCCGATGGCGGGCGCGCCCGCCGAGCAGTTCGCGGTCAACCTGGGAATCCCCGACCTGCGCTACGCGGTCACCTCGCACATGGGCGGCGCGAGCCCGTCGGCATCGATTCAGAGCGCCGTGATGGCGGTGGCGAGCGGGGTCGCGAACAATGTGCTGGTTCCGATCGGATGGAACGGCTACTCCGCGATGCGCGTGCGGAACATGGGCAATGCGAGCAGCAGCGCGGCGGCGGCCGGTCCAATCGGGCCGACGCTTGCCGAATACTATCTGCCGTTTGGCGCGCCGGTGCCGGCGAATTGGTACGCGTGGCTCGCCACGCGCCATATCAAGATGTACGGAACACCGCCCGAGGCCGCGGCGGCCATCGCGCTCGCGGCGCGCAAGCACGCGCAGTTGAATGAAAAGGCGTTCATGCGCGGCAAGCCGCTGACCCTCGACGGCTATCTTTCCGCGCGCTGGATCTCCTACCCGTTTCGCCTCTACGACTGCTGCCTCGAGACCGACGCCGCCTGCGCGATCGTGGTGACCACGCCGGAACGCGCGCGCGACTTGCGCCATCGTCCCGTTTTCATCTCCGGAATCGCCGAGGGGCATCCCTATCCCGCCGACGACATTCCCTCGCGGCCCGACCCGTTCGTCTTCGGGATGACGTTCGCGGCGCCGAAAGCATTTGAGATGGCGGGCGTCAAGCACGCCGACATCGACTTCATCGAGCTCTACGACTGCTTCACCTACGTGGTGCTGCTCGAAATCGAGGCGCTCGGCTTCTGCAAGCGCGGCGAGGTGAAAGACTTCGTCCGCGGCGGCCGGCTCGAGCTGGGCGGCGAATTGCCCTTCAATACTCACGGCGGCCTGCTGTCCGAGGCGCACGTGTGGGGACTCAATCACGTGGTCGAGGCGACCCGGCAATTGCGCGGCGAATGCGGCGCGCGCCAGGTCGCCGGCGCGGAAATTGGCCTGGTCACCGGATGGGGCGATTTCGGCGACGGCGTAGTAGCTATTCTGCGCAGGTGAAATGACTATGTCCGAAGCGAAGACTGAATACTCACTACCGCTGCCGCCGCGCCAGGGCCTGGCGGGCGAGTTCTATGGCTATTGCAAGCAGCACGAACTGAGATTCCAGCGATGCGTCGATTGCCATACCTGGCGGCACTTGCCGCGCGAGCTGTGCGCCAAATGCGGATCGCCGCGAGCGGAATGGGCGAAGTCGTCCGGACGCGGCAAGGTGTTCACCTGGACCACCGTGATGCAGCCGGTATCGCCGCGCTTCGCCGAGGTCACGCCCTACAGCGCGGTCGTGATCGAGATGGAAGAAGGGGTGCGCATGGTGAGCTGGGTGGTCGACGTAAAATCCGAGGAGCTGGAGATCGATCTGCCAGTCGAAGTCATCTTCGACGACGTGACGCCCGAGGTGACGCTGCCCAAATTCCGCCGCGCCCGCCAGTAGCTCCAATAGCGCGCAGGGTCTCTGATTTTTTTTGATGAGAAAACGAAATTGCTGCCCGGGTCGCGAACGCTAGGAAACCACTGTCGTCCATTGAGTCGGAAAAAACGGACGTCATCCTGAGCGAAGGCTGCCGGAGTCCCTTCGGCAGGCTCAGGACAGGCTCCGGACCGTTACGTAACAATTGTTTGAATACTCAGCGATGGTGGTCCACACGCCGCTGCTCGCCTTGCCGGCGCGTCGATAATCAGGCCGTCGGTATGGCGATGCAGCAGCGCGGTGGCTCTCACAACGGATCGAGGGTGACCACCACGCCGTTGCGCGGGCGCATCGTGAAGACCACGCACGGCTCCACTTGATGACCCGGCAGCAGCCGCAACCGGAATCGCTGCGCTATCATCGCCACTACCAGCGTCATCTCGGCCATCGCAAATTCCTCGCCGATGCAATGACGCGGGCCGCCGCCGAACGGAACGAATGAGTATTCGAGGCGCCCGTCGGAGCGCTCGGGAGAAAATCTCTCGGGATCGAAACGGAGCGGGTCGTTCCACAGATCGGCGCGACGATGCGTGACCCACGGACTCATCAGGAGCGTGGAGCCCGCCGGGACGTGACAACCGCCGATCTCGTCGTCGGCGATCGCCGTCCGCAGCATCATCCACGCCGGCGGATAGAGCCGCAGCGCTTCCTGGATCACCATCCTGGTGTACCTGAGGTTCGCGAGGTCACGCGCGGCCGGCGTCCGCCCGCACAAGGCCGCGGCAATCTCGCGTCTCAGGCGGCGCTCGACTTCGGGATGGGTCGCGACCAGGTACCAAATCCATGCGAGCGCGACCGCGGTGCTCTCCGACGCCGCGCCGAAAAACGTGATGATAGCGTCGCGGACTTGCGCGCGCGTCAGCGGACGCTCCGATGGAGCGCGTTCCGCGCCGTTCAGGAGTGCGAGCAGGTTGGCGGCGCTATCGCCGTGCTCGCCCGCGCCGCCGGTGATTTCCGTCCCGCCTAAAACCGGCTCGATGACGGACTCGATGAACGCGACGGCTATCCGGCTCGCCGCGCGAAAACGCAGATTGCGCCGGGTCGGGATCCGCTCCGGAATCGTGAACGCGTTGTAGAGCCGATGATGAAAATGTTCGAAGCCTACCGCCATCGCATCGGCGAAGGTGTCAGCCGAGCCGGACATATCGGCGCCACAGAAGGCCCGGCCCGCGATTTGAAGCGTGAGCCTCGTCATCTCGCGGCAAAGCTCGACTTGCGCTCCGATCGCGGCGCCCGCCGCCCAGCACTCCAGCATCGCGGCCGTCTCCGCGCTCATCACCGACACTGCCTCGGCGGCGCGTTCGCGGCTGAAGGCCGGCTGCGAAAGGCGTCGTTGCCGGCGCCATGAGTCGCCGTCGGTGGTGAGCAGGCCGTCGCCGCCGGCGCGCTGAAAAATCCGGTTGAAGCGATCCTCGTTGCGATAGTTGCGATGGTTGTCCTTCAGCACGTACCTGATGTGCGCCGGATGACTGACCAGGTACGCGCGGAGAAACCAGGTCTGCAGGCGGACGACATCGCCGAGCCGCGCTGCGTCGGTGAAGAAGCGCAGCGGATCGCGCCGCAAGTCCCGGAACGCGCGCATCGGCGACCAGTAGCGCAGGACCGGAGCCTCGGCTCGCGTCACGCACCGCGGATCAGAGTTCACCTCGAGCAGAGAGCCCATCGCCGCCTCTCAAGGTTCCAGGCGCGCGCCGGATTGCCGGGCGTAATCGCCGGCGCCGGCCGCGTCAATCGCGACGACGGTGGTTTGCTCCCGGGCGAGATGCGCATGCACCGACGCGGTCGGAGCACCATCGACGGCGCTGACCTCATAGTCGCCGGGCGCGCCTTCGAACACCGCGCGCCCGTCGGCTCCTGTAGTCACTTCACCGTCCGAGCGCCAGCCCGCGAGCAATTCCTTGAGGCGCGCATAGGCGGGCTTCGGATGGAGCGAACGGTCGAACAATCCGCCCGACTCGACGAACGCGCCGTTATCATAAAAGTCCCACCAGTTGATTCCGCGCACGTTCTGATTTCCATACGCGATGGTGAACACGCCCTCGAGGTAATCCGCCTGCGTCGCGGCACCCGCGTGCTGATGCCAGAAACTCTCGCCGGGGCCGCCGCGCGTGGCCGAGGGCGCTGCAATCTCGGTTATCTGAATGTGCTTGCCGAGCCGCGCGTAGCGATCGAGCTCTTCGGCGAAGCGGAACAAATCGATTGCCGGCACCTGCTCCCTGCCGAGCACGTCGACATAGCCACCGTTGTAGAACTGAAGTCCGATCAGATCGTACGGCACGCCAGCACGCGAGAGTTCTTCGGCATAGCCATATGGATCGGATGAGAAGTTGCTAATGCGCCCGGCGCTGACTTGACTAATGAATGGGTAATACTTGAGAGCTACATCTTCGCCGAGCGGAAGGGCGAGATTGATCATTATTTCGCTCTGGGGCGCGAGGCGCCTGATCTCAGTCGCCGCCGTTCCGACCACGTCAATCATCCCGGCGCGATCGAGACCCCATTGCGCCCACGCCGCGTGCCCCTCGTTGTTCGCCTCCCAAATCGCCACGCGGTCCCCGTAATGCCCGACGATTGCGGCCACCCGCCGTTCCACTTCGGAGCGAATCGCAGCGCGGTTTCCGCGCATCCGATTCATGTAGCGCGGCATCTCCGCGTCCGCCATCCAGACCAGCGCGTGACCGCGGACGGTGAAGCCGTCCTCCGCCAGCGCCGCTTCTGGATCGAACGATCGATCGATTGCACCGAAGTCGAACAGTCCGTCGCGCGGTTCGGTCCGCGCCCAGCTCAGGTACATCGTGGCGTAGTTGAGTCCCGCCGCGCGCATCCGCGCGATGGTCTCCGGGTCGTAGCCGTCGTTGAACGCGCCGAACAGAAAATCGAACCGGCGCTGACTAACTCTCAGTCGCAGATTGGGAAGCGGCCGGCGATTTTCATCGAGCGCCTCGACAATGATGCGGCCCCGGCGGTTGCGCCGGATCGAAGCGCGCGCTTCCGCCATCACCTCGGCCTCGCTGGCGTTAAGCGCGATTGCGAGCGCGCGGCCGGCGAGAATCGAGCGTTGCGCGGGATCGCGAACGCTCGCGGCCTGGCGCATCAGGGCGTCGGCGCTGTCGAGCCCGCGTGCCGCGTCGGCGCTCGCGGCCGTCCCGCCGTTGTGATCCGAGATCCAGCGCCGCGCCGCCGCGATGCGCGAGCGCGCGAACTCCGGCACCAGCTCAATAGTCAGTGGCGTGCCGCGCGAAACCCGATAGCCGCGCCCGCAATTGTCCGCTCGCACCAGCAGCTTGCCGAATCCCGGCACCGGCCACAGCACTTCGAGACTCATGGTTTCATCGGGAGGGATCGCAACCAGGATCGGACCGAGGCCGTGCTGAACTCCGAGGCGCGGCGAGCCGCTGGAGTCGCGCGCAATGAGTGCCGGACGCCAGGTGCGGAAGAACTCGACGCTGCTCATCGGAGTGCCGTCGGCTTTGCGCGCGTCGACGCGGAGGTCGGCGTGGTCGAACCGGGCCGCCCAGACGCTCAGGCCCGCGAGCGCTATCTGATTGATGAAGTAAGCGCCGGCGAGCGCGAGAAAAGCCGCCACCGCGATAGCTATTGCGATCTTTCTCCGGACTTTCAGCCTCTCCAACACCAGCGAGACACTGTTTAACTTTGCCGGTCGAAACACAAGATGACTGTGCTTCGAAACCCCACTCCCTGTGGCAACAATTCGAGTTTGATATAAGATTCACCCTGCATTCATCCACGAGCCGCCGAACTCATCCGGGGGCTTGGGGCGTGCAATTCATGGTCCAGGACAGCGTCACATCGGAGCGCCACGTCAGTGGGAGCGTGTTCGTCGGACGCGAGCGCGAGATGGCGGAGTTGCGCGCGGGCTTCGACGAGGCAAATAGCGGCCGCGGCCGCCTGTTCCTGCTTGCGGGCGAGCCCGGAATCGGCAAGACGCGGATCGCCGACGAACTGGCCGCGCACGCGAACGCGCAGGGAGCGCGAGTGGTATGGGGGCGATGCTGGGAAGGCGGCGGCGCGCCCGCTTACTGGCCGTGGATCCAGGTGCTGCGCGGATGCGCGGGCGCGGAGCCCGCGCGGCTGATCGAGGCCGCAGGAGCGGGAGCGCACGATCTCGCGCACCTGGTCCCCGAGCTGCGCCCCGCGATCGCGGCCCTCGCCGATGCGCCCGGCGTGCAATCGCTCGGCGCCGAGCAGGCCCGCTTCCGGCTCTTTGAATCGGTCACCGCCGCGTTCTGCGCCCTCGCCCAGGCGCAGCCGCTGATGATCGTGCTCGACGATCTGCACGACGCCGACGAGCCGTCGCTGCAGATGCTGCGCTTCGTCGCGCGCGCGCTGCGCAGCGCCCGCATTCTGATCGTGGGCACTTATCGCGACCTCGAAGTGCGGCGTTCGCCGCCGCTGACCCAGCTCATCGGCGACGTGATTCGCGAGGGCTACCAGATGCCGCTCAGCGGCCTGACCCAGGACGAAGTCGCGCGGCTGGTCGGCGCGGAAGCGGGCCGCGCGCCCAACGAGCGGCTGGTCTCGACGCTCTACCAGGCGACCGCGGGCAATCCGCTGTTCGTCGAGGGCATGGTGCGGCTGATCGTTGCCGAGGGCAAGTCGGACGCGATTGCGCGTCCGCTGTCGGCCGCGCTCAGCATCCCGGACGGCGTGCGCGGCGCTATCCAGCAGAGGCTCAAGTCGCTCTCCGGCGCGGCGCTCGGCGCGCTCTCGAACGCGGCTACCCTGGGCAATGAATTTGATTTGAGTATCGTGGCGCGCATTTCAGCGGCGTCCGAAGATCAATCGCTCGACCTGATGGATGAGGCGAGGGAGGCAGGAATCGTCGTCAAGGTTCCGGCCGCGCTCGGGCGTTATCGATTTTCACACGCGCTGATCCGCGACGCGCTGTACGGCGACCTTGCTCCTTCGGCGCGCATCCGAATGCACGCGAAGATCGGCGAAGTGCTCGAGGAGCAGTACGGTTCCGATCCCGAGGCGCATCTGGCGGAACTCGCCTACCATTTCGCGCGCGCGGTGCAGACCGGCGGCGCCGACAAGGCGATCGACTACGCGGTCCGGGCGGGACACGCAGCCAATTCGGTGCTGGCCTATGAAGATGCGCTGCTGCACTGGCAGACCGCGCTCGACCTGATGGAAAACAGCGGCGCGCCGGCGCAACGCCGCGCGGAACTGCTGGTCGAGCTCGGCGACGCGGCGACCATCGCCGATCGCCCGAAAGGCGTCGAGTATCTCGAGGCCGCGCTGCGTCTCTACGAGGGGCTGGGAATGATGGTCAACGCGGCCGAGGTTCATACCCGGCTCGGCAGCGCGCTCTCGCTGATTTCGCCGGTCTGGAACATCCCGCGCGCGCTCGAGCATCTGCGCAAGGCCGAGTCAGTGCTCCGCCAGGGACCGGAGTCGGCGTCGCTCGGATATTTGTACATCGGGCTCGCGCAGGTGTCGGAGCAAATAGTCGACATCGCGCAGGGCCTCGATGCGTCGCGGCAGGCGATGGAGATCGGCGAGCGGCTCGGCGAGGAAGCGATATGGACCGAGGCCGCGGTCCAGCACGCAACCTACCTCCTGAGAAACGGGCGGCTGCGCGAGGCGTACGAGCTTTTCGACGCGGCGTGGGAAAAAGCCGATCGTCTCAACGTGGGTTTCAATGCGGCCTGGCTCGGCGGATACGCGCGGATGTCGCTATGGGATCCGCTCGACGCAATACGCTGGTATCAGCGCGAACTCGCGAAACCGCGGATGGCGCAGGCGCCGTTCGTACGCGACATACTGTTGGCATCGCTGGTCCTGGAGAAGGCGTTCGCCGGTGAGATGGAGTTCGCGCGCGCGTTCGTCACCGATCCAGTCGGAGGATTCCTGGGTGGGTCACTCTCCTGGTTCGCCGGCGACTGGGAGCGCGCCGAGGCGGTCTGCGTCGAAGGGCTGGAAGAGGCGATTCGCACTGGAAGCCGCGACGAACAGTTCAACTACCGATGGCTCCTCGGACGATTCATGTACGGCACCGAGCGCTATGAGCGTGCGCAATCGATGTTCGAAGACGCGGTCGCGATCTGCCCGGACGGCCGCCATTGGCTATGGGAGATGCTTACTCGCCCGGACCTGGCCGCGAGTTACGCCGCGACCGGAGACCTGGAACGCGCGGAGGAGAATTTGAGCCGCTGCCGCGAGATCATGGCTGCGGGCGAGGACTGGCGCGGACTGGCCGGCAATTTCGCGCGCGGAGTAGCGGCAGTGGCGGCGGCATACGGTCGGCGCGACGAGACCGACCGCGAGTTCGAGCGGGCGATCGCAAATTTCAGGAAGTATCAGGCGGTGTGGGAGGAAGCGCAGACCAACATCGCATGGGGCCGAGCACTGGCGGCATTCGGCGATCGCGATACGGCGGCGGAGAAGTTAGACACGGCGGCCGAGATGGTCCGCCGACTGGGTGCGGGTCCGCGATGGTTCAGATGGATCGAAGAATCACGCGGCGACGCCCGCGGGCAATCTGCGAGGTTGACAGATCGGGAAACGTCAACCTCCAGGGCGACAGTGGTCGCAGACGCGGCGGAGTCCGGCAGAGACGCCATCCTGCGAAAGGAAGGCGAATACTGGACCGTCGAGTGGGACGGAAAAGTGTCAAGACTCAAGGATATCAAAGGACTTTCTTACTTGGCGCGGTTGCTCCGCTACCCGCATCAGGAAGTGCATGCGCTCGATCTCGTCGCGTCAGCCGAGCCGTTGTCAACCTCTGGCAACCTGGCCAATCCGGACGATCCCGGAGATCCCGACGATCCGCAGTCGATGAGCGAGGAGCGCGCGAGCGCCGAAGGTCTCAGCCGTGGTGGTCTGGGCGACGCGGGCGAGATGATCGACGCGGCGGCGAAGGCCGACTATCGCCGGCAGCTCGTGGAACTGCGCGAGGAGCTGGTCGAGGCGAAGGCGCGGGGCGAAGTGGCGCGCGCGGAACGTGCCGAGAACGAGATCGAGGCGCTGGAGCGCGAGCTCGCACGCGCACTGGGACTCGGCGGACGCGATCGCCGGGCCGCGTCGGCGGCAGAGCGGGCGCGCCTCAACGTGACGCGATCGATCAAGACTGCGATCGAGCGGATCGGCGAGCAGCACGCCGAGCTGGGACAAATTCTCGCACACACCATCCGCACCGGAACCTTCTGCTCGTATGTAGCCGATTCGCGCGTCCCGATCGATTGGAAGTTCTAGCGAGACGCGGCCCGGTTCGGACTTGCCGTCAACTATGGCGTTTGAAGAGAACGGGGACCCCGGCGCCACCGGGATCCCCTGGGATGCGCCCTGGAGCGCGGGGCTGGGCGCCCCTAGAGCGCGAGGCATGCGAGCAGCAACGCCACCCAGACAAGCGCGATTATTCCAAACGCCATGCGGGTCGGATCGTCATGGTGTGCGCTGCTGGTATCGGTGGTCGTGGCCGGCGCGGCAAATCTCGGGTCGTTCAGCGGGCTAACGCTCGCTTCGTTACACATGGAAGTCATGGCGTCTTCCTCCTTGTGACTGGTCCTCACGCAAGTAAGGCGTTAATTCGGACTGAACGATTGCGTACAAAGTGAATGAACAATTTGTTGGAGGGACCGAACGACTGGGACGTTGAAGACGAGGGTCGAACTGACACGGCGGGGTTTCTGGCGGAAAAATGCCGCAATTCCAGGGCAAATTAATGCCCACGCCTGGTAAGTCGCGCCTTCGCGCTATGGATGCCCCGGGATCGGGATGGCGCCGGCAGCATAGGTGACGGCCGCGTACGAGGTCAGCAGGTCGGCTCGGCTCTGGATCATCGTGTAGCGAGCGTTCGCGACATCGCGATCCGCGGTCAGCAACTCGACGATGGTGCTCAGCCCCTGGCGATACGTCTCAAGGGTCGATTGGTAGGCGTCGCGCGACGCCGCCAACAGCGCCTCTGCGAACTGGTATTTTTTCTGCGCGGCTTTGAAATCGTGGTATGCGCGCCAGACCGCGCTTATCGCATTCAGCTCGAGCGATTGCAGGTCGGCGCGCGCCTCCTCGCGCTCCGCCTCGGCTTCGCGAACGCCGTTGAGGTGGCTGAAGCCGGTGAACAGATCCCACTTGAGCGTCAGCAGCGCCTCGTATTGCGGAGTGCCGGTGGTGATCGCGGGAGGTCCGCTGAACGTATATTGCCAGAGGTTCTCGCCGTAGTTCGCGGTGACCCCGAGCGTCGGGTAGAACTCCGCCTTGGCGCGTCGCACCGACGCCTCACGCGACTTGAGCGTCGCCACGCGCGAGGCGAGGTCCGGCCGCAGCTTGATCGCGTCGTTGATAAGCTGGTCGACCTCGGCGCCGAGCGAGTTGGGCAGCGGCTGAGCCTCCAGGCTCTCGACCTGGAGCGGGACGTTGGCCGCGATTCCCATCGCGACCGCGAGATTCGCCTGCGCGTCGCTGACCAGCACGTTGGCGCTCGCAAGATCGAATTCACCGGAGGCGACGCGCTGGCGGGCGAGCAGCAAGGCGGGCTCGGTTGCGAGCCCCAAGTCTAGGCGCTGCTGCACGGCGTCGAGATCGGTCTTCGCGAGCTTCAGATTCTGCTCCGCCGCGGCGACCGCCGCCTTCGACGCGCCGAGCGCGTAGAACGATCGCTCCACGTTGAACACGATGTCCTGCATGGTGCGGTTGAAGGTGTAATTCGCGGCGGCCAGACGCTCGCGCGCAGCCTTGGCCGAGGAACTGCGCCGGCCAAAGTCGAGCAGCGTGTAGGTGGCGTTGATAATCGGCGAGATTTCCCATTGCTTGACTACCGAGACGCGACCCGCATCCTGAAACGGGAATCGCACGTAGCCCTGGTCAGAGTCAAAACTGACCTTGGGATAGTAGGGCGAGCGTGCGATCCCATATCGCGCCGCCGCCAGGCGCGCGGACTGCCACGCTCGGCGCGTACTCGGATTGTGGCTGAGCGCGACGTCGATCAGCGCGGGCAGGTCGTACGCGCGCATGGCCTGGCCCTGCTCGGGCGTGATGCTCTCCACCTGGTCGCGCGTGGCGATCGTGTAGCTCTCGGTATTGATTGGCGCCGGAGTCCACACGCGATCGACTGCGAGCGGCGCGTATCGATCCGGATTCACCTCGGGCTGCTCGGCGAATTTAGCGCATCCTGAAAGCGTGACCAGCAGCGCGCACGCCGCGCCGGCGAGCGTCCGCGTCATCGACGGAGGTAACCATCTGCGCGGATACGACCCTTTGCGCGGATGCGACCGTCGCCGCGCCGCAGACGTCGCGAGCTTCGCGGCGCGGGTTTCACTATTCGCACTCCAGTTCCGTCGGCGGGATTCATCGTGAGTCTTCATATTGGCTCCCAATGGTAGCTGCTCGATCGCTATCCGACACTCACCGGACGCAGGCGAGCGCCGAATCGTCATCGTGCTTTTGTTCAGGTTCATGCGTAGAATTCAGGGCGGCATCCGCATGCGAAATTCGCGTTCGAGGCTCTTGCTGCCCCTCCGCTCCGCTCCGCTGTTGTCTCTCGCGTTGATCGACCCCGTCCTGAATATCGCGGGCGCAAACTTTCCGAGCTGGCTGCTGTGCGCGATCGCCGGCGCAGTGCTGACCGCCGCGATTCGACCGTTGTTCGTCGCGCTTCGAATCGAACCCTATCTCGGGCCGCTTGCGGTCGTATACTTGAGCCTCGCGATTGTCATCGGTTGCACGATCTGGCTGATACTTTTCAACCGGATCTGAATTGGGGGGCGATGGTATGGCGGCGGAACCCGAGGTAATCGAGCTCAGCGAGGCTCCGGCCGAACCGGTGCGGCGGCTGGTCGGCCGCGTGCTGGGCCTGGTGCTGATCGCCGCAGCGCTGGTGATGGGCATCTACGTGGTGCGGCTCTACTACCTGTATCCGCGCACCGACGACGCTTACGTCCGCGCCAATACGATTGGCCTCGCGCCGCATGTGAGCGGCCCGATCGTCGAGCTGCCGGTGCATGACAATCAGCGCGTCGCTAAGAACGATCTGCTGTTCGTGGTCGACCCGCGTCCATACAAATCCGCGCTCGACATGGCGGTGGCAAAGCTCCATCTCACCGAGCTTGAAATCGACGCGCTGAATGACTCGATCCGCGCGGCGCGCGCGAGAGAGATCCAGCGCCAGGCCGACGCCGCCTATGCCAAACAATATCTGAATCGGATCACTCCCCTGCTCGAGCGCCATTTCGTGACCTCCAACGACGTAGTGAACGCGCGGAGCAAGGTCGCGGAGCTGCAGGCGTCAGTCGACGACGCACACAACGAAGTACGGCGCGCGGAGAAAGAGCTCGGCCAGTTGGGCGATGTGAACGCACGCCGGCAGGCTGCGGAGGCCGCAGTTTACGACGCCAAGCTCAACGTCGAGTATTGCTATGTGCGCGCGCCATTCGACGGGTACCTCACCAATCTGAATATCGCCGTCGGCCAGTACGCCAACGAGGGCCGCCAGGTGTTGAGCATGGTCGACAACCGCACCTGGTACGTGGTGGCGAATTTCCGCGAGACCTTTCTCGCCCACATCCGGCCGGGAATGGAGGTGGAAGTCTACCTGCTCAGCTATCCGAGCCATCGCTTCCGCGGCCGCGTGCAGGGCGTGGGATGGGCGCTCTACCAGGAGAACGGCGGTACGGTCGAAGGCCTGCCGCAGGTCGAACCGACGCTCAACTGGGTCAGACTCTCACAACGCTTCCCGGTGCGCATCACGCTGCAGGATCCCGATCCCAACTTCCCGTACCGGATGGGGTCGACCGCCGTCGTTACGATCCAGGGCTATCAGCATTGAGCTCGCCCTCGCCCGCCGCCCGTTTCGCATCCGCGCGTCGAGCCGCGCCTGCGGCGGCTCGGAGCGGCACTATCGCGCGACTGGCTGATGATGCTTGAAGGCGCCGTTTTATCCAGTGCTGGTTTGCGCTAGCTACATAACTCATGGATCTTCCGCCGCAATTGTCAGAGGCTTGGGAGTTTGTTCGCCATACGTGGATCGGTTCGGTGGCGTTGGTCACTGATCAATGGACGGATTTTTCGGTCAGCGAAAAAATACTGGCATTGGCCGTCGCCGCGGTCCTGGTACTTTTCTTCGGCCATACTTCTGAGAACAATGTGCTGACCGTCCTCTGCTATGTCTTCGGACTGATCTGCCTGTCGATGGCGGGCATGTTGGCATTTGGCCACATGAGCTGAAGACCGGACTCGACAAAGCTTGCCTCGACTCAATCCTTAACAATCGTATCGGTAGCATCGACGCGGACCATATGTTAGCGTGTCCAAACTGAACGAGGTTACGCATTCCCCATGGCAAACGAATTCCCCAGATACTCGACGACGCCCCGTGGGAGTGCGTCCATGACGCTCGATGATCATTGAGTAGCTAATCGATCTCGCGTCAATAAGGCGGCCACGGGTACAGCGACGGCGGTATCCGTGGCCGCTTTGTATTTTCCGCGGCCACTCTCTGCCCAACCCAGAACGATTCAGTGCGAGGACTGCGATGCTGGTTGAAGTGAAACATCTGACCAAGACCTTCGGCGATTTCACCGCCGTCGACGACGTCTCGTTCGGGATCGAGCGCGGCGAGATCGTGGGCCTGCTCGGCCCTAACGGCGCCGGCAAGACCACCACTATCCACATGATCCTGGGCCTCATCACGCCCAGCGCCGGCGAGATCCGAATCTTTGAAAAACCGTTCGCGGCGCATCGCGAGGAAATCCTGCAGGAGATGAACTTCACCTCGCCTTACGTCGCGTTTCCGTACCGGCTCACCGTGTATGAAAACCTCGCCGTGTTCGCGCGCATCTACGGGATTCCCGATGCGCAACGGAGAATCGCGGAGTTGCTGAAGCTCTTTGACATAACCGGGCTGCGCAACAAACCGATAACCCGGCTCTCTTCCGGCGAAAATACGCGCGTGGGCCTGTGCAAGGCCATGCTCAACCAGCCCAAGCTGCTGCTGCTCGACGAGCCGACGGCGTATCTTGACCCCGAGATCGCGGCGCAGGTGAAGGAAGTGATGCTGGAGGCGCAGCGCGAGTACGGAACGACGATTCTCTATACCTCGCACAACATGTTCGAGGTCGAACGGATGTGCGACCGGATCGTGTTTTTGCATCGCGGGCGCGTGATCGCATGCGGAAGTCCCATCGAGATCACGCAGGAGATCCTCAAAGAGAAACGCGACGAGCCCGCCCTAGAGGAAGTGTTCCTCCGCGTCGTGAAGGAGGCTCGGGCATCATGAAGAGCAATCGAATCGCCGGCGTGATGATGCGCCACTACTACGAAGCGAAGCGCAACTTCGATCGCATCACCGATATGGTTTACTGGCCGGTGCTCGACGTAATCGTGTGGGGCTTCTTCACCATCTATCTCGCGCATGGAAATCGGCTGGGACCTAACGAACCGAACTTAGTGAGCTTCTTGCTCGGCGCGGCGATCCTGTGGGGACTGTTCTTCGCGTTTCAGCGCGACATGGCAGTCGGCTTCCTCGACGAGCTGTGGTCGCGCAATCTGATCAACCTGTTCTCGACGCCGCTCACGGTGTGGGAGTACATGACCGGCCTGGTGCTGGTGAACCTGCTCAAAGTGGCAGTGGGCTTCGCCGCCGCCGCGATCATCGCGTGGGCCTGTTACGCGTTCAACGTGTTTCCGTTGCTGGCGTCGTTCCTGCCGTATATCGCCAACCTGATGCTGTTCGGGCTCGCGCTCGGAATCGTGATCACCGGGCTGATCTTCCGGTTCACGACCAGGATCCAGGCGCTGGCCTGGAGCTTCGCCGGACTGCTGCAGCCGGTGTCGTGCGTGTTCTATCCGTTGAGCGCGCTGCCGCGATGGCTGCGCGCGATCGCGTGGATGCTGCCGACCACGCATGCGTTCGAGGGGATGCGCCAGATTCTAGCGGGCCGCGGCTTTTCGCCGTTGCACTTCTGGTGGGGGATGGGACTGAACGCGGCGTACTTCGTGCTGGCGGTAGTTTTCTTCCGCTGGATTTTCGAAGCGTCGCGCAATCGCGGCCTATTGGTGAAACTCGAGTAGCAGCGCGCGGATGCGCTAGCCAGGAGTGCCGGTCTGCGGAGCCGAACGAGTCGAGGGCGAGGCTGGTGCGGGAATCGAACTGCGAGCTTGATCGAACTGCGGTCGTGATCGAACTGCGAACTTGATCGAACGGCGGGCGCTGGACTACTGCGCGGCGGCCGCGTTCTTCACCATCAAGCGGTCGTCGTCGTCGGTCTCACCGGGACGACGCAGGCAAATTCCTTCGAGCCATCGGTCGGTCACTTCATCGGACAAGGCGACGCCGCCTTTGTCGACCGCCCAAGTTCTCCGATTGAGGGTGGTCTGCACAAAAGCTCGTCCGCAACTGCGGCAGGTAAAGGCAAGCCGGGATCCTCCGCCCGCGACGACCGATTCGATCGTCCTCACCTTCCAATCATGTGTTCTCCAGGCCGGGATTCCGTCCGTCGGCATATTGCCTCCTCAGTCTATCTATCGCGCGCGGTCCGTCGCAGGGTTCCAAGTCGCGGCGTCTCGGTCAAATTGTTCGAGCGAGTCGTGAAGTGCGCTGCTATCTCTCCGCAACTCGCGTCCGGCGATTCGCCGACCGATGCCGCTTGCGTGCGGGGCGTTCGCCGGGAGCAGCTTCATCCTTGGGCCTGCGCTGATCGACCTGGAGCTTGCGGCCTTCCAGTTCCATATCGTTGAAGTAACCCGCGGCACTGATAGCCTCGTCGAAATCGCTCATCTCCACGAAGCCGAATCCTCGCGAACGACCGGAAATTTTGTCCGTGATCACCAACGCACCGCTGACCTTGCCGACCTGGGAAAAGAGGGTCCGGAGATCTTCCTGCGTGACCGAGTCCGCGAGATTACCGACATATACTCTGGGCACGTAGTTTCCTCCGTTGCTGATGATCGGTTCAGGAACAGCTCAGATCGGCAGGTACGCCGAGTCGCAGGCGGCCATGAGCGGCCGCGCTTAATGATATGAGAGATGGCTGGGCGGCCATCGCGCGACCGCCCAGCCGGAATATTCTTCTACCAGCGTTTTCCGCCGCCACCGCGACGGTCTCCGCCTCCGCCACCGCCGCCGCCACCACCGGACCGGCCGCCACCACCGCCGAAGCCGGATTCGCGTGGCTTCGCTTCGCTGACCTTGATGTTGCGGCCCTTGAGCTCGGTTTCGTTCAACGCCGAAATCGCCTTTGTGGCTTCCTCCGAGGTGGCCATCTCGACAAAGCCGAAGCCCTTCGATTGGCCGGAGAACTTGTCGGTGATCACGGCGACACTTTGCACCGTGCCGTGCTGCGCGAACAAGTCCTCTAGATCGTTGTTGGTGACCGAGTAGGCCAGATTGCCTACATACAATTTACTGGGCATCGTTGCCCTCCATGAGAATGTGCCGGGAAGCTCTCGAACAGAAAACCTGGGACCATCCCAAGTTTAGATGAAAGGACGCATCCGAGCGTTGTTACGGAAACATTCTATATGCTTTGGGAGGGCAACGATAGAGCCCGCGAAAGTCCGGGTTTGCGGCCAGAATTCGGGTCGGAAACGCGGTGATCGAGTGCGGTGGCAAGAGCTTCGGGTTGACCAGAGGCCCCTGCTCGGCTTCTAATGCGGTCCATGGCTGGGATTGTCTCCTACGGCTCCTATGTTCCCTACCGGCGGCTCAAGCGGGCCGCGATCGCACAAATGCTGGCGGGAGCGCCCGCCGGAAAGGGCGAGCGCGCGGTCGCGTCGTTTGACGAGGACAGTGTTTCGATGGCGGTCGAAGCGGTGCGCGACGCGTTGCGCGCCGCACCCGCCGGCAGGATCGACGCGCTCGCGTTCGCGACCACTACGCCGCCTTACAGCGAAAAACTCAACGCCGCGCTGATCGGCGCAGCCGCCCGTCTGCCCGCCGAGATTCGCGCCGCCGATTTAACCGGATCGGTGCGCGCCGGCCTTTCCGCGCTGATGCAGTCGGCCGACGCCGTCGCGGGCAGCAGCGGACGCGCGATAGCCGTGATGGCCGACGCGCGCCTCGGCGCGCCCGAGGGCAAGGCGGAGCAACAGAACGGTGACGGCGCGGCAGCGTTCGTGATGGGCCGCGACAACGTGATCGCCGAAATCGTCGCGAGCGCCTCGATCACTCGCGAGCTTCTCGACACCTGGCGCGCGCCCGACGAGCGCTTCGCTCATTCATGGGAAGAGCGTTTCACGCTGACCCAGGCGCATGCGCCGCTGCTGAGCAAGGCGATTCACAACGTGCTCGAGCGCGCAAAGGTTGCGCCCGCCGATCTCGCGAAGATCGTGCTCGACGCGCCCAATCCGCGCGCCGTCGATGAGATCGTCCGTGCGCTGAAGCTCGATCCCGCGAAGCTCGCCGACCCGCTGGCGCTCACCGTGGGCCAGACCGGCGCTGCGCACGCCAGCCTGACGCTGACCAGCGTGCTGCCCGCGGCTAAGCCGGGCGATCTCATCCTGGTCGCGACGGTAGCCGACGGCGCCGACGCTATCCTGCTGCGCGCCACGCCCGCGATCGCCTCGTTCAAGCCCGCGCGCTCGGTCGGCAAAATGATCGAATCCAAGGGTGATGTGACGTACGGCAATTATCTTAAGTGGCGCGAAATTCTCCCTACCGAGCCGCCCCGCCGACCCGATCCGGAACGCCCCGCGGGCCCGCCCATGATGCGCTCGGAGACCTGGAAGTTCGGCTTCATCGGCTCGCGATGCACCGCGTGCGGCACCCCGCAGCTTCCGCCGCAGCGGGTCTGCGTCAAATGCCGCGTCCGCGACCAGATGGAGCCGTACGAGTTCGCCGACCGCTCCGCGAAAATCGCGACCTATGCCATCGATCGCCTCGCCTATTCGCTCAATCCCCCGACCGTCAACGTCGTGATAGACTTCGAGGGTGGCGGCCGATTTCTATGCGAGATGACCGACTGCGAGCCGGCCAAGGTCGCGATCGGTGATGAAGTGGAAATGACGTTCCGCCGCCTGTTCACTGCGGGCGGCGTTCACAATTACTTCTGGAAGGCGCGCCCCAAGCGCTAGTCCGCGAGGAGAACCGCACATGGCAAGCAGAGGAATCAAGGACCGCGTCGCAATCATCGGAATGGGATGCACCAAGTTCGGCGAGCATTGGGACAAGGGCACAGAGGACTTGCTGGTCGACGCCGCCTACCAGGCCTTCGAGTCAGCGGGCGTCACTCCCGATGATGTCGACGCGTACTGGCTCGGCACGATGGGCTCGGGAGTCTCGGGGCTCACGCTCTCGGAACCGCTGAAAATTCAGTACAAGCCGGTCACTCGCGTCGAGAACATGTGCGCGACCGGATCGGAGGCGCTGCGCCAAGCGTGTTACGCGGTGGCGGCGGGCGCGTTCGACATGGCGATGGCGATCGGAGTCGAGAAGCTCAAGGACTCGGGCTACTCGGGGCTGGTTGGAAGCAGACCGCCCAACGACGGCACCGAGGGCAGCATGACCGCGCCGGCATCGTTCTCGCTGCTCGCGCCGGCATACTTTAAAAAGTATGGACTCGACGCTGACAAGGGCAAGGACGTGCTCTCGCGCATCGCGTGGAAGAATCATCACAACGGCGCGCGCAATCCCAAGGCGCAGTTCCAAAAGGAAGTATCGATCGAAACGATCAAAAATTCCCCGAAGATCGCCGACCCGCTCGGAATCATGGACTGCTCCGGCGTCTCGGACGGCTCCGCCGCCGCGATCGTGGTCCGCGCCGAGGACGCGCACAAGTACTGCAAGAATCCGATCTACATAAAGGCACTTTCGTTTGTCGCGGGTCCCGGCGAGGGACCGCTGTCGCAGGAGTACGACTTCACCACTTTCCCCGAGGTCGTCGCCACCGCGCGCGACGCGTATGCGCAGGCCGGCATCACCAGACCGCGAGAGCAGGTCAGCATGGCCGAAGTGCACGACTGTTTCACGCCGACCGAGCTGGTGCTGTACGAGGATCTCGGGTTCAGCCCGCGCGGGACCGCGTGGCAGGACGTGCTCGACGGCTTCTTCGATCTCGAGGGCAAGCTGCCGGTGAATCCCGACGGCGGCCTCAAGTCGTTCGGTCATCCGATTGGCGCGTCGGGGCTGCGCATGATGTACGAGATGTGGCTCCAGTTCCGCGGCGAAGCTGGCCAGCGCCAAATCAAGGATCCGAAGATCGGGCTCACGCATAACCTCGGCGGCGCGCCGGGACGATGCGTCAGCTTCGCGTCGGTGGTTGGCCGCTCGATCGGCTGATCGCGCCGCGACGCTGCCCCATGGCAATTCGCATCCGCCGTGGCATTCGCGATGACGCCGCATTTCTCGGCTGGGTAATGCTTGCGGCGTCGCGCGGGCATGTGCCGCTCGGCGTCTGGGATGTCATGATCGGCAGGGACGAGGCCGGCTGCCTCGACTATCTCAAGCACCTCGCGGTCGCCGAACCGCGTTCCCTTTGTCATTACGAGAGCTATCTCGTCGCTGAAGTCGACGGCCGTCCCGCTGCAGCGCTGTGCGGCTTCGCGACGCGCGACGGCGGATGGATCGCAGTAGGCGAGGCGTCGGCCAGCGTGCAGCGCGATTTAAAAATCACGGCTAAAGATCTCGCCGAGGCCGAACGCCGTAGCAGTCCCATCTGGAGCTGTTTCATGCCCGACGCTGGTGACTGGGGCGTCGAGAATGTCGCGACGCTGCCGGAATATCGCCGCCGCGGCCTGGTCGACGCGCTGATGAGCCGGATGTTGGATGAGGGGCGCAAACGCGGATGCCGTTGTGCGCAAATCACCATCCTGATCGGCAATGATCCCGCCCAGAAGGCCTACGAAAAGGCAGGATTCAAAGTTTCTGATGAGCGCCGCAATTCGGACTTCGAAACCCTGCTCGGCTCGCCCGGATTCCGCCGCCTGACGCGCGACCTGTAAGGGGCCGAGGCACGGCTCGCGCATCCGATAGCATAACCCCCGAACGCTAAGATCTCCCGTCCGCTTAGTCTGCCGGCGACCGCCGTCACCGATGAGTTAAGCCCAGCCTCATCGGTAACACCGCGCTTCGCCGCGGCCAGTCAGATCGTGTCCGCTGCAATTTGCAGTATTAAGAACAATGCAAAATAAAAGGTAGCTCTCCAAACCCTCTATAAAACGTATGATTTCCCTCGCTCCAGCTCATGGCACATCCAGTGCTGTCTCTACTGAGCAAGCCGCTATCGCCACATCGAACGAGTGCTATGCCGAGGGGAATTACGATGAAGCGCCGGCCAGTAAAAGAGATGCCACACAACTACGCAGTCCAGGTTTTGGGCAAGCTGCCGGGAATGTTCAGTCCCAAGCGCTACCTCTATCATTGTATCCGGTGCAGATGGTCGTTCGTGATCAACGACACTCGCCGCGGCGGGATAACCCCAGTCGGCTTGGACGGGCGGCCGCTGTCCGGCCAGGAAGCTCATAAGCGGATGCTTACGTTCCATCACGGACCGTGCCCCGAGCTTGTGGTGTTGATGGTCGAACAGCCGCTGCAGCAGGAGCTCGCCGAGCTCGAGCGGACTGCCGAGCGCCCGACCACCGAGTATTCGCCGCGGCCCACGCTTCGACGAGCGTGATCTGCTGGCGTCCGTACTAGCCTTTTCCTTCGCGTTTTTCGTCCGAAACGTTTCCTGCTCTCGCAAGAGCACTCGGCGAGGGTCGCGGGATTTTCGAAGTTTCCGGATTCTCGAAGTCCGGGTGGATTTTGGCTTATACTTATAGCTAGTCAGTCGCTCCCTGCCGGCCAATGCATATCGCACGCAGTTCAAAATGAAAGATTGCAAACATTATATTCGGCAATGCCCGGGCGCTTTCCCGCTGAATACTCAGCGGAATTGGCGCGAATCAACTTTGGGCATACTGCTTGCTCATTACCATCATCATGCTTGATCTCCTTGTACTCATTTCAACGCTGCTTTTCTTTCTGATCGGTGTTGCCTACGTATCCGGGTGCGAACATTTATGAGCAACTGGGAATTGATTCTCGGTTCCGTCGTGTCACTCGCTCTCCTGGTGTACTTGGTATACGCACTCGTGCGTCCAGAAGCCTTCTAACATTCAGGCACTACTAACATGCTGATGAATGCCACGCTGCAGGTGGGTGGACTCTTCCTACTCGTCCTGCTTCTGACCGTCCCGCTCGGCGCCTATATGAAGCGGGTGTTCGGCGGAGAGCCGACTTTTCTGGATGCGGTGCTGCGCCCGATCGAGCGCCTGATTTACCGCATCTGCGGCATTCAGCCTGGAACCGAAATGACTTGGGTGGAGTACGCCATCAGCATGCTGCTGTTCAGCCTGGTCGGCATGGTGACGATGTACGCGCTGGAACGCTTGCAGGGAATTCTTCCGCTCAATCCGCAAAGTCTCCCGGGCGTTTCACCGGCGCTCTCCTTTAACACCGCCGCCAGTTTCGTCACCAATACCAACTGGCAGGCATACGCGGGCGAGACCACGATGAGCTATCTCACCCAGATGGCGGGACTCGCGTATCACAACTTCGTTTCCGCAGCCTCCGGCATTGCGATGGCGGTCGCGATCATCCGCGGTTTGGTACGGCGCACCGCGAAGACCATAGGCAATTTCTGGGTCGATCTCACTCGCGCCACGCTGTGGGTCCTGCTTCCGGTATCACTCGTGTTCGCACTGGTACTGGTGTGGCAGGGCGTGCCCGAAAATTTCAGTCCCTACACGCACGTGAAGACTCTGGAAGGCGCCGACCAGGTGATCGCGCAGGGGCCGGTAGCCTCGCAGGAGACCATCAAGGAATTCGGCACCAACGGCGGCGGATTCTTCAACGCCAACTCCGCGCATCCTTACGAGAATCCTACTCCATTGTCGAATCTGCTCGAGATGCTCGCCATCTTCGCGATCGGTGCGGCACTCACCTACACCTTCGGCCTGATGGCGGGAGACACGCGCCAGGGATGGGCGCTGTTCGGAGCGATGGCGCTGCTGTTTCTGATCGGCGCCAGCGTCGCGACCTGGAGCGAGCAACGCGGGAACCCAATGCTGGCGGCGCTCGGCGTCAATCAAACCGCGTCGGCCACCCAGAGCGGCGGCAACATGGAAGGTAAGGAGACGCGCTTCGGGATCGTCGACTCGGCATTGTGGGCGACCATGACCACTGACACCTCGTGCGGCGCGGTGAACTCGATGCATGACAGCTTCACTCCCCTTGGCGGGCTGGTCACCATGGTCAACATGCAGCTCGGCGAAGTGATCTTCGGCGGCGTCGGTTCAGGACTCTACGGGATGCTGGTGATGGCGGTGCTCGCGGTGTTTATCGCGGGCCTGATGGTGGGCCGCACGCCCGAGTACCTCGGCAAGAAGATCGAGGCGCGCGAAATGAAACTCGCGATGCTCTACGTACTCATCTTCCCGGCCGTGATCCTGTTTGGCAGCGCCACGGCAATCGCGCTCCCCGCCGGCCTGTCCAGCATTAGCAACCCGGGTCCGCACGGCTTTTCACAGATTCTCTATGCCTACTCGGAAGCCGGCGCGAACAACGGCTCCGCATTCGGCGGGCTCAACGCGAATACTAACTTCTACAACTGGACAATCGCATTTGGCACGCTGTTCGGGCGCTTCATGATGGCGATTCCCGCGCTGGCGCTGGCCGGATCGCTGGCGGCCAAGAAGTCCGTCCCGCAGAGCGCCGGCACCTTTCCGACCAACGGCCCGGTGTTCGTGGCATTACTCATTGGAGTGATCCTGATTGTCGGCGCGTTGACTTTCTTCCCCGCACTGTCGCTCGGACCGGTCGTCGAGCATCTGCTCATGATGTCCGGCAAGACTTACTAGAGAACATGGTAATGGCGACACGAAAGCGATCTTCGATTTGGGACACCGGAATAATCGGACGCGCGGGCGTCGATTCCATCCGCAAGCTCGACCCGCACCTGATGATCAAAAACCCCGTCATGTTCGTGGTCGAAGTGACCAGCGTCCTGACCACGCTGAGCTTTGTCCGCGACGCGATCCAGGGGCACGGCGCGATAGCGGCGTTCGAGGGTCAGATCGCAATTTGGCTGTGGTTCACCGTCCTGTTTGCGAACTTTGCGGAGGCAATGGCGGAGGGCCGGGGCAAGGCGCAGGCCGATGCGCTGCGTAAAACCCGCACTGAGACCCAGGCCAAGCTTTTGCGCGGCGGCGTGACGGTGATGGTAGCCGCGGCGTCGCTCCGGCGCGGCGATGTCGTCCTGGTCGAAGCGGGCGACGTGATTCCCGGCGACGGCGAGATAGTCGAGGGTATCGCCGCGGTGAACGAGGCCGCGATTACCGGCGAGTCCGCTCCTGTGATCCGCGAAAGCGGCGGCGACCGCAGCGCTGTAACCGGCGGGACCACAGTCATCTCCGACTGGATAAAGGTGCGTATCACGGTCAATCCCGGTGAGAGCTTCCTCGATCGGATGATCGCGCTGGTCGAAGGGGCTCACCGCCAGAGGACGCCCAACGAAATTGCACTGAGTATTCTTCTCGCCGGACTGACTATTATATTTCTGCTCGTTGTCATGACCCTCTACCCATTCGCGTTGTACGGCGGCACTCTACTCACGCTGCCGGTACTGGTGGCTCTGTTGGTATGTCTCATACCGACCACGATCGGCGGCTTGCTTTCAGCCATCGGAATCGCGGGGATGGATCGGCTGGTGCAGCACAACGTGCTCGCGATGTCGGGGCGCGCGGTCGAAGCCGCGGGCGACGTCGATACGCTGTTGCTCGACAAGACCGGGACCATCACGCTCGGCAATAGGATGGCGACGGCGTTCGTTCCGGTCAGCGGAGTATCGGTCGAAGAACTGGCGGACACCGCTCAGCTCGCTTCGCTCGCCGACGAGACGCCGGAAGGGCGCTCGATCGTGGTGCTGGCCAAGCGCGAGTACAACCTGCGGGGACGCGAGCTGGGCGAGCGCGAGGCCGAGTTCATCCCGTTCTCGGCGCAGACCCGGATGAGCGGCGTCAACCTCAATGGCCGCAGGATTCGCAAGGGCGCTGCCGAACAGGTCGGTGAGTTCGTGGTCGAAAATGGCGGCGTGCTGCCCGCCGAGCTCAAGGAGATCGTCGAGCGCATCGCGCGCAGCGGCGGCACTCCGCTGACGGTCGCGGACAAGGACCGCGTACTCGGCGTCATCCACCTCAAGGACATCATCAAGGAGGGCATCCACGAACGCTTCGAACGGTTGCGCGCAATGGGGCTCAAGACCGTGATGATTACCGGCGACAACCCGCTGACCGCCCAGGCGATCGCTGCCGAGGCGGGCGTCGACGACTTCCTGGCCGAGGCAACGCCGGAAACCAAGCTGCGCCTCATCCGCGAAGAGCAGGCGCAAGGCAAACTGGTAGCTATGATCGGCGACGGCACCAACGACGCGCCCGCGCTCGCGCAAGCCGACGTGGGGGTCGCAATGAATGCTGGCACCCAGGCCGCGCGCGAAGCGGGCAACATGGTCGACCTCGATTCCAACCCGACCAAGATTCTCGAGGTGGTCGAAATCGGCAAGCAGCTCCTGATGACGCGGGGCGCACTGACTACCTTTTCGATCGCCAACGATGTCGCCAAGTATTTCGCGATTATCCCGGCAATGTTCCTGGTCAGCTATCCGGCGCTGCAGACGCTCAACATCATGCACCTGGCGAGTCCGCAGAGCGCGATTCTCTCGGCGGTAATATTCAATGCGCTGATCATCGTCGCGCTGATTCCGCTCGCGCTCCGCGGAGTGCAGTATCGGCCGGTCGGCGCTTCCGCGATCCTGACCCGCAATCTTCTGATCTATGGCGTAGGCGGAGTTATCATTCCTTTTATCGGGATCAAAGCGATCGACTTAGTCATCTCCTCGCTTCATCTGATCTAGGGAGATCGTCATGCGCAATTTATGGATAGCTATTAAAGTAACTATTGTATTCACGGTGCTGACCGGGATTGTCTATCCCGCGGCGGTTTACTCACTCGCGCATCTGATATTTCCCTGGCAGGCCAATGGCAGCCTGATCGTTCGCAACGGTACCGTAGTCGGCTCGGAGCTGATCGGACAGAATTTCACGAGCCCGCGCTACTTTCATGGGCGGCCCTCGGCGGCCGGCGACAAAGGCTACGACGCTACCGCTTCCGGCGGCTCCAACCTGGGCCCGACCAACAAGGCCTTGATCGACGCCGCGCGGACGCGGCTCAAAGACATCCTCGCGCAGAACCCGGGTAGTCAGGCATCGCAGGTTCCGATTGACCTGGTAACTGCGTCGGCAAGCGGTCTCGATCCGGACATCAGCATCGATGCCGCCGAGCTCCAGGTTGCGCGCCTGGCCGCCGCGCGCGGGTTGTCGGAGGACCAGTTGCAGGACCTGATTCGGACGCACGCGCGCGGACGCTTCGCGGGTCTGTTCGGCGAGCCGCGCGTAAACGTCCTGATGCTCAACCTCGCGCTCGACGATCTCAAGCCGCCGAACCGCAAATAGTGCCCTCTCGCGGCTTTCGCGGCGCGGAGAGCATAATGGAGATCGGGCGGCGTATGAAGGACGAATATCGTCCAGAGCCAGAGTCGTTTCTCGACCTTGTACCGCAGCGGCGCAAAGGGCGCCTCAAGGTTTATATTGGCGCCGCGGCCGGGGTCGGTAAGACCTATCGCATGCTCGACGAAGCACATCAGCTTAAAGACCGCGGCGTCGACGTGGTGCTCGGCTTGATCGAAACCCACAACCGCGCGGAGACCGCCGCTCGGATCGGCGATCTCGAGGTCGTCCCGCTCAAAAAGCTTCCCTACCGCGGCGTGACGCTGGAAGAGATGGACCTCGACGCGATCCTCGAGCGCAAGCCCGAGGTCGTGATCGTAGATGAGCTCGCGCACACCAACGTTTCCGGCTCCAGGCACGAGAAGCGCTACCAGGACGTCGAAGAGCTGCTGGCCGCGGGAATGAACGTCATCACCGCGATGAATATTCAGCACGTCGAGAGCCTCAATCCGTTGATGAAGCGGGTGACCGGCGTCGACGTGCGCGAGACGGTGCCCGACTCGTTTTTCGCGCGCGCCGACCAGGTGGTGAATATCGACGTGCCGGTCGATACGCTGCGCGAGCGCCTGCGCGAGGGCAAGATCTATCCCGCCTCGCAGGTCGAGCAGGCGCTCAAGAGTTTTTTCAAGCCGAGCAATCTCACTTCGCTGCGCGAGCTCGCGCTGAACGAAGTGGCGCGGAGTCTCAGCCGCCAGCGCGAAGACCAGGAGGCGCTCAAGCGCGAGGGCGGACGCCGCCCGCAACTCCGCGAGCGCATCATGGTTGGCCTCTCGTCGAATGCCGCCGACGGCGGCTTGCTGCTGAGAAAGGCCTCGCGCATCGCGGGACAGCTCAACGCCGAATGGTTCGCAGTGCATGTGGAAACGCCTGGTGAATCGGTAAAAAAGATCGGCACCAGCGACTTCGTCGCGCTGCTGGACAATATCAATCTGGCCGGCGACCTGGGCGCCGAGACCGTGTGGCTCAAATCCGATGACGTCGTGAAGTCGCTGGCGGACTTCGCGCGCGAACACGGAGTGACGAAGATTATCATGGGGCGGACTCGTCAGCCGTTCTGGCGGCGCTGGTTCGGGCGTGACGTCCCGATGCGGATGATCAAAAACGCGCGCGATCTGGACGTCGAGATTCTCGCTGTCGAAGAGCCGGAGGAGAGCGCATGAGCGCACCGTCGCTGCAGAGCCGCATTCGCAACGGGACTCTCATCCTGCTGGTGCTGGTGGTCGCGCTCGGAGCCTACACGCTGCCCAAGCTGTTCAGCCTGGCCGGCGCGATCCGGGAGACGCTCTACCGCAACTACGTAAGTATCGACGCGTCGCAGCATATGCATGCCGTTTTGCGCAACCTGCAGCTCGCCGAGCGCAGCGGCAACGCGAAACAGGCGCTGCCGCAAAGCCGCGACGAGTTCAACCGCTGGATGGACGTCGAAAAACATGACTTCACTGAAGTCGGCGAGCCCGAGCTCGCCGCCGACATCCAGCGCCGCGGCGACCAGTTGTTCGCTGACCTCGCCTCGGCACCGCCTGGCGTCTATCACGACCAGCAGTTCGAGCAGCTTCATCAGCGCCTCGACGATTTGATCGAGATGAACAAGGCCGCGATGTTCCGCGCCGACAGCCGCTCGATCAAGCTCGGGCGGCGGCTCGCGTACGAGTTCGCGGTCGGCCTGGCCGCGGTTCTAATCGCCGGCACGGCCATCTCATGGGGGCTCGGATACGCGCTTTCGCGGCCGCTCACCGAAGTCGCCGAGCGGCTGCGCGGCGTCAGCCAACGGCACACTCATGTCCGCCTCGGTCCGCAGAAGCTCGCCGAACTCGATGCGGTCGCGCGCGAGTTCAACCAGATGGCCGAGCAGCTCGAGCACTACGAGAAGCTCAACGTCGAGCGGCTCCTGTATGAGAAGAGCAAAACCGAAGCGATTATCGAAAGCCTCGAAGACGGCGTGGTGATGATCGACTCGGAAGGCATCGTCGCGCACATCAACGAGATCGCGGCGCTCATACTCGGCATCGAGACCAGGGAAGCGCTCGGCAGTCCGTTCGACGATTTGAGCACCAACAGCCCGCACTACCTGCGCGTGCGCGAGGCGATCGGCAACCTGAAGAAGGCGGACGCCGAGCAGCGTATCGAGGTCCAGCTTCACGTGCGCGGCCGCGACCATTCCTACATACTCAAGCCGATCCGGCTGCGCGAAGCCGAGACCCAACCGCTCGGAACCCTGCTCATCCTGCAGGACGTGACCTACATTCGCGATCAGGACCGCGCGCGCACCAACCTGGTCGCGACGCTGTCGCACGAGCTGCGCACGCCGCTCACCTCGCTGGCGCTCTCGGCCGAGCTGCTGCGCCGCGACGAATCCGCGCTCGCGCCGAAGCAGCGCGACCTGGTCGGCGCGATCCTCGAGGAGTGCGCGCGGATGCGCCAGCTCACCGACAACCTGCTCAACCTGGCCAAGGGCGAGGTCTCCGCGATAGCAGTGCAACGGGAGCGACTCGACCTCGCGCAGATTGCCGGCGACGTCACCAAGCGTTTCGCGATTCAGGCGCAGGAGCGCCACGTGCGGCTCGACCAAAAGATCATGCCGGTGCCGGCGATCATCGGCGACCCAATCAAGCTTTCATGGGTCATTTCCAATCTGATCGGTAACGCGTTGCGCTATACCCCCGAGGGCGGCGCGATCGAGATCATCGCGCGTCCGGGTGATGGGACCGTGCGCCTCGAGATCGCGGATTCCGGTCCCGGAATCGCGCCCGAGCTGCGCGACTACATCTTCGAGCGCTTCGCCCAGTACGGTACCAACGACGCGGCGCGCGGCTCGGCGGGCCTGGGCCTTTCGATCGTCCAGGACATCGTCGCGGCGCATGGCGGACGGATTTTCGTCGAAAGCAACAACGGCGCGGGGAGCAGATTCATCGTGGAACTGCCCGCCGCGGCGGAGGTGTGATGGCAAAGCTGCTGATCGTTGACGACGAGAAAAATATTCGCGGCAGCCTGGTCACGTTCTTCGAGTCGCTCGGCCACGAGGCGCGCGCGGCGGAGAGCGGCCCCAAGGCGATCGCGGCGCTCGCCGAAACCGAGTTCGACCTGGTGCTCTCCGACTACCGGATGGCCGAGATGAACGGTCTCGAGCTGCTTCAGGAAATTCGCCACCGGCATCCCGATGCACTCGTCATCCTGATGACCGCGTATGCGACCGTGGAAAACGCGGTCACCGCGATGAAGGCGGGAGCTTACGACTATGTGACCAAGCCGTTCTCGCTCGAACAGATTCGGCATACCGTCGAGCGCGCGCTGCAGGTGCACGGTCTCCAGGCTGAGAACCGCGCGTTGCGCAACTCGCTCGACGATTCGCCGCTGCTCGACTCGCACAGCGGCGCTATGCTGCGGCTGCTGGAGACCGCGCGCCAGGCCGCGGCCAGCGACGTCACGATTCTGCTCACCGGGGAGAGCGGCACCGGCAAGAACGTGTTCGCGCGGCAGATCCATCGATGGAGCCGGAGGCGCGAGCGCCCGTTCGTGGTCGTCAACTGCACGACGCTGTCCGAGGAGCTGCTCGAGAGCGAGCTGTTCGGACACGTCCGCGGCGCGTTCACTGGCGCGGTCAAGGATAAGCCGGGCCGGCTTGAAGCCGCCGACGGTGGCACCGTGTTTCTCGACGAGATCGCGGACCTGTCCGCGCCGCTGCAAACCAAGTTCCTGCGCTTCGTACAGGAACAGAGTTTCGAGCGCGTCGGCGGAGAGCGCACCATCCGCGTCGATGCGAGAATAATCGCGGCCTCCAACCGCGACCTTGAATCCGAAGTTGCCGGCCGCCGCTTCCGTGAAGATCTGTTTTACCGGCTCAACGTGATAAGCCTGCACGCCCCGCCGCTGCGCGAGCGCAAGGAAGACATCCTGCCGCTCGCGCAGTGGTTGCTGCGCGTGGCGGCGACGCGCAACCAGCACGCCGCGATGACGCTGTCGCCCGAAGCGGCGGCGGCGCTCGCGCGCTATCGATGGCCGGGCAATGTGCGCGAGCTTCGCAACGTGTTGGAGCGTGCCGCAGTGCTGACTCGCGGCGACATGATTCAGCCTGACGATCTTCCCGATTCGCTGTTCCGTGACGTGCCCGAAGCGCTCGCGCAGATTCCGCCATCCGCCAGCCTGGAAGAAGTCGAGCGCGAGCATATCGCTCGAGTCCTCGCTGCCGCCGCGACCCTGGAAGAGGCGGCCGACACGCTGGGGATCAATGTCACCACGCTGTGGCGCAAGCGCAGGCGTTTCGGAATCGAGTAGACCGCATCGGCTTGCGCTCCTGAAATGCTTTGTGGTCGTATCGACTCCGGCAAGGGAGTCAGGCGCGCATGAGTACCACCGCGGCTTCACCGGAGTCGTCGACGGCGCTATCGCCGGCGCGGCTGATCGATCTGGATCGTTATCCGATTCTTGATCTGCGCACCGACGCGGCGCGCGAGCTCGCCCGCGATTGCCGCCGCCAGCTCGACCAGACCGGAGCCTGCGAGCTGCCGGGCTTCCTCACCGCCGACGCTACCGCGCAATTGGTCCGCGAGGCCGATGCGCTGGCCCCCAGCGCCTATCACAGTGCCTCCACCGGCACCCCGTATCTCGAAGTTCCCGACCGCTCGCTGCCCGTCGATCATCCGCGGCGAATTTTCGATCACACTTCCGTCGGCGTCGTCGCCTACGATCAGTTTCCCGCGGACTCCGCGATGCGCCGGCTCTTCGAATGGGAACCGTTCGTGGAATTTATCGCCGCGGCGCTCGGCAAGGAGCGGCTGCATCGCTACGCCGATCCGATGGGCGCGCTGAATCTCGCGGTGATGGGCGACGGCGATCGCCTGCATTGGCACTACGACCAGACCGACTTCGTGACGTCGATAGCGCTGCGCGCCGCGGAGGATGGCGGTGACTTCGAATACGTTCCGCTGATCAGAAGTTCCAGCGACGAGAACTATCCGCGCGTGCAGCGTCTCCTGCTCGGTTCGAATGACGGCGTGGTGCGCGTCCCGATGACGCCGGGCACGCTGCTGCTGTTCGAGGGACGCAACTCGATCCATCGCGTGACTCCGATTCGCGGCCGCCAGACGCGACTCGTTGCGCTGCTCGCATACGACACCAAGCCGGGCACGCGGAGCAGCAAGTTACTGCAGATGGCCCGCTATGGCCGGACCGCCTAGGCGCGCCGCGCGCGCCCCCCGTATCGCGGGCACGATGCGCACCGCGCCCGCTGCCACCCGTATCGAACGCGACTCAATCGGTGAACTGGCCGTTCCGCGCCGCGCGCTGTACGGAATCCAGACCGTCCGTGCGATGCGCAATCTCGCCTTCTCCGGCCGCGCGCTCGGCCACTATCCCGACTACGTCCGCGCGCTCGCGATCGTGAAGCAGGCCGCGGCGCGCGCCAATCGCGATGCCCGCGTTCTGGACGCGCGAATATCCGCTGCCATCGATCGGGCGTGCGACGCGCTGATTCGCGGTGAGCACCTCGAACAATTCCCGGTCGACGTGCTCAGTGGCGGAGGCGGCATCGCTATCAACATGAACGTCAACGAGGTGCTCGCCAATCTCGCCAACGAACGTCTCGGTGCGATGCGCGGCAGCTACGCGCCGCTGCATCCGAAGAACCACGTCAACGCGTCGCAATCGACGGCTGACGTCTGCCACACCGCGATTCGAATCGCGATCCTGGAGCGATGGGATGGCCTGCGCGACGCTCTCGACGGCTGCGTGAGCGCCTATCGCGCCAAGGCGCGGGAGCTCAGCAAGGTAGTCACTATTTCGCGTACCTGCCTCCAGGATGCGGCGCCGGCATCATTGGGCGAACTATTCGGCGGCCATGGCGCCGCGATCGAGCGACGCGCCAGCGAACTCCGGCGCCGTGTCGAATCGCTCCGCCGGATCAATCTTGGCGGCACTGCGATCGGCGACGGTCGCGGCGCGCCGGCGGCGTATCGCCGCGCGGTTCTCGTGCGCCTCAACGAAATCACCGGCCGCAAGCTCGCGATGCGCCGCAATCTTTACGATGCCGCGCAGAATCCCGACGACCTCGCTGCGCTCTCCGCGGAACTCGCGATGCTGGCCGAGGTCTTCATCAAGGTCGCGCAGGATTTGCGCCTGCTCTCGTCCGGCCCCCGTGGCGGCTTCGGTGAAATCATTCTGCCCGCGGTCCAGGAGGGTTCGTCGTTCTTCGCCGGAAAAATCAACCCGGTGATTCCCGAGACGCTGCTGCAATGTTGTTTCCAGGTCCTGGGATGCGAGCGGGCCACGCGCCTCGCGTTGGAGCGCGGCGAGCTCAACCTCAATGTGTTCGAGGGCGGCGCGGCGATCAACCTGCTCGACGCGATCGAGATGATGCGCGCCGCGCTAACCCTCTTCGTCGCTCGATGCCTCGCCGGTATCGTCGCGAACGAGGAGCGCTGCCGTGCGCTCGCGGCGCAGAGCCCATATCAGTCGTGACTAATCTGATGACTTTGCGTCGATGAATTTGCGCAGCCGCTGGAACCAGATCAATTTGTCCTTGAAGCCGGGAAAGCTGGCGTTGAGACCGCTCGGATTCGGAAGCACGAAGACGCGCGCGCCGCAAATTGTCTGCGCTTTCAAACCCGCTCCCGCGGCGGCCGACTTGCCGAAGTATTGCCGATAGATACTGACGCCGACGAACGCCACCACGGCGGGCTGCACGCGTTTGATTTTTCTCGCCAGCGCGCGTTTGCCACGTCCGATTTCGTCAGGAAGAAGTTCTGCGGCGGCGCGCGTCGCGCGCGGACAGAGATTTGTGAGCGCGAGACCAAATTCGGCGAGGCGCCGATCCTCGGCGAACGTCAGCGCCTCGGGAATCAGCTTCGCGGCATGCATCAGGCGCCAGAACGGATTGCCGGGCCCCGCGAAATGATGGCCGGCCCGTTCGGAATGCAGGCTCGGATTGATCCCGACGAACAATACTCCCGCGCGCGGGATCAGGATGTCTTTGAGCGGCATGGCAGCAGCCTGAATCGATTCCACGCGCGCACGGCAAGTTGCAAGTCTCGTCCAGTCCGGCTAGCAAACTAAGCGTCTCCCGATGACCATGCAACGCCGGGAAATCAGCGAGGGTTTCGATCATGCCATATCTCAACCGCGACGGTGTCCAAATCTATTACGAACAACGCGGCGCAGGTCCCGCCGTGTTGCTGTCGCACGGCTACAGCGCGAGCACGCGCATGTGGCAGGGTCAGATGGAAGCGCTTTCCGACCGCTATCATATGATCGCGTGGGACATGCGCGGCCACGATCGCTCCGACTCTCCGGATGACCCCGGCTTGTATTCGCACGACCTAACCACCGGCGACATGGCGGCGATCCTCGATGCTTGCGGCGCGAAACGCGCGGTCATCGGCGGGCTCTCGCTGGGCGGTTTCACTTCGCTGGCCTTCAACCTCGCGGCGCCGGAACGAGTCCTGGCGCTGATGCTGTTCGACACCGGACCGGGCTACAAAAAAGACGAGCCGCGCGGAGAATGGAATCGCATGACCGAAAGCATGGCGCGAGCTTTCGAGAAGCAGGGACTCGCTGCCCTCTCGACGGGCGCCGAGGCACGCGTCGCGCAGCATCGCAGCGCGCGCGGTCTGGCGCTCGCGGCGCGCGGGATGCTCGCGCAGAAGGACGGACGCGTCATCGAGTCGCTGCCTTCGATTCGCGTGCCGACCCTGGTACTGGTCGGCGCCGGCGACAAGCAGTTTCTCCCCTCCGCCGATTACATGGCGGCAAAAATCCCGGGCGCGGAAAAAGTGCTGCTCGAGGGCGCCGGCCACGCGTCGAATATCGACCAGCCCGACGCCTTCAACGCGGCGGTGCGCCGCTTCCTCGATCGCGTGACGGCCTGAACGGCGTACAAGCTATTTCGCGGCGTCGGGGCTAGCTCTCTGTCGGCGACGACGGAGCCGGCTTCTGCGTGGCACTGGGTGCAGGGGTCGGGCGCTGCCTCAGCCCGCCATGAAGCCGCCGTCCACCGGCATCGGCAGTCCGGTGACGTACGACGCGCGATCCGAGCATAGCCACGCCGTCGCCTCGCCGATTTCCTCGGCCTCGCCCATCCGCCGCAACGGTCCGGAGCGCGCCATCCGCGCCTCTCTCTCTTCATTGTCGCGCAGCAAACGCTGCATCATCGGCGTTCGAATCGGGCCGGGGCATACCGCATTGATGCGGATCCCGTTGCGCCCGTACTCGATCGCCGCCGCCTTGGTGAGTCCGGCGACTCCGTGCTTGGCCGCGACGTAGGCCGGCATGCCTCTGACTCCCGCAAGGCCCGCGCCTGACGAGGTATTCACGATCGCGCCGCCGCCTTGCTTGAGCATCTGCGTGATCTCGGCCTTCATGCACAGCCACACGCCGGTCAGATTGATCGCGATGATTCGATTCCAGTTTTCCTGCGAGCATTCGTGCGTCATCCCGCCTTCGCCTTCGATGCCCGCGTTGTTGAATGCGCAATCGAGGCGCCCGTAGGTCTCGACTGCCTTCTTCACCAGCGCGTCAACCTGATCCGCTTGCGCCACGTCGGTCCTGACAAAGATCGCGTCGGCGCCGGAGCCTTTGATCATCTTCAGAGTTTCCGCACCGCCTTGCTCGGTCACGTCGGCAAGGATCAGCTTCGCACCCTCGCGCGCGAAAATTTTCGACGTCGCGCGTCCGATTCCCGACCCCGCACCGGTGATGAGCGCAACTTTTCCGTCCAACATTCCTGACATCTGAAGTCCTCCGTCCGATCCGGATCGAGTCCTGAACGATCGTTTTAGAACACCCCCAGGTCCGAACCGTCAAGCGCGCCGCTAAGAACTTGCTGGCGCCTGGATCTTGCCAAGCAGATGGATTCGGAACAGAACAGTGCCCAGGGGACAACCGACGACGCTCATGCAAAACACCGGGACGAAATGCCTATGCGCGGCGTTCGTGGCTGCGATCCTGATCGCGACTGCGGGCACTCTCCGCGCGGAGATTCGCACCGAAACTGTCATCTACCAGGCCGGCCAGGTCCAGGCGCACGGTTTCCTTGTTTACGACGACAGCGTCAGCGGGAAGCGGCCGGGCGTCGTGGTAGTCCCCGAATGGTGGGGGCTGAATGACTATCCGAAGACGCGCGCCAAGATGCTGGCCCGCCTGGGTTACGTCGCGCTGGCCGCTGACATCTACGGCGACGGCAAGAACACCACCGACCCCAAGCAGGCCGGGACCTGGGCGGGTGCGATGCGGGCCGGCGATCGCAAGGAGCTGCGCGCGCGGATCGCGGCGGCGCTCGACAGGCTCAAGCGCGACCCGCGCGTCGATGCGGCGCGGACTGCCGCAATTGGCTATTGCTTCGGTGGCGGCGCCGTTCTGGAACTTGCCCGCAGCGGTGCCGACGTCACCGGCGTGGTTAGTTTCCATGGCAACCTCGACACTGCGATTCCCGCCAGCCCTGGTGAGGTGAAAGCGAGAGTCCTGGTCTGTCACGGCGCCAACGATCCTCACGAACCGCCGGCGCAGGTGCAGGCATTCCAGGACGAGATGCGCAACGCGAAAGCCGACTGGCAGATGAATATCTATAGTGGCGCGGAGCACGGCTTCACCAATCCGGCGAACGCTGATTCGCATCTTCCTGGCGTCGCCTATAACAAGGAAGCCGACCAACGCTCATGGCGCGCGATGCAGGATTTCTTTCAGGAAATCTTCTCGAGCCCGCCGCTGACCGAGGCACGGAAAGGGAACTTACTATACGGCCATACCCTACATGATCAGGACTAGCTATATGAGTAAGACATTTACTATAGCCAGTTTCACGCTGCTGATAGCCATTGCGTTCGCGACCAACGCCCGCGGCGCGGGTTTGGCCGTAGACTCCGGCCTGTGGAAAGTCACCTCAAGTGGGCAGAGAGCCGGCGGTCCTCTTCCACCGAGCGTCCAAACCCAGTGTTTCACGCAAAAGGAACTCGACGATCCGGACACCGCTTTCGGGCAGCCGCCGAGCGCGAACGGAGAGACCTGCAAGCGCACCGCCTTCCATCAGACCGCCACCTCGGTATCGTGGCGATTCGAATGCACCGGCCAGGCGGTGGTGGCCAGCGAGGGAAACGTCAACTTCGACAGCCGGACCCATTACAAGGGAACCGTCAAGACCACCGGCAACGTGATGGGCCAGCCGCTCAACGACACCCTGCAGATGGAAGGTCAACGCGTCGGCCCCTGCACCAGCAACGCGACAACTCCATAGCCACTGCCCGACAGGTGAAAAAAGGAGGGTTAAAAATGATCGCTCATCAGCTTCTCAGGCGGGTGTCACAGGCGACGCTGCTCATGGCGGCACTGGCATCACTAACCCTCTACGGTTGCCCTGGCGGCGGCAGCAGCGGTAGTGGCGGCGGTAGTGGCAGTGGTGTTGGCGGTCAACCAGTCATTACGCTCAAAGTCACTGACTGTCCTAAAGACCAAATCAAGATTAACCCTAAAATCACCAAATCCCGTGGGTCGACCTCGTGCCATATGTTCAATTGAACTATGCGCAGTCGTTCATCGCGTCTCGACTCACCACCCGCCCCGATTTTCGGCTAACCCCGGGTTTGGCTTACTTGGGCGACTACTGCGAGTTGAGCCTCGGAACGCAATTCACGCTCAACAACGCTGCGCCGAGCGGCGATCACGTCGCGGTACTCGGGCTAGTGGAGATCTTCTATGACGACCTCTTTCCGGTCCTCGGCTGGAAACCGTTCTGAGCCTGCCGCGACAGCGGCGCCGGCTCCTCACCTTGGGTGCAGGGGCTCGTCCCCGCAAAAAGAAGCGCCGGACAGCCGAAGCCGCCCGGCGCTACACGGGATCGCGAGCCCTTGCGGGCGCGCGTCACCAACGATTGGATTACCGACAGCGCTGGAGCTTAGCGCCTATTCGAACATAAGTACAGTGCGCGCGACCGCGCCCGCTTTCATCGCACGGAACGCTCCGTTGACGTCCTCGAGCTTGCGGCGGTTGCTGATCATGTCGTCCAAGGTTCACGCGTCCCTGCCGGTACAAAGGAACCGTCAAGGCGACGGGCACCGTGATGGGCCAGATGCTCAACGACACCCTGCAGATGGAAGGTCAGCGCGGCGGCCCTGCACCAGCAACGCGACAACTCAATAGCCATTGAGCGACAGGTAAAAAAAAGAGCCTTGTATGATTGCTCATAAGCTTGTCAGGCGGGTGTCAAAGACGACGCTGCTCCTGGCGGCACTGGCATCGCTGTTGACCCTCCACGGTTGCCCTTGCGGCGGGCGGTGGCGGTGGGTCGTGGTCAAGTTTGAATTTCCGCTCTGAATCGATCGGTGCGACACCGGACGGCATGGCTACAAATCGCCCGAAGCGTCCTGAATGAATTAGCGTTCACGATGGTTCAGCTTGCCGCGGGCCAGCGAACCGACCCCGAATCGCGCAAAAAGAATCCCGCCGCTGTTGAATTAGGGCGGCTCAGCGGCTTGAAGGACGGCAAGGCTCGTAAGGCAAGGCTCTCCCGAAAGCGCCGTTCTGAGATCGCCAAAACGCCGTAAAGCCCGCTGGCGAAAAGAGTTAAAGTCTAATGACTTTACGGCGGGACAGGGGTTGGCGCTGACGGTCTCGCGGTCACGTAAAGTTCGTGCGCGGTCTCCCAAAAGCCGAAGCCGAAAGGCGTAAAACAGTCACGCCCGAACACCCCCTGCATCCATATTTTCTGTTCCATTTTTTTGGAACCGAAACCAATCGTACAGTCGATGGTCTGGCCAAGAAATTCGACCTGACCTTTAGTTTGCTTGCCCACGACGCTACCGCCAATGCCACTAAACTTGGTTGGCTTTAGATTGGAGAAAGCCCATTCCCAATACGGATGCAGAAG
>DATDGX010000064.1:0-10790 GCA_036521875.1 Binataceae bacterium (SeqCode)
ATGATCGCGCCGAACAGCGCCATCGCGGTCGGATGGTCGCCAATGCCGGGGCGCGGACCGCTTGGAGATCCATCGAGTCCGGTCACGCTGGTCATCAAGCCCGAACGCGCCCAATACGCCAGCGCGTCGAACGCCGGCGCGCCGGCATCTTCGCCTTCGTCGCCGTAGCCGGTGAGATGCGCATAGACGAGCCGCTCGTTGACGGCGCAAAGATCGTCCCAGGTCAGATTGAAACGACTGAGAATCTCCTGCTGGTAGTTGGTCACGAAGACGTCGGCGGTTTTGACCAACCGGATCAGCGGTTCGCGTCCTTCCGGTTTGCCCAGGTCGAGTGCGACGCTTTTACGATTGCGGCCCGACAGAATCCAGCAGTAGTTCAGTTCTGATCGTGCCTGTCCGGGAAGCGACGGAAACAGACGAAACAGATCACCGCCTTCCGGCCGCTCGATCTTGAACAGCTCCGCGCCAAAATCCGACAACACCGTGGCCGCCGCGGGCGCCGCGATGTAGGTTCCGCAGTCGATCACCCGCAGGCCCGACAGGATTCCATCTTCTGGCATTGCAACACCTCCGAACGCGAGAACGATGCTACGTCGCTAGTATAGCGGTTGGGTTTCCGCAAGCAGGGGCACGACGTTCGATGCGAGTATTGGTGAGCGCGGAGCAACTTTGCAGTTCGGCTTCAAGCGCGACTTGGGGGTTGCCTGGCGGAGGCACAAACTCGCTCAGGCTATAGCGCTGCAAACGCTCGAGCTGATTCATCGGGCAAACGTTCGGCGAATCTTGCGATTTCGTGCTGCATCATTTCGCGGTACTTCCTGCTCCAGAGAGGGGCTTCAGCACAAGCCGGTAAGTAGACGCTCGACTCAGCCGCGCAGAAATCGGAGCCCGCTGCGCGCGGTTATTCTTGTCGAAAACGGTGAATTCAAGGTAGTCTTACTGGCTCCGGCTGCTGCCGGATTGATCGCGAGCTAACGCCGATTTCTTGGTGCACTGATTTCCTGAGGCAACTTGAGCCGTGAAGACGTTTAGCGCCGCCCGTTCAGAGCCTCCCAACGTTCCCACATTCGAACACTCGCCGATGAGCCATTTGCTGGACGAGCGACGAGTGCTCGTCACCCGTCGGCGGGCTTTTGGAGTGGCCGGGCGATGAAGCAGTCATCGACTACAGGCCCTCGCAAGGCCAAAGCGCCTGGCAAATCGAAGTCCCAGGGCAAGGCTGCTGCCGCCAAGTCTCCAGCTCGGACCCGCTCGCGGGCCGCGAAACCGCTCGCGCCGCTCGCGGAACTGCAAGCGCTTCGGAGGAGGCTTGCTGCGGCGGAGGACCTGGCGCATTCGATCCTCGACCAGGCCGTCGAGGCGATCATCGTGTGTGACCCGCAGGGGCGGATCGTTCGCGCGAATCAATCCGCGATCGAGCTGTGTGGCGACAGTCCCCTGTCGCGCCCTTTCAGCGAGGCGTTTGTGCTGAGCCCGGTCGGCGAGAACGCCGGCGGCGACAAAGGCTGGCCGATTCGAGAATGTTGCGCCAACGGCCAGACTTTGCGCGGCGTGAACGCGGAACTGGCGCGTCCGGGCATGCCGCCGCTTGAAGTGCTGACCAACGCACGTCCGCTGTCGAGCCCTTCGGGCGAACTGCTGGGAGCCATCATTGCACTGACTGATGTCGCTTTGACCGATGTCAACCAGCGGGCCCGGGTGGAGCGGACACAGCATTTCCTGATGGAAATAAGCGGAGCTCTAAACCAATCGCTGAACGTCGACGAGAAACTGACTATTATCGCGCGCGGCATCGTTCCGGAGTTCGCGGACTGGTGCGTAGTCGACGTCATCGAAGAGCCGGGACTGCGCCGCGTGGAGGCGGTCAACGCGCAGCATGGCGGCGACGGCATCACCGTCGAAATCCGTGAAATCGAAAAAGACAATGCCGACCGGCTGCAGTTACTGCGCGAAGCAAAATCTCAACTGATTAGCGATCTCGGCGAAGCTGAATCACCTGCGGCGTTGAATGGCGTGTCGCGGATCGGTGCGCGCTCCGTAATGTTCGCTCCACTGCGCGCGCGCGGCGAGGTGTTGGGCGCTATCACGATGGCTACTACCGATTCGGGACGCCGCTACTACATCCAGGATCTCCTTTTCGCGGAGGAACTGGCGCGCCGCGCTTCTCATGCAATCGACAATGCCCGGCTATACAGCGAGGCGCGACAGGCTGTACGAGTGCGCGACGAATTCATGTCTATCGCCTCGCACGAAATGCGGAGTCCCCTGGCTGCGCTGACTCTGCAACTCGGCAACTTGCTGCGGATGCTGCCGAGTGCGCCGCTCGAAGCACTGGAACTCAAGGTGCAGAAGGCGACCAGCCAGACTCACCGGATGGCGAAACTGATCGACCAGTTGCTGGATGTTTCGCGAATCTCTTCCGGTCACATGGTGCTCGAAGTCGCCGCTTGCGACCTTTCCGAAACCGCGCGTGAGGCCACCGAGCGCTTTGTCGACGAGGCGGCACGGACCGGCAGTGCGCTCACGCTCAGGATCGAGCCGAACGTCAGAGGGCTGTGGGACGGTTTTCGTCTCGAGCAGGTGGTGACCAATCTGGTTTCCAACGCGATCAAATATGGCGGCGGAAACCCGGTTGAAGTAATCGTCGAGAACAATTCGGGCGGTGCGCGCCTGGTGGTGCGCGACCACGGCATCGGCATCGCCGAGGGAGAGATGCATCGGGTTTTCGATCGTTTCGCGCGCTCGGCTCCCGCGCGCGGTTATGGTGGGCTGGGACTCGGCCTGTTCATCGCCAATCAAATCGTTCTGGCGCACGGCGGAACCATCCGGGTCGAAAGCGCGCTCGGGATGGGCTCCACGTTTATCGTCGAGCTGCCGCGCGAGGTGCCAGCCTCGGCGGTGCTTAATCCGCAACCGCTGGGCCGCTAACGCACAAAGTCGCCGGCCGCGTGGCGATGACAGTGCGAGTCGAACGCGGTGAAAGCGCGGGTAAATATGGCGAAAGCGCTGGGAGACTTGGCGCGCCCTGAGGGATTTGAACCCCCGACCCGCAGATCCGTAGTCTGCTGCTCTAATCCGCTGAGCTAAGGGCGCGCCGGGACCTTCAAAATTTTCACATCGGAGGCAGGCTCGCAAGACGCACCGGGCGATCGGTGGTGGAACCGCCAGACCTGGCTAACCCTGGGCGGTTGGAATCCAGACCGTGACCGTGGTGCCCTCGCGGACGCGGCTCTCGATGCGGAGCGCGCCATGATGCAACTGCACGATGTGCTTTACGATCGCGAGGCCCAATCCGGTGCCGCCAAGCTCGCGCGAGCGCGCGCGATCGACGCGATAGAACCGCTCGGTAAGCCGCGGGATGTCGGCGGCGGGGATTCCCTCGCCGGTGTCGGCGACCATCAGCGCGACGCCCGGGGTCTCCAGGGGCGGATGCGCTAAGTCGGTGCCGTTGGCTCCCATAGCGGCTGCGCGCGCCTCGAGGGTGACGTGGCCCTCACGCGGAGTGTACTTAATCGCGTTGTCGAGCAGGTTCAGCATCACCTGATGAAGGCGATCGCGATCGCCGGGGAGACGCGGCAGGTCGGGCGAACATTTCACGTCGATGCGGATGCCGTGGCGCGCCGCCTGTTCGCGCATCAGCTCGGCGGCGTCCTCGAGCACGCGGCCGGGCTCCAGTGGCTCGAGTTTCAGCGGGGTGAGCCCGCGCTCGAGGTCGGAGAGCGAGACCAGATCGTCGAGCATCCGGGCGAGGCGGCGCGACTGGCGCTCGATGATGCTCAGGAAGCGGCGCTCGGTCTCGGGATCCTCGACACCCTGCAGGAGAGTCTCCGCATAGCCGTAGAGTGCGCTCAGCGGGGTGCGCAGTTCGTGAGTGAGATTGGCGATGAAGTCGGCGCGCACGGTCTCGTACGACTTGAGCTTGGTGATGTCGTGGAACACCAGCACCCAAGACGCGCCATGCGAGGTGCGCAGCGGCGCGGCGTTGGCGCCGAGATGGAGCACGGCAGGATTCTGGATCATGATGTCGGCGCTGACGATGGCGCCGTTGGCGGATTGCATCGAGCGGGCGACAAAGTCCTGCAGGCGCGGGTCGCGGCATAGCTCGACGAACGGGCGTCCACGGTAGTCGGTGTCGGGGTCGAGGTCGAGCGCGAACATCCGGCGCGCGGCGCCGTTGAGCAGAACCACCTCACCGCGTGCGCCGGTGACGACTACGGCTTCGGTCATGCTGCGCAAGATCGCTTCAAATTCGTCACGCTGCTCGGCGAGCGAATCGATCTCGGCGAGCGCCGCGTCGGCGGCGTCGAGCAGGCGATGCTCCGCGTGTGCCATTACGTCGTCCTGCGCGGGGAGCAGATGAGGCGGCGGGTTGTGACCCTCGAGCGCGGTCGCGAAGGCCTCGACGCGCTCAGCATGGCGCATCCAGGCGCGCGCGATCGCGGCGGACCAGACCGCGCCAACCACAACGCCAAGACCCAAAGCGGCAATCACCCACAGCCACGAGACCGCGGCGGTGGCCGCGAGAACGCAGAGCAGAAGGGCGGCCGGGATCAGCCCGGCTATGACTGCGGACTCGATGCGAAAATTCGGCGATTTAGCCAAGCGCGTCGGGGTTGAATCGATAGCCCACGCTGCGAACGGTCAAAATCAATTCCGGGTTAGCGTCGTCGCGCTCGATATGCTGGCGCAGGCGGCGCACGTGAACGTCAACGGTGCGCGGCTCGACGAAGGTATCCCGTCCCCAGACCATATCGAGCAATTGCTCCCGCGTATACACGCGCATCGGATGCTGCACGAAGAAACGCAGCAACTCGAACTCGCGGAGCGCCAACTCCTTGCGCTCGCCGGCGACGAAAACCTGGTAGGTACCGAAGTCGATGCGCAGGCGGCCGTTCTCGAAGCTGCCGCCGGGCTCCGGATCGCCGAGCGCCTTGGCGCGGCGCAGCAGCGCCTTGACCCGGGCGACCAGTTCGCGCGGGCTGAACGGCTTGACGACGTAGTCGTCAGCGCCCATCTCGAGCCCCAGCACCTTGTCGACCTCGGTGCCCTTGGCGGTGACGATGAGGATCGGAAGTTGCGCGGTGTCGCGGCCGGCGCGCATCTGGCGGCAGATTTCGAGCCCCGGCATCCCGGGCAGCATCAGGTCGAGCACCATCAGATCGGGAACGCGGCGGCGGACGCGATCGAGCGCCTGCGCGCCGTCGGCGGCCTCGTCGACGGCAAAGCCCTCCTCGGCGAGGTTGTAGCGGATCAGCTCGCGGATGTCGGCGTCATCTTCGACCACGAGCACGCGATAGCGCGCGCTACGAGTCGCTTCCGGAACGGTTTGGGTCTGTGTCGTCATGCTTCTTTTTATCCATGTGACGGATCAGTTTACCCTTGACCATGAAGCTCACCATCTCAGCGATATTGGTCGCGTGATCGGCAATTCGCTCGAGATATTTGGACACGAACAACAGCCGTGTCGCCGAGGCGATGGTATGCGGGTCCTCGGCCATGTAGCTCAGCAGCTCGCGATAGACCTGGAAGTTGAGTTGATCGACTTCGTCGTCGCGGTCGATCACCTGGTCGGCAAGCTCGGTGTCTTTGCGCATGAAGGCGTCGATGGAGTCCTTGACCATGGTCTGCGCGATCTCCGCCATCCGCGGGATGTCGATGTACGGCTTGAGCTGCGGGACCTCGTTGAGCTCCAGGGTGCGTTCGCAGATGTTTACCGCGTTGTCGCCGATGCGCTCGAGGTCGGTGGTGATCTTGAGCCCGGTAGTGATGAAGCGGAGATCGCTCGCGGTCGGCTGATGCAGCGCGAGCAGGCGGATGCACTGCTCGTCGTTCTCGACGTCCATGTGATTGACTTCCTGGTCGCGCGCAATGACCTCGCGCGCATGCTCGCTGTCGCGATTGACCAGCGCCTCCACGGCCTCGGCGATCTGGCGCTCGACCAGCCCGCCCATCTTGAGCAGGCCTGCGCGCAAGCCGCGCAAATCCTCCTCGTACTGCCGATTGGTATGCTGCGGCTGGACGTTATCCATATGCACCTCCGCGGGCCTCAGCCGAACCGCCCGGTGATATAATCCTCAGTCTCGCGGCGAGTGGGGTTGGTGAAAATCTGCTTGGTCTCGCCGAACTCGATCAGGTCGCCGGTGTACATGAACGCGGTTAAGTCTGAAGTGCGCGCGGCCTGTTGCATGTTGTGAGTCACGATCACGATTGTGTACTCGGCCTTGAGCTCCAGCAATAGTTCTTCGATGCGCGCGGTTGAAATCGGATCAAGCGCCGAGCACGGCTCGTCCATCAGCAGCACCTCGGGCTGCACCGCGAGAGCGCGCGCGACGCACAGGCGCTGCTGCTGTCCGCCCGACAGACTCGCGCCGGGCCTGCGCAGCCGGTCCTTGACCTCCTCCCACAGGGCGGACTGGCGGAGGCTCCGCTCCACGAGCTGATCGCGCTCCGCACGGCTCAAGCTGATCCCGTTGAGAGTCAGGCCGGCGGCGACATTGTCTTCGATCGACATGGTGGGAAACGGGGTCGGCTTCTGGAAGACCATCCCGATTCGGCGCCGCACCTGCACCGGATCGACGCCTTGCGCGTAGATATTCTCGCCGTCGAGCAGCACCTCGCCCTCGGCGCGCGCGCCGGGGATAACCTCGTGCATCCGGTTGAGGCAGCGGACCAGCGTCGACTTGCCGCATCCCGACGGGCCGATGATCGCGGTCACCTGGCGCTCGGGAAATTCGAGGCTGACATTTTTAACCGCGCGGTTCGCGTTGAAGAACGCGCTCAAATTTTTGGCGACCAGCTTGTCCACGATTGCGCTACTTACCTGGGAGCCTTGGCCGTCCCACCCGTCACCCACCTTACTCCCAACTCCAATGCCAAGACGATTCCAGTGAGTACCAGCGCGCCTGCCCACGCCTGGCGCTGCCAATCCGGAAACGGCGCAATCGCGTAGGTGTAGACCTGTACCGTCAGGGTCGCGATTGGCTGCGTGAGCGAGGTCGACCAGAAGCGATTTCCGAACGCGGTAAACAGCAGCGGCGCGGTCTCGCCGGCGACTCTCGCGATCGCGAGAATCACGCCGGTGGTAATCCCTGCCATCGCCGTGCGCGCGACCACCGACAGCGTCGTCTTCCATTGCGGCACGCCGAGTGCGAGCGACGCCTCGCGCAACTCGTGCGGCACCAGCGCAACCATCTCCTCGGTGGTTCGCGTCACCAGCGGAATCATGAGCACCGCCAGCCCGATCGAGCCGGCCAGCGTCGAGAACCCGCCCATCGGCCGTACCACGACCGCGTAGGCGAAAATGCCGACCACGATCGAGGGCACGCCCATCATCACGTCGGCAGCGAAGCGCACGCTATAGGCGAAGCGGTCGGCGCGATGCGTCGCCAGGTAGAGTCCCGCGCCGATTCCGATCGGCACGCCGATGAGGCATGCGATCCCTACCACCTCGAGCGTACCGACGATCGCGTTCGCCATCCCGCCGCCCTTCTCGCCGACCGGCGTCGGCATGTGGGTGAAGAACGCCCAGTTGAGGCTCGAGGCGCCCTTGGTAAGCAGGTAGCCGAGCACGAGGAAAAGCGGAATCAGCGTAATGATGGTGGCGGCGACCGTCACGCCCATCATCAGGTCGCTCTTCAGCTTACGATAGTAGTAGCGGGTGTCGCGCTTATACGTTCCGACGGCGGCCATCACCCCTCCACCTGAAACCGCCGTTGCGCGACTCCATACACCATCAGCCGCGCGACCACGTTGAGCACGACTCCGACCGCGAGCAGCACCAGCCCAAGCTCGATCAGCGACGAAACATATAGATCGCTAGTGGCCTCGGCGAATTCGTTGGCGATCACGCTGGCGAGCGTCGCGCCGGGCCTGAACAGCGAGGCCGAGATTTGCGCCGAGTTCCCAATCACCATCGCCACCGCGATCGTTTCTCCGAGCGCGCGGCCCAGGCCGAGAAGGATCGCGCCAATCACGCCGGTCAGCCCGTAGGGCAGCACCGCCGTCCGCACCATCTCCCACTTGGTCGCGCCGAGCGCGAGCGCCGCTTCGCGTTGGCTATCCGGCACGACGCGAAACACGTCGGTGCAGATTTGCGAGATATACGGAATCACCATGATCGCGAGGACCACGCCCGCACTGAGCATCCCCACCGAAACGTGCGGTCCCTGAAATAATGGAAGGAAGCCCAGGTGCTTGCCGAGCGGCGGCTCGACGTGATCGCGCAGCCACGGCCCCAGCACGAAAACCGCCCATAGTCCGTAGACGACGCTTGGAATCGCCGCGAGCAGTTCGACCAGGAAGCCGAGCCGACGGCTGAGCCAATCCGGCGCCATCTCGCTGAGACAAATCGCGACGCCGAGACTCAGCGGCACTGCTATCAGCAGCGCGAGCGCCGAGGACACGGCGGTGCCATAAATAAAAGGCAGCGCACCGTACTGGTCGTTGACCGGATCCCAATCGCTGGTGACGAGAAAATGAAGCCCGAATTGGCGAATCGATGGGAGCGAGTCGGCGATCAGCGCGATCGCGAGTCCCGCGAGTAGAACCAGGATGAGCGACGCGAGGCCGAGCGTGGTCAGATTGAAAATGCGGTCTCCGATCAGGCGAACTTGAGGGACCGACTTGCGGCGAGCTTCCCGCTCGACCACCGCCACGTTGCGCGCCACCGAGTCGCCGAACTCCGCCACCGCAGAATCATCCTTCAAAGGTGCAATCCTCACGATCGACACCGGGTCGCACCCCGGCCCGCTCGCGATTTATCTTAATGATGCGATGTTACGACAGTGTTACGTCGAGCCGAAGTTACGGTGAAGATCGATCCGAAATCCGAGGGCGACCAGGTTGACAAACGACTTTCGCCACGTCGTGTTCTTCTTAGCTATGCTTGCTTGATTCGCTCTATGCCGTCCATATACGGCCGCAGCACTTCCGGTATCGTCACGCTCCCGTCCTCATTTTGATAGTTCTCCAGCACCGCGATCAGCGTCCGCGGAAGCCCGAGCCCCGAGCCATTGAGCGTGTGAACGAACTCCGGCTTGCTCCCTTTCTCCGCGCGAAAACGGATTTGCGCGCGCCGCGCCTGAAAGTCCCAACAATTCGAGCACGAGCTGACCTCAAGCCACTCCGCGCATCCGGGCGCCCACATCTCGACGTCGTACTTCGACGCCGCCGCGAACCCCAGGTCACCGGTGCACATCTGGATGACGCGGAACGGAATCCTGAGCCGCCGGCACACCTCGCACGCATCGTCGACCAGCTTCTCGAGCTCCGCGTCGGAGGTCTCGGGATGCACCACCTTGACCATCTCGACTTTGTCGAACTGATGCCCGCGCTTGATACCGCGCACGTCGCGGCCGGCCGACATCTTCTCGCGCCGGAAGCAGGGCGTGTATGCGGTCAGATAAATCGGCAGCCGGTCCGCGTCGAGAATCTCGCGCGCGTACATGTTGGTCAGCGGAACCTCGGCGGTCGGGATGAACCAGAAGTCTTCCTCGTGGTCCTTGTACATGGTCTCGGCGAATTTCGGCAGATGCGCGCTGCCGATCACCGCCGCGGTATTGACCATCAGCGGCGGCGCGACTTCCAGGTAGCCCTGCTCTTTGGTTTTGAGATCGAGCATCCACGTGATCAGCGCGCGCTCCAGGCGCGCACCCGCGCCGACCAGGAAATGAAAGCGCGTGCCCGCGAGCTTGACGCCGCGGTCGAAGTCGATGATGCCGAGCTTCTCGCCGAGCTCCCAATGCGGCAGCGGCGTGAACGCGGTGAACTCCTGCGGAGTTCCTTCGACCCGGACGATTTTGTTCTCGCTCTCGCCGGCGCCCACCGGGACCTGCGGGCGCGGCAAGTTGGGGAGCATCAGGAACAGCGCCTCGGCCTGCTGTTCAAGCGCGGCGAGCTCGCGCTCGCCGGCGCCGATGCGATCGCCGAGCGCGCGCCTCTCGGCGCGGCGCCGCTCGCGCTCCTCCGCCGAGGCCTTGCCGAGTTCCTTCGATTCGCGCGTTCGCTGCGCGCGCAGCTCGTCGAGCTCGCGCTGCAGCCGCCGCCGACTCGCGTCGGCGTCGAGCCAGCGGTCGACCTCCGCGGGGTCGAGGCCGGTGTTGTAAAGCTCGGCCTTTACGAAGTCGGGTTTCTCGCGAACCAGTTTAGGATCCAGCATTCAAAACGCATCCTTCAGTAGCTCGACCGTGCGCTTGCGGCCCTGCTCGGCGCTGATCGCGACGACGTCGAAGCGCATCACGCGCTCGCCGGCGCGGTAGCGCGCCGCGAACGAGTCCGCCGCGCGGCGCATCCGCGCCTGCTTGCGCGCGTCGACCGCCTCGACCGGGGTCCCGGCGCTCGACCCCCGCCGCATCTTCACCTCGACGAACACTATCGTCGCGCCGTCCATCGCGACGATATCGATCTCGGCGCCGGCCGCGCGGTAGTTGCGCGCCACGATCCGATAGCCGCGCAATTTCAGATGGCGCTCCGCGATTCGCTCGCCGCGACGCCCCAGGCGCTGGCGCCATCCGGGTTGCCGCTCGCCGCTGCCCAGGCGCTCGCGCAGGGCCGCCAGCCATTCGCTGAGCTGGTCGCCGAGGCGAGCCAGCATCGGCTCCTTGGGCTTCCTCATCTCAATATGCGAGCCTGCCGGGTTTCCCTACGAGCCTCCCGCGGGCCCCGAAACGACCTCCACGCTAGCAGGGCCTCGCGAGCGCCGAAACATCGGCGCCGCGCGGCCCGCGACTTCCGCGCGGCGCACTTCACGCGCCGCGATGCCCCCGCCGCCCGCCCGGCGCGCGTCGGCATTC
>DATDGX010000065.1:0-24872 GCA_036521875.1 Binataceae bacterium (SeqCode)
GTGTGCTCGAGGCGCTGGCGCTGGCGGCGGCGGATCCGGCGGACGCTGGGCTGGCGCGCGCCGCCACGGCGGCGCTCAAGCGAATGGAGGTTTCCTGATGGCTCCAGCGTCACTCGAGGCTTTGGCCGAGCCGCGCGTCCAGGATTTCCTGCGCGCCGAGCGCGTCGCTCATCTTGCGACCGCCGACGCCGCGGGCGCGCCGCATAACGTGCCGATTTGTTTCTGGTTCGATGGCACGCGCTTTTACTTTGCGATCGACGAGAAGCCGAAGCGGCGGAGCGGCCTCGAAATCCAGCGGATGCGCAATATCGCGCACAACCCGCGCGTCGCGCTGGTATTCGATCACTACGAAGAAGACTGGGCCGAGCTCGCCTTCCTGATGGTCCGCGGCGAGGCCCGGGTGGTTGATGATGGCAAGGAATATCTCGCCGCGCTGCGCGCGCTGCGCGACAAGTACCCGCAGTACCGCGCGATGGTGCTCAGTCCCGAGCGCAACCCGATCGTGCGAATCGAGCCCACGCGGGTTAACGCGTGGGGCTCCCGCTTCAAAGCAGCGGCGCGATGACGCGGCTCGAGCAGATCGCCGCCGAATTGCGCGCCGCATCGCTCGACGGATGGCTGTTCTACGATTTTCGCATGAGCGATCCGCTCGCGTACCGGATTTTGCAGATGCCCGAGGCCGGGATGTCGACGCGGCGATGGTTCTGCTTCGTCCCGGCGCACGGACGGCCGGCCGCGCTGGTTTCCGCAGTCGAGGCTCATCGGCTCGACGCGCTCGCCGCCGATCGAATCGTGTACCGGTCATACCAGGAGATGGTTGCGGCACTGCGCACCATGCTCGCCGGCGCGCGGCGGATTGCGATGGACTATTCGCCGGCCGCAGCGATTCCCTACGTGTCGCGCGTCGACGCCGGCACTATCGAGCTGGTGCGCTCGCTCGGGCCAGAGATTGTTATCGTTTCGGCGGCCGATCTGATCCAGCGCTTCGAGGCGAGCCTGACGGCGGCGCAGCTCGAGAGCCATCATCGCGCCGCCGCGGCTCTGCGCGCGGTGGTCGACGAGACCTTTGCCGAGCTGGGACGGCGCGTCGCCGCCGGCGACACGGTCGGCGAGCTCGCGGCGCAGGAATTCGTGATGGCGCGGATCGCGGCGCACGGGATGGTCACACGCGAGCCGCCGATTGTCGCGGTCAATGAGCATAGCGCCGACCCGCACTTCGCGCCGGGGATCGCGCACGACCGCGCGCTTCGCCGCGATGATTTCGTGCTGCTCGACCTGTGGGCGAAGGAGCCGGGCGCCGACAGCATTTACGCCGACTTCACCTGGGTGGCGTTCGGCGGCGCGACGGTTCCCGAGGAGCATGCGCGGATTTTTGCGATCGTCGCGCGCGCCCGCGATGCCGCGGTCGAGCTGGTTCAGGGCCGCGTGGCCGAAGGCGTGCCGCTCAGCGGCCGCGATGCCGATCGCGCAGCGCGCGCGGTGATTGAGGCGGCGGGCTTCGGCGACAATTTTGTGCATCGCACCGGCCATTCGATCGGACGCGAGGTTCACGGGACCGGCGCCAACCTGGATTCGCTGGAGACCCTGGACGATCGGATGCTTATCGAGAACACCTGCTTCTCGGTCGAGCCGGGGATTTACCTTCCCGGACGCTTCGGCGTGCGCAGCGAGCTGGACATGACGATCGAAGGCGGCCGCGCGCGCGTGAGCGGAGAGCCGGTGCAGCGCGAAGTGACTGCGCTGCTCGCACGCGAGCCTCGAGTAGTCCCGCCGAGCGGCGAGCGGCGAACGAGCAGTTTGAAGTGATTCGCGCGGTCATCTTCGACCTCGACGGGACGATCGCCGACACCGAAACGTTGCATCTGGCCGCGTTCAACGAGGTGCTCGGGGCCGAGGGAATCGAAATCGCAAGCGCGGACTATTTCGCACGCTTCGTCGGCTTCAACGATCACGATTGTTTCGTGGCCGCACTCGAGGAGCATGGGCACGACGCGAACGAGGAGCTAATCGCCGCGTTGATGGTGCGCAAGGCGCGCGTCTACCAGGAAATGATCGCCGACCGCGACGTGCTCTATCCCGGCGCCGCGAATTTCGTGCGCGCATGCGCAGCGCGTTTTCCCCTGCTGCTCGCGACCGGCACGCTGCGCGCAGAAGCCGAGGCGATTTTGCGCCGCGCGCAACTCCGCGATCTGTTTCTCGATATCGTCGCGGCCGAAGACGTGGCCCACGGCAAGCCGGAGCCCGACGGCTTTATCGCGGCGTTGGGCAGGCTCGGTTTCCTGCTGCGCCAGCGCAACGCGGTCGAAGCGCGCGATTGCCTGGCGGTCGAGGACACCGCGGCCGGCGTCGAAGCGGCGCATCGCGCCGGGATGCGCGTGCTCGCGGTCTGCCAGACCTGTAGCCGAGAGGCGCTAGCGGCGGCCGAGGTGGTGCGCGCCTCGCTCGCGGAGACCGATCTCGACGAGGTGCTTCGCAGCCTGTCGAGCATGCCCTCGCAACCGTAGCCGCGGACCGAATTCCGTGCGAGATAATACATAGTGCTCTGTTGCGCGTTCAGCGCCGATAGGCGCTGAAGCAGACGCCAGAAGAGCCGAGCGCGAGAAGGCGAAGGCGGCCGCGCCGAAGAAGCGCTAGGCCCGCGCTGTGGCGCCAGCCCCGGCTCGGCGAACCAATATCCGCAGTTCGCGGATCTGAGCGCCGACTGGTTGCGCGAACAGCGTAGGCAGGCGCTCGGCATCGCGATCAGCGGCGCGTAGACGACCATCGCTGAGTATTCAAACAATTGTTACGTAACGGTCCTTCGACTCCGGCAGCCTTCGCTCAGGATGACGACGTTTTGTTGGCGACTCAGCGGGACGACAGTGGTTCTAGTTCCGTCCCGAGCAGCGCTCCAAGCGCAAATTCATTTTCATTTTTTGAAAAACTCACAGACTCTCAGGATGACACCACTCTTTCTCCGACTTGACGGGCGGCGGTGGTTTTTCTTCGTTCGCGATCGCAGGTGAATTGTCGCTTTCACTTTAAAAAAATCGCAAACTCTCTGGATGATGGGAGGCATTGTCGATGAAGGCGCGGCTATATCAGTTCTTCTCGAGTCCCTTCTGTGCCAAGGCGCGCAAGATTATCGAGTTCAAGGGCGTCGAGCATGAAGTCGTCGAGGTCGATTACCTCGAGCGCAAGGAGTTGCTGCTCGCGTCGGGGCAACTGTATGTTCCGGCGCTGACGCTGGAGAGCGGCGAGACGATCGTCGACTCGACGCGGATCGCGATGCGCCTGGAGGAACTCTATCCGGAGCCGACGATTTTGCCGCCGGAATGGCGCGGCCTCCATCTCGCGCTGAACCAGTATTTCGACAATCAGCTCGAAGACGCGGTTTTCCCGCTCGCCATCGCGGACGAAGCGGCGCATTACCGGCGCCAGGGCAAAGACCGCGAGGCGTTCTGGCGGCTGATCCGCGAGCGCAAATATGGCGCGGGCTTCGTCGATCGCGTGATCGCCGCGGAAACCGCGAACCGGGCGCGTGCGTGGGAGGCGCTGTCGCCGCTGGATGACGCGCTTGCGGGCAAGGCGTTTCTGCTCGGGAGGATCGGGCTCGCCGACTTCGCCCTCTATGGGCAGCTCTTCTATTTCGCATTCACCGGCGAGCTGAAGATCCCGGCCGAGATGAAAAACCTGCGCGCGTTCTTCAGTCGGATCGATCGGATATCGTCGCAGGTCGCGGCGGAACCGGATTAGGCGAGCTCGCTCACTGCTGCGTGCAGGAAGCGCGTGAACAGTGCGCCGGTCGAATCTAGCGCTACGTCATATAATGACGCGGTGCGTCCCGGCACGAACGACTGATGGCCCTCGTCGAGGAGCGCATACGCGACGCATAGCATCAGGGCCGTGTAAGGCCGCCCCTGCATCGGGCCGCGCACCAGCAGCAGGAACAATATTCCGTACTCGGTGAAGTGCGCGAGCTTGCGGATCAGCATGTGCGCGACGCTGATCGCGGACGCCGAAAGGCTCGGCACCAGCCAGTGCAGCGCGGGGTCGATAATCCTGGCGGTATTGTTGGCGGAAAAGGCGCTGGTCGAGAAGGTGAAGATGACGGCGCCCCACAGGATGACAGGGAGCCAATCCCAAAGCGCGACGCGCTGCGGGCGCAGGCTGTCGGCGGTTGCCTGGTAGCTCATGAGGTTGACGATGGCGTGGCGGAAAGGCGGCGTGGATGCCGGACGCGGACATTTCGGCGGTGAAAGTCAGACGGATGCGAGGGAGGGGTGAACGGGCTGTTCATAACTTGAAAAAACGTGTCACACTTATCAGGCCCCCCAGCCTGACGCCAGTGCGGCTTTGAGGTTACGGGAGTATCACGGATGAACCAAGTCCTGACGATTCAACGGACCGAGCCGGCGCCGCCGTGCACGGTGGTGATATTCGGCGCGTCGGGCGACCTCGCGCGGCGCAAACTGATGCCGGCGCTGTACAATCTGGCCGCATGCGGCGGCGGCATGATGCCTGCCAAGAGCGCGATTCTCGGCTTTGCGCGCCGGCCGATCGCGCTCGACGCGTTTCGCACCAGCGCGCGCGACTGGACCGAGCGTTTCTCGCGCCTCAAGGTGGAGGAGTCGTGCTGGACGCCCTTTGCCGAGAGCCTGGACTATCTTTCCGGCCTCGACCATCCTGACGGCTTCGTGAATTTGCGCAGGCGGCTCGAGGAGATCGAGCGCAAACGCGGCATCCCGCCCAATCGCGTCTACTACCTGTCGATTCCGCCCGAGGCGATCGGCGAGTCGGTCGAGCGGCTCGCGGCGGCCGGGCTTATCGCGGCGCCGGACGCGGAGAACTTCACCCGCGTGGTGGTCGAAAAACCAATCGGGCACGATCTGCCCAGCGCGCTCGAAATCAACCGCATCCTGCGCGCCCATCTCGACGAGTCGCAAATTTTCCGCATCGACCATTACCTCGGCAAGGAAACCACGCAGAACCTCCTGGTGCTGCGCTTCGCGAACAACATTTTCGAGCGGCTGTGGGGCGCGCGCAATATCGATCACGTGCAGATTACGGTCGCCGAGGCCGAGGGCGTGGGCACGCGTGCGATGTACTACGACCATTCCGGCGCGCTGCGCGACATGGTGCAGAATCACATGCTGCAACTGCTGACGCTGCTCACGATGGAGCCGCCGGTGTCGCTCGAGGCGCAGGCGATTCGGCAATCGAAGCTCGACGTGCTGCGCGCGCTGCGTCCGATCCGGCCCGACGCGGCGCGCGCCGCGACCGTCCGCGCGCGCTACGGCGCGGGGACCGCCGAGGGCAAGCGGGTGCCGGGCTATGCCGCCGAAGACGGTATCGCGGCCGATTCGCGCACCGAGACTTTCGTCGCGCTCAAGACGTTCGTCGACAACTGGCGATGGTCGGGGGTCCCGTTTTACCTGCGCACCGGCAAGCGGATGCCGCGCCGCGCAAGCTCGATCGTGGTCCAGTTCAAAGACGTTCCGCAGATCCTGTTCAACCGCGAGGCGACGCTGCCGCCCAATCTACTCACCATCCGCATTCAGCCCGATGAGGGGTTCTCATTCGACGTGATGGCGAAGCGGCCGGGGCTCGACCTCGCATTGAGCGGCGTCCGGATGAATCTCCAGTACGGGAGCGCGTTCGGAGAGGGCGTCTCGCCCGACGCGTACGAGCGCCTGCTGCTCGACGTGATGGACGGCGACCATACGCTGTTCCCGAGCGGGATGTACGTACAGAAGTCGTGGGAGTTCGTGCAGGGCATCCTGGATGCGTGGGGCGACGATGCGCGGGTGCCGCTCGGCGAGTATCCGGCGGGAAGCTGGGGACCAGTCGAGGCCGAGCAGCTAATCCACGCGGACGGGCGTCAATGGCACGAGCCGTGAATTTTTCGACAGGACACGACGGCTATGAAAAAAGTTCGCGTTGATCGCTAGCCCTCCAGACCCATGCGGCGCGCGATTATCTGCTTCATGATCTCGTTTGACCCCGCGTAGATCGGCATCGCGCGCACGTCGCAGTAGTCGCGGCAGATTTCGAACTCGCGCATGTAGCCGTAGCCGCCGTGCAATTGCACGCAGTGGTACGCCACCTGGTTCGCTTTCTCAGTGAGCCACCACTTAGCCATCGATACTTCGGTGGTCAGGTCGTCCTTGCCCTCGATGAACGCGTCGACCAGCCGGTCGATAAACGCGCGGCCGACGGCGGCCTCGGTCGCCATCTCGGCGAGCTTGAACGAGTTATGCTGGAACGACGAAATCGATTTGCCGAACGCCTTGCGCGTCTTCGTGTACGCGACGGTTTTCTCGAGCATCCATTCGGAATATGCCTGCGCGCCGATCGCAACGATCAGTCGCTCGCGCTGCAGATTTTGCATCAGGTACTTGAACCCGCCGCCCTCTTCGCCGAGCAGATTGGAGACCGGCACGCGGCAGTCCTCGAAAAACAGCTCCGCCGTATCCTGGCCGTGAAGGCCCATCTTGTCCAGCTTGCGATGCTTGATGAAGCCTGGCGCGTCGGCCTCGACCACCAGCAGGCTCACTCCGCTATGACGATCGGCGACCTTCCCCGCCGAGGTGGTTCGCACCGCGAGCACGATAAGGTCGCAGCTCATTCCATTGGTGATGAAAATTTTCTGCCCGTTCACGACGTAGTGGTCGCCGTCGCGCATCGCAGTGGTCCGGATTGCGGCCACGTCCGAGCCGGCGTCGGGCTCGGTCATGCCGAGCGCGGTGATTATCTCGCCGCTGGCACATCCGGGGAGCCAGCGCCGCTTTTGCGCGTCGGTGCCGAGGCGGTCGAGGTACGGCGCCGTGATGTCGCTATGGACCGCGGCGCCCTCGGAGAGCCCGCTCGAGCCCGAGCGCACCATCTCCTCGCGCAGGATCGCGCTGAATCCGAAGTCCGCGCCGCTACCGCCATACTTCGAATCGATCCACGGACACAGAAAGCCCGCCTTGCCCATCGCGAGCCATGCTTCGCGCGGCACTTGGCCCGCGTCTTCCCATTTGAGCGCATCGGGCGCGATATGACGCGCGACGTGCGCGCGGATCGATTCTCGAAACGCCTTATGTTCAGGGCTCAGATATCGCGGCTCCATCGGACAAGGCTCCTTGCTGGATTGGGCGGATTTGCGGGCGCCCATGGGCGGACTGGGCGCGTCGACTGTGGCATAGCCGGAACGCCTAGGCTAACATCGCCGACGGCTTCGCAGCCGAAGGCGGCCTCATGACGGACGGCTTCGCGCCATTGAGGCGCATCGCCAAGCCGACCGTTGATACCGCTCCGAGGCGATGCGGGATTACAGTCACGATAACCGCTGCCGCGAGGCCGAAATGTCGAAACGTCCAAATGTCGAGATGATGGTTATGTTGAAAACAACCGGGGAGAGAATTGTCCGATCACGAGCTTAAGATCGTAATCCTCGGCGCCAATGGCACGATGGGCCCGGGGGCGGGATGCGTGTTCGCGGGCGCCGGCTATCACGTCACCATGCTCGCGCGCGACGCCGACAAGGCGGCGGCCGGGCTCCTCGCTGTGCAGAACGCGGCGCGCGCCGAAGCAATCGGCGATCGCATCACGGTCGGCACCTACGAGCGCGACCTCGAGCGCGCAGTGGGCGAGGCGGGACTCATCTTCGAGTCGCTGGCCGAGGACCTGGCGCTCAAGAAGCAGTTTTTCGCGGCCGTCGATCACAGCCGGCGGCCCGACTCGATCGTCGCCACCGGATCGTCGGGACTCTCACTCGCCGAGATGGCGCGCGGCCGCAGCGAGTCATTCCGCCGCAACTTTCTCGGCATTCATCTCTTCAATCCGCCTCACGTCATCGTCGGCACCGAAGTGATCCCGAATCCGGACACCGATCCCGCGATGATGAAGCGCGTCGTCGATCTGCTTACCGAGCGATGCGGCCGCAAGGTGATCGTCACCCGCGACCGTCCCGCCTTCGTCGGCAACCGCGTCGGGTTCAAGGTCCTCAACGAGACGGCGCAACTCGCGCTCGAGCACGGCGTCGCGTTTATCGACTATCTCATCGGGCCGCATACGGGGCGCGCGATGGCGCCGCTGGCGACCGTTGATCTGGTCGGATGGGACGTGCACAAGGCGATCGTCGACAACGTCCACGCCAACTGCGAGGACGAAGCGCACGCGTGTTTCGCTATGCCTGCGTACATGAACCAGGGAATCGCCACGGGGCATCTGGGCGACAAGACGCCCGAGCGCGGCGGCTTCTATCGCAGGGCCGGCAAGGACACCTTCGTGCTCGACGCGAAGACCGGAAACTATGCGCCGCTGAAGACGCCCGCGCCGATCCAGTTCGTCGAGCGGATGAAGATGCTCAACCGGGTCGGCCGCTATCGCGAGGCGCTCGCGGTCCTTGCCGACGCCCAGGGCGCCGACGCCGAGCTTTGCCGGCGCGTGGTGCTGGGCTATGTGAGCTATGCGCTGAATCGGGTTGACGAGGTTGCCAACTCGGCGCACGACGTCGACACTATCATGAGCTATGGCTTCAACTGGGCGCCCCCGTGTGTGTTCGTCGATCTTATCGGCGCGAAGCGGATCGCCGCGATGCTTGACAAGTTGAAGCTGCCGGTCCCGCCGGTCGTCGAGCAAGCCGCGTCCAATGGTGCTAAAATGTTTTCTGGCGGCGTACTCGACTACGGCCGCACTTTGGTTGGATAAGAGGAACCTACCATGAGCAAGCAACCGCCGGTCTATATCCTGGGCGGAGCGCAGACCGACTTCGCCCGCAACTGGTCAAAAGAGGGCAAGCATTTCGTCGCGATGATGCGCGAGGCGGTGCTCGGCGCGCTCGAAAAGCAGCAGATCGAAGCCAAGGAAATCCAGACCGCGCACGTCGGCAACTTCGCCGCCGAGCTCTACGCCAAGCAGGGCCACGTCGGCGCCTTTTTCGTCGAGATCGATCCCGCCTTTTCCGGCCTGCCGACTTCGCGCCACGAGGCCGCCTGCGCGTCGGGCTCGATCGCGATCATCGCGGCGTCCGCCGAGATCGAGGCGGGCCGCTACGACCTCGCCTGCGTATGCGGCGTCGAGCAGATGAAGACCGTCGACTCCACCACGGGCGGCGACTATCTCGGCACCGCGGCGTGGTACGAGCGCGAGGCGAAGGGAATCGAGTTCCCGTTCCCGAAACTGTTCGGCCGCCTCGGCGACGAATACGACAAGCGCTTCGGCCTCAAGGACGAGCATCTAGCCCACATCTCGGCGGTCAATTATTCCAACGCCAAGCGCAACCCCAACGCGCAGACCCGCAACTGGTTCATGAGCGAGAGCCACGCGCAGCAGCAGTCGAAGTTCAACAACGTGATCGGCGGACGCATCAAGGTCAGCGACTGTTCGCAAGTCACCGACGGCGGCGTCGCGCTGTTCCTCGCTTCAGAAAAATACGCCAGCGAATGGGCCAAGCGCAGCGGCAAGTCGCTCGCCGACGTCCCGCGCATCCTCGGATGGGGCCATCATACGGCGCCGCTCGAATTCGATACCAAGGTCGCCGAGAGCCGCGGCAATCCGTACGTGCTGCCGCATACGCGCGAGGCCATCCTCGACGCGTTCCAGCGCGCCGGCCTTGCGGGCGTCGAGCAGGTCTCCGGAATCGAGACCCACGACTGCTTCACCACCTCCGAGTACATGGCGATCGATCATTTCGGACTGACCAAGCCGGGCGAGTCGTGGAAGGCGATCGAGGGCGGCGTCATCGAGCTCGGCGGCAAGTGCCCGATAAATCCGAGCGGCGGCCTTATCGGCGCAGGGCATCCGGTCGGCGCGACCGGAGTGCGCCAGATGCTCGACTGCTACCGGCAGGTGACCGCGACCGCAGGCGAGTACCAGGTCGAGGGCGCCAAACTGTTCGCAATGCTAAACATCGGCGGCAGCGGCACCACAAGCTGCGCATTCGTAGTAGGCAAGTAGTAGTCACTCGAATAGTCAGTAGCTAAGCCAGTCAAATAGCACAACGGAAGCGGCGGCCTTTGACGAGGGCCGCCGCTTTTTCATTTGCACTCACATGAGATCCCGGCAGCAGCGCCATCCGCACCAGAGGTCAGGCCGGACCGGACGGTGAATCGTGGCGCTCCTTTTCAACTCAATGACATGACGGCTCGTGTCACGCAGGCGCGGCCGAATCCGTGTGTAGCAAGAAGGGAAGCGCGAAACCTGAGGCAGGTTTCGCTTGGCCGGGATCAAGTATCGGCGCTTCAAGCCCCCGATCGATTCAATGGCCTCTCGGTGCGGGTACGCCGGATCATCTCGTTGACAGGTCTCAACGACAACGTTCTTGCATCGCGCGCAAATGGAAACGCAGGGCGGCGACGACTTCCGATGCCGGGGCATGGGTCCGATCGCCGCTTCGGGTTTGCAGCACCAGGCGGAGCGCGAGGCCGTCGATGAGTGGTCCGATCGGTGTCCTCCCCGAGCTTCAGGGCCGTGGCGTAGGGAAGGCGCTCGTGGGCTCGTTCCCCGAGATGGTTGACAACCAGGGTTTACCTGCCTACTTGGAAACCGACGTCGACAGCAACGTTGCGTTGTACGAGAAGTTCGGCTTCAAGATGACCGCCCAGGAGAACCTCATGGGCATAAATAACCGCTTCATGTGGCGCGAGACGCGTTCCTCTCCAGGCGGCGGCATCGAGTTGAGCGCAGACCTAAGCCGCGAACCAGCAACCCTTCGGCGAGGAAATGCGTGATGACTCGCGCGGCATTGAACGTAAGTGTTGGACGATAGTTGAGAGGACGCACAAGATGAAGCAGACGGCAGTGTTCGCCTTCGCACCTATGCTCGTGGCCCTGGTTGGGGTGGCTCTTGCGGGGCCACCGGCCCCGTCGGTTGAAGATGAGCCCACTCCAATCGGGATCTGGGCGACCGCGGACGCTAAGTCTCACGTCCAGATCAAGGACTGCGACGGCAAGCTTTGCGGCACCATCGTTTGGCTCCAGGAGCCGCTCGACAAGGACGGAAAAGACGCGCTCGACTCGAAAAATCCCGAGCCCGGCTTGCGCACGCGAAAGATCCTTGGCTTAGTGCTGCTGAGCGGTTTAGAAGAAGACGAGGTCGTTCCAAACGTCTGGAGGGAAGGCGAGATTTACAGCCCGGACAATGGGAAGACTTATTCGTGCCAGCTGACCGTGGAGAACAGCAAGACGCTACTCGTGCGCGGCTACATCGGTCTGTCGATCATCGGAGTAACGGAGACCTGGACGAGAATTGAGTAACGGCCCCGCGTGGCTTATCACGCTTCCCCGTTGGGCGCTCTACGTGCAGTTAGGACTGCTCGGGCCCCGAGCTCCCACTTGAATAGTCAGTAGCTAATGGCGCGAATAGTACGTTGGAAGCGGCGGCTTGATTGGGTCAAGCGGCGTGCGGCCAGTTCTAGTAGAGCCCCGGGAGCAGCCGTGAGGTCCGGGCGCAGTAGGCCACGTACTCGTCGCCAAACTGGGCGCGCAGCAGCCGCTCTTCCGCGCGGATGCGCGCGACGAGCGGCGGTAGAAGCAGCGCCGTCAGCAGGACGCCGACCACCGAACGAAAGGCAAGGGCCCATCCCAGCGAGTTGACCAGCAGCCCCAGATAGCTGGGGTGGCGGATGACACCATAGACACCGCTGGTGACCAGCGTGTGGCCGGGCTGGATCGCGACCAACCCGCTGAAGCGGCGGCCGAGCACGAAGACCGGCCAGAGCCGCAGCGCACCGCCGGCCGCGTAGAGAACGACTCCAAGCCAGCGAATGGTATCGCCATCGATGGTCCAGAACTCAATCCGGTCCGTGTAGGCCGGCAGATAGGCATGCAGCAGCAGGATCGGCCCAAAGGCTGCGAAGACCCAGCGGTTGCCACGATCCTCGCGCGCACCTGGACTCACATTTCCGCCGGCGAAGAGCGAGACGCCAGCCATCACGCAGAGCACAACCGTGAGCGCGATGAACGCCGGGTGCGAGAAGAAGGCCGCAAGGCCGCCCCAGCCGAGGACGGCCAGGCCGAGATTGACGATGATGCCCACCACGACGAGCGCCAATCTGGCGGTTAGCGTCATCATCTGACTCTCCAGCCCCGTCAGTAGCTGAGCATAACCGAATAGGACATCGAAGCAGCGGGCCTGATCGAAGGCTGCCGCTTTTCCCTTCGCCGCAAAAAAGAATCGCCATCCAACGAGCAACTTCATCGCTTCGCGGCAGCGCGCGCGCCGTGGCGATAAACAGAATTCGCCTTCACTCAAAAGGAGGCTTGACCTATGCTCCGGGTAAGCGCGTGCCGTGGTCCACGTCGGAATTGCGGAGAAAAGGAAAAACACGATCGTGAAATCGGCGGGAAGGAAGATCGCATGATGCGACACCGTCATCTGACGTTGGTGGCCGCGTTGCTAGCCTTCGTGCTCTCGATGGCTGCTGTCGCAGCATTAATCCTGGGAAGAAAGTGGCTGTGGTTCGGCGCCGGTACGGCGGCCGTAATCCTGGCGGCTCACATCACGTTGCATTGGGTCGCGCTCGGACTTGGCGGTGCGGCGTTGGCCGGGTACGGTTTCCGCTGGCTCCACGAGCAGTCGGCAGAAGACAAAGCTCCGGCGCCGATCACCACCGGCACGGTCATCCACTGGGCCTTCCGCTATGACCTTATGCTGTGGGTGATCTCGCTTGGCAAAGAGCGAGCATTTCGTCAGAAGCAGATCGACCTGGCGGGCATGGCGCCCGGCGAGTCGGTTCTGGATGTTGGTTGCGGGACCGGAACGCTCGCTATCGCTGCGAAGCGGCGCGTTGGTCAGTCAGGCAAGGTGTGCGGAATCGACGCGTCGCCGGAGATGATCGCCAGGGCGCGAAAGAAAGCGGGCAAGGCGGGCGTCGAGCTGGTCTTCGAAACCGCGGCTATCGAGGCGCTGCCGTTTCCCGACGCGACCTTCGACATCGTCCTGAGCACGGTGATGTTTCACCATTTGCCGGAGGAAGCGCGCCATCAGGGTTTCCGCGAGATACGCCGCGTCCTGAAGCCCGGCGGTCGTCTGCTGGCGGTCGATTTCGGTGGGTCCGAAAAGGAACGGCACAGCCGCATCGCGCGCCACTCCCACCATGCCCATTTCGACATTCGCCAGATGATTCCGGAACTGAATGATGCCGGACTGGGCGGCGTCACGAGCGGCAAAGTTGGATTTCGCGACTTGTGGTTCGTCAGCTCGACGGCGCCAACGGGGTGACATCGAGCGCCGGAACGAAACTGTGACGCCTATCGATGAACTTATTCTGCGCCGCGCGACTTCAAATGAAGCCGTGACGGTTGCGAACGTGTACATCGCAAGCCGGCGTGCCGCGTTCCCGGACATGCCGGCTACCATCCACAGCGACGATGAGATTCACGGGTGGGTCGCCGAAAACGTGATTCCGAAATTGGAGACGTGGATCGCGGAGCGCGCCGGAGAGGCGTGCGGGATCATGGTGCTCGATCGCGACATGCTCTACTGGCTATTCGTCATGCCGGCGATGCAGCGCCGCGGCGTCGGCGCTCGCCTGCTCAGCAAGGCGAAAGAACTGCGCCCGTCCGGGCTTCGTCTCTACGTGTTCCAGAGCAACGCCCCGGCGCGAGGTTTCTATGAGGCGCGCGGCTTTGTCGCGATCGCTTTCGGCGCCGGCGAAGACAACGAGGAACACGCGCCCGACGCGCTCTACGAATGGACGCCGCATTGAGTCGGCGCTTCAAGCCCCCGGTCGATTCAATGCTCTTTCAACTTCGCGGGGAATTGGACAGAATCGCGCGATGACGATGCGCGCGCCCTTTACCCTGGTCGACGTTTTCACCACCGTCCCTTTCGGTGGCAACCAGCTCGGCGTATTTACCGCCGCCGATTCTCTGAGCGCGACAGATATGCAAGCAGCTGCGCACGAGCTGAACTTCAGCGAATGCGCGTTTGTGCTCAACCCGGGCGCGGCGGACGCGGTGAAAAAAGTCAGGATTTTCACGCCCGCCAGGGAATTTCTGATGGCGGGCCATCCGACTATCGGCACCGCGTGGGTGCTCGCAAGCCGCGGCGATATCAAGCTCAATGAAACCTCCACCGACGCCGTGCTGGAGCTGGGAATCGGTCCGGTTACGGTGACCGTCGAGAGTATCGACGGCAAACCAAATTTCGTGTGGATGGCGCATCGCGAGGCCGTCTTCGGCACCCCGCGCCGCGATCGCGCGCGAGTCGCCAAGGTGCTGGGCATCGCGGCCGCGGACATCCGCACCGATCTGCCGATGCAGGGAGTGTCGACGGGGAACCCGTTCCTGCTGGTTCCGCTCCGCTCCGTGGAGGCGCTGGGAAAATGCCGCCGCGATGAAGTCGCGATAAGCAAGCTGCTGGCAAGCGATCCGGACGCGCTCGGCCTCTACCTGTTTGTCGCGTCGGGCGAGCCGCCGTTCGGCGTGCGCGCCCGCATGTTTGCCCTGCCCGACGGCGGCGTGGGTGAAGACGCCGCGACCGGCAGCGCGGCCGCGCCGCTCGGCTCCTATCTCGCGCGGCACGAGGTATTGCCGAATGCGGAGGAGGCCGAGTTCGTGGTCGAGCAGGGCGTCGAGATTGGGCGCTCGAGCCGGATTCACGTCAAGGTACGGCGCCAGGGCGGCGACGTGTTGGAGATCCGGATCGGCGGGCGCTGCGTGATCGTCGGCGAAGGCGAGATTTCCACTCCCTGACAATTTCCGTACTGGTCGCGCGCACGGCGAGTCCGAGTCAGTAGAGGCCCGCGAATCCAATGGCTGGCGAGATGGCACCGCAGGTTGGCGAGCAGGCGCCGGAGTTCGCGATTCCCGACGCCCACGGCACTGTTCGCCGGCTGTCAGAGCTGGCCTCCGGCGGAGTGCTAGTCCTGGTCTTCTACCGCGGCCATTGGTGACCGTTCTGCCTCCGCCAGTTGGCGGAGTATCGCGACCAGTATGCAAAGTTGCGCGCGGCGGGAGCGGAGGTCGCGGCACTCTCGGTCGATGACGTGGCGCGCTCGCGCGCAGTGACCGACGAACTCAAGATTCCATTTCCGATTCTCTGCGACCCGCGCCGCGAGGTGGTGACCGCCTTCGGGGTGCTCAACCGCGGCGAGAAGGGCGGGATCGCGTATCCCGCGGTGTTCGTGATCGATCGCGCGAGGGTGATGCGTTTTCGCGTGCTCGAGACCGTGGGCGCGCGGGTGAATCCGGGCGACCTCGTCGAGATGGTGCGCTCGGTGGCGGGCGGCGTCGAGCCGCGCGCGCTGCCGCGGCCGGCGCGCGTGTGGCCGGGCGCGATGTTCCTCCGCGCGATCTACAACTCGATCCGCCGCGGCGTGAAACAGCCGCGCTGAGCTCGGCCATCTCGCTCGTGCTAAGACGCGCCCGCTCGTGGCCATCGATCATAGTACCTTCACAGCGATCGTTTCGCGTCCTATCATTTCGGGACTATGAACCGGCTCCCAATTCTGCTTCCACTGGTCGCCGCATCCGCGATGCTCTTGAGCGCCTGCGCCGGCAACGGAATTGTCGAAACGCCCGTTTACTACACGAACCCCCAAGGCAGCCGCGTCCTGGCGCTCTTGATGACGACGCCGCGCGCCGATCACGTCGCGATTCGTCTCGGCGACGGCCGAGTGCTGCTCGCGGGCGGTACCGCGACCGCCAACGCCGGCGGCGTGCTAGCGAGCGCGGAGATCTATGACCCGGTGGCGAAGAATTTCACTCCCGCCGGATCGATGACGGTCCCGCGGCAGGGACAGACCGCAACCACGCTCGCCAATGGCGCGGTGCTGATGGCCGGCGGCGTGCAGAACATCGGCTTTCGCTCCGAGCTCGCGAGCGCCGAACTCTACGACCCCACCGCGGGAACATTCAGCGACACCGGCTCGATGCATACGCCGCGCGAAGGACACACTGCCACGCTGTTGCGCGACGGACGCGTGCTGATAGCCGGCGGCAGCGACAACGGAACCCATGCGCTCGACTCGGCGGAAATTTACGACCCCGCCTCGGGCACCTTCAGCTCCGCGGGCCATATGACGCAGCCGCGCGTGGCGCATACCGCGACGCTGTTGCGCGACAGCACGGTGCTGATCGCGGGCGGCGGACGCGGCGATCGGCCGGGCGGCTATATCGCCTACAATACCGCCGAAATTTACGACCCGGTCGCGAACCGCTTCGCAGCGCTTACTGCGCGGATGGTGAACGACCGCGTCGGCGCGGCGGCGACGCTGTTCGAAGATGGGCGGGTGCTGATCGTCGGCGGCAGGAGCAGCCGGATCCTGATGACGAATCCGAATCCCGGGCTGGCCTCGCTGACCCCGCTCAAGAACGCGGAATTCTACGACCCTGAAAGCCACAGCTTCCACGCCGCCATGGATATGGGGCAGGCGCACTACCTGCCCACGCTCACCGAACTCGATCGCGGCAGGATCCTGGTGGTCGGCGGGTGGCTGATGCAGGGGTTTGTGGTGGTCGGGATGTCGGACGCGGAGATTTTCGAGCCGTCCACCAACACTTTCCTGACCGTTGGCAAACTGAATACGCCGCGGCTCGAAAACACCGCCACGCTGCTTCCCGACGGCGAGGTGCTGGTCGCGGGCGGAATCGACGGAAGCAGCAACATCACATCGTCGGTGGAGTTCTACTCGCCGAACGATCGCCGCTTCCTGCTCTACCCGGAGCCCTCCGGCGCTCCGCCGATTCAACCGTAGCTCCGCCGCTCTTCGCCGCAACGCCGTGGCGCGCCGCGATTCGCGGCTAGCGCGATCGTTTGCCCGGCGCGCGCCGCTCAAATTTAGTGGGCTTCCGCGCCTGATCGTTAGTATCGCTCTGCTTTCCTTCGAGGTGGAACTTGTGGAGGAAGCGATGAACTATCGGGGTTACCAATAGCGCCGCGACACTGATGATCGCGAGGCCGCTGTAGAGCGCGTAAAACGATGCAAACAGTTTGCCCGCAGAATTCTTGATTGGGTCGACCGGACCCATCCCGCCGAGAATCATCGAAGCATTCAGCAGCGAATCGATCCACGGAAGGCCGACCAGGTAGCGATAGCCGCAGACCCCGACCGCAAGAGACCCCGCCACCACCACGCCCGCGACCATGCCCCATCGGGCGAACCGCCGGAAAAAAAGCGGACGCGAAAGCAAAGGCTCGTGGCGGCGTTCGAACCTCATCGCTGAAGGGCGACGGTCAGGTCAACTTCGCGGCTATTGGGAGATAGCGCTCAGGCGTCGTCGACACGCGCGCGTCGGATTCAGCGTCGCACTAAGCCCGAACCACCGCGTGGTACACGACCAGCACCACGACGGCGCCGACTACCGCGACGAAGATGCTGCCCAGGTTCACGCCTGTGACGCCCGCATAACCGAGCGCATTGAAAATCGCTCCGCCCACGAACGCGCCGATGATTCCCAGGATAATATCCCGCGCAAGTCCCTCGCCGGTTTTGTTGACGAGCTTGCTGCCAATGAACCCGGCGATCAGTCCGACGACCAGCCATGACAAGATACCCATAAAAGTCCTCCCACAAACCCGTCCCGTTACGGCGGCGCCAGCAACCAAGCACAGGTTGCTGCCGCAAGTTAAATTATCAGGATCGTTCGATCTGCATACCGTTAGAAACGTCGAGCTTGGTTATCTACGTGACGGATTGTATCGAAGCCGGATCTGCAGGTCAGTGGAAAAAGTTCACGCGCCGCCCCTCGACGCGCGCCGCCATCCTGTTGCATTGTAGCCGCTAGGCGCACGTCGATTGGGCGATGCGCATCGATCTGGCGATGGCCGAGTCAGCGAAATCCCTTCCCGCATTCGAGCTCCGCGATCTTAATGGCGCGCCGCGGCGCTTCCCGGTTGGGCGGCCCGCCCTGCTCTGCTTCGTCAAGGAAGACTGCCCGACCTGTGGCCTCACGATGCCGTTGATCGAGGCCACTCATCGCGCCTTCGGCACGAGCGTCGAGGTTCTCGCGATCGGCCAGGACGCAGTGGGTAACGCACTACTTGCCGAGCGCTATCATCTGACCGCTCCGCAGCTCGATGACTCGGCGCTCGGCGTTTCATTCGCATACGACCTCGAGATCGTTCCGACGATAATTCTGGCCGACGGCGCGGGCGCGGAACTTCGCCACTTCGTGGGCTTCGATAAGGGTGACTGGCAGAGCCTGCTCGCCGAGATGGCGCGGCTCTCCGGCCGCGCCGCGCTCGCAACTGGTGTCGATTGGAATGCTTATCCGCAGACGCGGCCCGGATGCGGCTCGAAGTCGGTCGAGCCCGGAATCGCCGAGCGGCTTGCCGGCGCGGCGCGCGGCGAGCGGATGACCGCGCGGCGCATCGAGCTCGGCGAAGGCGAGGACGTCTTCGAGTTCATGTTCGAGCACGGCCTGACCGACGGTCTGCCGGTGGTGCCGCCGACGCCGGAGCGCGTCGCAATGATGCTCACCGGCACGCGCCGCGATCCGCGTGAAGTGATAGGCGAGGCGCCGCCCAACCTGGCGCCGCTGACAGTCGAGAAAATCGCGGTCAATGCCGTGATGGCGGGTTGCCTGCCCATCTATCTGCCGGTCGTGATCGCGGCGCTCGAAGCGGCGCTTGCGCCGGAGTTCAACGCGCACGGCATAATGTCGACGACCTGGGGCGCGACGCCGGTAATCGTCGTCAGCGGTCCGATTCGCAATCGCATCGGGATGAATATGGCGATGATGGCGCTCGGGTACGGTCATCGCGCCAACGCGACGATCGGCCGCGCGGTGAAACTGGTGTTGCGCAACGTCGGCGGCGCGCGACCCGGCGAGATCGAGCGCGCGACGCTCGGCGCGATCGGCAAGTTCACCACCTGCTTCGCGGAATGGGAGGAGCGCAGCCCGTGGGAGCCGCTCCATGTCGAGCGCGGCTTCAAAAGCGGCGACAGCGTGGTGACGGTGTTCGGACTGGAGGCGGGCTCGCGCCAGATCGCCGATCAGACTTCGCGCACGGCGCACGCGCTGGTCGGTTCGCTCGGGATGGGGCTCGAGGCGTGCTGGCATCCCAAGCAGCACGGCTCCGGCGAGATATTGCTCGTCATATGCCCCGAACATGCCGACACTATTGCGCGTGACGAATGGACCAAGACCCAGGTGCGCCAACGAATCCAGCAAGTCACCGCGCGCCCGCTTCGTGAGCTGCTGCCCGACGCGGAGTCCGGCGAGGGCATCTCACTGAAGGCGTTCGGTCTCAAGGGTCCAACGCCGGAGGAGCTCGAGACCCGCATTCCGAAGTTCCGCAAGCCGGAGAATATCAATATCATCGTAGCGGGCGGCGAGGCCGGAAAATTCTCCGCGGTGTTCGCCGGATGGGTTTCGGGACCGATGGGCTCGAGCAGCGTGAGCCGGAAAATCGAGGAGGCCGAATGAGAGTAGTAATTGTCGATCCAACCGACGAGCGCGTGCCGGTGCGGCGCACGCTCGCAGCGCGCGGGGCGAAAATCAGGGGCCGCGTCGCGATCCTCGACATCTCTAAACCGCGCGGCGACATTCTCATCGAGCGGCTCGCGGAGCGCCTGGCCGAGCGGCTTCCGGGGATCGAGATCAAAAGGTACCGGAAGCCCACCTTCACCAAGCCGGCGCCGGACGACTTGCGCCGCAGGATCGCGGAGGAAAGCGACTTCGTTATCGAAGCGCTCGCCGATTGAGGGTCATGCACAACGTGCAGTGTGCACGACTCCGTATGGTTCGAGATCAATAAGAAGCCCGCCGTGATGGTGGCGTCGAACGTGTTCGAGGACGCGGCCGAGAAGCAGGCGAGTGCGCTGGGATTGCCCGAGCTGCGCCGCGTCTTTGTACCGCATCCGATTCAGGACGCCACCGACGACGAGATGCGCGCCAAGGCCGACGCAATCGTCGAGCAGGTGATCAAGGCGCTCACCAAATAGCCGCGCGTCTCAAGTTCTCTCCGCCGCGTAGCAGGATCGACTCGACGCTCGTCATCTACCCTCGCGAGCCGCAGTCTCGATAGGAGGATTCGCGCGGGCTCGCCTTTCATCTAAGATCGTCCACGTGCCAGCCGAAACTATCTCCGCGCCGCGCGCTGCGCCCCGATCGGCGCCGCGCCCGGGTCTCGATCCCGCGCCGCGCCGGATTTTGGTGAAGGAGGTCAACTGGCTCGGCGATCTGGTTATCAGCCTGCCCGCGCTGCGCGCGATCCGCCATGCCTGGCCGCATGCGCATCTTGCGGTGTTGGTGAAGCGCGAGCTTGCGAGCTTCTTCGACGGCGACGCATCTATCGATGAAGTAATTCCCTACTCGGTGGCGCGCGGAATTGGCGGCGTCGGCGATCGATGGCGTATCGTCGCGGGCCTCCGCTCGCGCCGCTTCGACCTCGCGATACTGTTTCCGAACAGTTTCGAATCCGCGCTGTGGGCAACGATGGCGGGCGTTCCGCGCCGCGCTGGATTCGCCACCGACGCGCGCGGCGCGCTGCTGACGCTCAAAGGAACCCCGCGGCACGGCGCGATTTCGGGGCATCAGGAGCACTACTGGCTCGCGATGGTTGACGCGACGCTCGGGGTGGCGGGCGATGCGGACGACTTCGCAATCGCGCCACATCAGCCGAGTCTCGATGCCGTGCGCGCTTGGCTCGGCGCGCGCCGTCGCAGCCCCGATGCGCCGCTGGTCGCGGTCGCGCCCGCGGCAGCCTACGGGCCAGCTAAGGAATGGCCGCCGGAGCACTACGCGCGCCTGATCGATCTGATGGCGGAGCGGCACGGCGCCGAGTCAATGCTGGTAGGCGCGGCCGCGGAGCGCGCGAAGTGCGAGCGCGTCGCGGCGTTGAGCAGCGCGGGTGCGATCGTCGCGGCGGGCGAGACCAGCATCGGCGAGCTTATCGCGATGCTCGCGATCGCAGGCAGATTCATCGGCAATGACTCGGGCGCGATGCATCTCGCGGGCGCGCTCGGCATCCCCACTGCCGCAATCTTCGGCTCGACCGATCCGAATCGCACCGGCCCGATGGGGTCGCGCACGCGCGTGCTCTGGCGCCATTTGGAGTGCAGCCCGTGCCTCGCGCGGACCTGCCGCTTCGGGCATTACAATTGTCTTCGCGAGATCGGACCCGAGGAGGCCGCCGGCGCGCTGGCCGCGCTCGGCGCTTTCGCATGACGCGCTCGGCGCTTCGCATCGAGAAGTGATGCGGTCATAAGATGAAACGTGCGATCAAATTTGCGATGAAGATCCGATGAAACTAAAGGACCTGGCGCAGAAGCTCGGACTGGAACTTCGCGGCGACGGCGAGATCGAAATCGTGGCGGCCGCGCCGATCGAGGCCGCCGGGCCCGGAACGATCGTCTTCGTCGCAGGGGCCAAGTTCGCGCCGGCGCTCGCGTCCGGGTCCGCGTCGGCCGCAATCACCACCGCCGAACTCGCGACCGGCGCCAAGTGCGCCACCCTGATCAGCGCGAATCCGTACGCCGACTTCGCGCGCGTGCTCGAGATCTTTTTTCCGTCCTATCGTCCGTCGCCCGGGATCGATCCATCCGCCAGGATAGCGCCCGACGTGAAAATCGGCCCGGGCGCATCGATCGGCGCATGTGCGGTGATCGGCGCTGGAGTCGAGATCGGCCGTGACGCGGTGATCCATCCGAATGTGACGATCTATCCCAAGGTTCGCATCGGCGAGGGCTTCGTCTGCCACAGCAACGTATCGGTTCGCGAGGGCACCACGATTGGAAACCGTGTGACGCTGCTCAACGGCGCGGTGATCGGCGCCGACGGCTTCGGCTATGTCGAGAACGCAGGCGGCCTGGTCCGGATTCCGCAAGTCGGCGGCGTCGTCCTGGAGGACGACGTCGAGATCGGTGCGCACTCGACGGTCGACCGCGCGATGATTGGCGCGACCATCCTGCATCGTGGCGTCAAGCTCGACGATCAGGTCCATATCGGACATGGCTGCGAAATCGGCGAGTATTCGCGCTTCGCGGCGCACGTCGGAATTGCGGGCTCCACGCGCGTCGGCAAGTGGTGCATGTTTGGCGGACAGGTCGGTGTGGCCGATCACGTGACGATCGGCGACCGCGTGATGGTCGGCGCCAAGGCGGGAGTCCACACCGACTTCAAGGACGGCGCAGTAGTGTCGGGATATCCCGCGGTCGAAATCCGGTTGTGGCGCCGCTACGTCGCCGCGCTGCCGCGCCTGCCCGAACTGCTGCGCCGGCTGCGCGCGCTCGAGGACAAGCTGGGCATTCGCGGATCGAATGGCTGACTCGTCGTGCCCCGTCTCTGGAAGGCTCCGTGATGAAAGCAATCCGCCGTCCCACATTGATGATCGCGATCGCCGCCATCGGACTGGTGACCAGCGGATGCCCCGCTCTGATGGTTCCGGGTCTCGCCTACTCAGGCTATCAAGCCTACAGCAAGGACAAGACTCCGGGCGCGAGCGGCCCGCAGTCTTCCGAGCAGCCGAGTAAGAAGCCCACCAACGCGCAGGGACAATCAGTACCGTCCAGCGAGATCGAGTGAGGCCGCTGTTAAAGTAGTCGTGGCGGTGGCCGTGGCCGAGCTCAAATTCGCGCTGAAACCAAAGCCGCCTTTTAGGCTCGACTTGACCGCGTGGGCGCTGCGCCGGCGGCCGCATAACGTGATCGACCGTTTCGAGGACGGCGTTTACCGGCGCGTCCTCGTGCTCGACGGCGCGCCATATTCCGTCGCGATACGGCAGACGCGCGGAATCGATCGCCCCGAGCTCGAAGTCTCGCTGTCACTCGCGCGCGATCGAGGGCGACACGATGGCGACTTCAAAGCGCACGCTGCCGCGACGCTCACTCGCATCCTCGGCCTGGATCGCGACCTTGCGGATTTTTACCGGATCGCGAGCGCCGACAAGGCGCTCGCGCCAATGGCGGAGCGGCTGCGCGGAATGAAGCCGGTCCGCTTCCCTACTGTGTTCGAGGCGTTCGCCAACGCCGTCGCATGCCAGCTCTTGTCGATCACGGCGGGACTTCATGTCGTTAATAGATTCGCCCGGCAATATGGGCGCGCGTGCGGCGACGGCGCCGACGCGAGCCGCGCGTTCCCTCAGGCCGAAGACGTCGTCGGCGCAACACCCGAGACGCTGCGCGCGCTGGGCTTCAGCCGGCCCAAGGGCGTCTACCTGATCGGCCTGGCACAGATCGCTTCTGCGCCCGATCCGGCAAATCGCGACTTCGCCAATCTCGCGGCGCTCGACGACGCGACCGCCATCGCGCGCCTCCGAGAAATTCGCGGCGTCGGCCGATGGACGGCGGAATACGTGTTGCTGCGCGGATTCGGCCGCCTCAACATTTTTCCCGCCGACGACGTGGGCGGCCGCAACCTGCTATTCGGATGGCTTCGCGCGCGCGGCGAGCCGGGCTACGAGCGGGTCCGCGCGATGCTCGCGCGCTGGGATCCGTACGGCGGCCTCATCTACCTTCATCTGATCGTGAACAGCCTGGTCGACAAGGGCCTGGTCGAATCGCCAGCGTCGACCTCGATCGCGACGCCGTTGTAGTCACCTCTTTGCAGCGGATATTTTTCGGCGCGTGTGCAGCGCCTATCAAGCTCAATCCCGGCCGGCCAATTGCTCTTATTGAATCCTGCGGGCGGATACCGGCGCTTGCGGAATCGAAACCGATAGTGGTAGCTGAAACATGGATTCGAGCGGGCGCTAATCCTGCCCGCCGGATTCCATCCAGCCGACAACGGAGGAGAGCACTTTGGATTTCGGATTTTCTGAAGAACAGGAAATGTTGCGGGACGCGGCCAAGCGATTCCTGGCCGACAACTGCCCGACAACCTTCGTCCGCAAAATGATGGCGGACTCGACCGCCCACGACAAAGACTTCTGGAAAAAACTGGTCGGCCTCGGATGGCCGGGTCTGCTGATTCCCGAGGAGTACGGCGGCCAGGGCGGAACCTTCCTCGACATGACGGTGATCACCGAAGAAGCGGGCAAGACGCTGGTTCCCGGGCCCTTGTTCACGCAGGCCACGCTCGCGATACCGATCATCATCGAGGGCGGCTCTGATCAACTGAAGAAAGACATGCTGCCGCGGATGGCGAAGGGCGAGTTTCTCGGCACCGTCGCGATCGCCGAAGCGGCGGGCCGTTTCGACGCGGAAGGAATTCAACTCAAGGCAAACAAGAGCGGCGCCGACTACACGATCTCGGGCGAGAAATTTTTCGTGCCCGACGCGCACGTCGCCAACGGGATGGTGGTCGCCGCGCGCACCGGCGGCAGCGGCGAGAATGGAATTACGCTGTTACTGGTACCCGCCGATGCGAAAGGGCTGACCGTCACGCAGCTCAAGACCGTCGACATGACGCGGCGCCTATGCCACGTGAAATTCGACAACGTCAAGGCTGCCGGGATGCTCGGCAAGGATGGCGCGGGCTGGCCGATTCTGCGCCGCACGCTCGATATCGCGACCGCGGCGCTCTCGGCCGAGTTGGTCGGCACGGCGCAGAAGGCGCTCGATCTTTCGGTCGACTACGCGAAGACACGTGTGCAGTTCGGCAAACCGATCGGATCGTTCCAGGCGGTCAAGCACAAGTGCGTCGACATGATGGTCGCGGTCGAGAACGCGCGCTCGCTAACCTACTACGCGTGCTGGACCGTCGACACGCGCGGCGCCGAGGCGGCGACCGCGGTGCCGATGGCGAAGGCGTACGCGTCCGACATGGCGAAGACGGTGACCAGCGAGGCGATCCAGGTGCACGGCGGAATCGGGTTCACCTGGGAGCATGACATGCATCTTTATCATCGCCGCGCGCTGGCCGGAGAGGCGAACCTCGGCAATGCGCCAGTGCATCGCGAGACGGTAGCGCGCTCGCTGCTGGGCTAGTCGCGCGAGTGACTTTGAATGATTAAGGAGCCGCGGCGCGAGGCGCCGCGGCTCCTTGTATTTCAAGCCTCAGGGTTGCTTTCCACCTTT
>DATDGX010000066.1:0-53972 GCA_036521875.1 Binataceae bacterium (SeqCode)
AAGGGGCACATTCATTGGTAGCCGACCCGCCGCCACCGTGTCAAATTTTGCGCCGAGGCTGTGCCCACAGAAAAGAGGGGTTACCCACAGTAAACACATGGACAGGAGTCGTCCTCAGAACGGTTTGCCTGTCAAGGTCAAACGTAGTAGCGGGAGTGTGCCGCCGCTTGCGTGAAGAAGGGAGCTCTCGTTCTTGAGCCACGCGCAGATACTAACGAGCGGCGGGCAGCGACAAAATAAGGAGACGGATATGCCTCTCTACCTGATCGAGCGAAATTTCGCCGAGCAATTGAACGTGAGCCGCGACGGCATTCCGGCGATCACCCAGGTGAACGCTGATGCCGGCATCCAGTGGCTGTTCTCCTTCCTGAGCGCCGACAAGAAGAAGACCTACTGCCTGTACGAGGCGCCCAACCCCGAGGCTATCCGTGAAGCGGCGCGCAAGCTGAGCCTCCCGGCGGACGTGATTGTCGAGTTGGGCGAATCGCGGATCACACCCGGAGCGCCGGAGCTGATGACGCCAACCCGCGGCGGGTGATCGATCGCGCTAGTGTAAGTCGGGCTTCATCTGCGTTATCCCGGCCCTGATGCGCTCCTCGAGCGCGCGCATCCCCAACTCGCCAGCCGTGGCAAGCGCCGCGTCGAGCAGCGCCGCAGCCTTGTCACTGTCGCCCGACTGACGGCGTGCGAGAAGCATGGTGGCGCACTGCTCTTGCGTGTGGGCAAGCCAGGGCCGCGCGTCCATGCGGGCGTTCATCGCCAGTGCGTCTTCAAAATGGCGCGCCGCGTCGTCCCAGCGCTGGAGGGTGGTAGCCAGCGCGCCCAGGTAGCGAGAGAGGGCGCCGTAGCAAGCCACGCCATTGCCAACGACTACATTGCGCCCGGCGAAGGGGAAGAGAATCTGGTACAACGTGTCAGCGCGCGCCCGGTCCTCCAGGAAGGTGCAGACGTCCACGAGATAGGTCATGGTTCCCATCCACACCGCATCGCGCGGCAGGTCGGCGAAGTCCTGCTGCGCCAGGTTCTCGAATTCCGCCCGCGCGTCCGCTGTTCGCCCGACTTCGGAGTAGATAACCGCCAGGCCGGGGCGCCAGGCGGCAGCCGCGGAATGTTCCTGGACAAAGACCCGGACGACGGGCTCGACTTCCTTGAGCCGTCCCTGCTCGCGGCGCAGCGCAAACATCTGGAGCCCAAAGACGCCGGCCGCGGTTTCCGTTTGCACGCGCTGCCCGATCGTCAGGGCTTGCTGGGCCAGGCGCTCGCTGTCTTCGAAGCGGCCCCGCATCAAGGCCCGCATGGCCCGAAACATTGCGTTGAGGGAAAGATTGAAAGGTTGGTTCGTCTCTTCCGCCGAGCGGCCGTGCGCGTCGATTTCCGCGTCGGCCGCCACCACATCTCCCGACTCGAGCAGGCAATGCGCACGCCACCAGCGTGCCTCGGCCAGCACTTCTGTGTCGTTCGCCGCCTTGGCAAGGTCCAGCATTTCTGTTGCGATGGGAAGCCGCTGCCCGGCGTGCTCCGGCCCCATGAGGGCGCAGAACATTCCAAGGAGGCTGTGGGCGACCAGTCCGGGGTCGTCAAAGCGCCGGGCCATCGTCACCGCCTGCTGGGCGTATACCAACGCTTGTTGCGGCTCCCCCGTGACTCCCAGTGCGCGGGCCAAACCGCTAAGGATTTTCGTCGTGAGAGGATTGTCTTCCGCGCCGGGTCTTTGCAGCGCTTCCTCGAGCAAGAGAACCACTGGAAGTGCGGGAAGACCGCCAAAAAATGTCGCACGTACGAGCTCCAGCGCCGCACGGACTAGGCTCTCGGTTGATCCTAGCGATTTGGCGACATCGCCAGCGCACAGCAGCGTTTCGTGGGCCTCAAGGAATTTGCCCGCGCACCGTTGCGCTTGTCCAAGTGCCAACAGGAGCGAGTAACGAGCTTCGTCCGCGGGCCGACTCCGCTCAGGCGCGTCTGGCGGGGACCCCAGCAGTTCGAGCCCCTTCTTAAGCTGGTGGATGGCTTCCAGGTTTGCCGAGCGCTGAAGGTCTCGCTCACCCGCCCGTTGCCAGTACGGAATTGCTTGTGCTCCCAGCCCCGCTTCCGTGTAGTGATGGGCGACCAGCTCCGGTTGAGTCTCCAGCGTCTCGGGGAATTGCGCTTCGAGCACGTGGGCAATTCGTCCGTGCAGGACTCTGCGCCGTTCCAGCAACGCCGAGCCGGAGGCGACTTGCTGCGATAGCGCATGCTTGAAGACGTACGTGACGTCGGAAACGGCGGGTTGCTCGTAGATGAACTCGGCTATCTGTAGCTCCGAGAGCAGCCTCTGCAGCTCGTTGTCGGCCTTTCCGGTCACTTCGCTTACCAGCCTGAACGGGAACTCCTTGCCAATCACCGCGAGCGTCTGCAGCAGATCTTTCTGCTCCGGCGGCAGCCGGTCGATGCGTGAGGCCAGCACCGCCTGTACGGTAGACGGGATTTGAATGTTGCTCAGAGATTTGGCGAGCTTGATGGAGCCGTTGCGCAGCAGGGCGCCTTGCTCGAACAGCGCCTGTACGATCTCTTCCATGAAAAACGGGTTGCCTTCGGTTTTCTCCATGATCACGCGCTTGAGCGGCGCCAGCTCGCGGCCGTCGTCAAGCAGCGCCTTCAACATCTCCTCGCCGCTCTCCGCGCCGAACGGGTCAAGCCGGAGCTGTGTATAATAGGTCTTGTTGCCCCAGTTGTGCGTGAACTCTGGCCGGTAATTCACCAGCATCAACACCCGCGCTGTGCCAATTGAGTCCGTGAGCAGGTTCAGCAGCGCCCGCGACCCTTCGTCAAGCCAGTGCAGGTCCTCGAAGACCACGATGAGCGGCTGCTGGAGGCTTTCGCGCAGCAGCAGGCGCTTGATCGCGTCGAGCGTCCGGCGCCTTCTGATTTCAGGATCCATGCGCGCGAGCTGATCGTCGCTCTCCACCACCTCGAGCAGGTTGAACATATATGGCAGGCTGTCTTCCAGCGTCCGATCCAGGATCATGATCTTTCCGGCGATCTTCTCGCGGCGCCTGCGCGGGTCGTCATCCGGGATGATGTCGAAATAGTTCTTGAGCAAGTCGATCAACGGCAGGTACGCCGAGGCCTTTTCGTGTGAGACGGAGAGAGTCTCGAGCACCAGGCATCCCGGCTGCCCGACCGCCTGGAACTCGAAGAACAGGCGCGATTTGCCGACCCCGGCCTCGCCCACCGCTGCGACGATTTGCCCGTGCCCCGACTTCGCTGAATCCAGCGCCCGCCTCATCTGCGCGAGTTCGTCCTGGCGGCCCACGAACTTGGAGAGCCCGCGCCGCGCCGACGCCTGCAAACGCGTACGCAGCGGGCCGAGCCCGGTCACCTCGTGGACGTTTACGGCCTCGCTCACGCCCTTGACCCGCGTAGGTCCGAGCGAGCGGAACGTGAAGTAGCCCTCGCAGAGCTTGCGCGTATCCTCGGTCGCGGCGATGGTCCCGGTTGCCGCCACCGTCTGCATCCGTGACGCGAGGTTGGTGGCGTGTCCGATCGGCGTGTACTCGGCATGCCCCTCGGCAGTTTGGATCGCGCGCACCACGACTTCGCCAGTATTCACGCCGACCCGGATCTCGATCGGCGCCCAGCCCCGCTCGCGGAGCGTCGCCGCGTAGCGCCGGAGATCTTCCTGCATCCGCAGCGCCGCATACAGCGCGCGTTGCGGGTGGTCCTCGTGGGCAAGCGGAGCGCCGAACATCGCGAAGATGCCGTCGCCGGTCGACTGCACCACGTAGCCATCGTAGCGATGCACCGCCGCCATCATCAGCTTGAGGGCGGGATCGATGATGGCGCGGGCTTCCTCGGGGTCGAGGTCCTGCTCCAGTTCGGTGGAGCCCTTGATGTCGGCAAACAGCGCGGTGACTGTCTTGCGCTCGCCGTCGAGCTCGCCGGCAGGTTCAACCAGGTCGGTGATCCGTGTCCCCGCGCGCGCTGGTGCGGCAGCGGCAGGAGCCGGAGCGTCGAGCGCTGCACCGCAATCTCCACAGAATCTCTTTCCCGGCGAGTTTTCTGCCCCGCATTTTGGGCAATGATTGCTCAGTTCCGCGCCACAGTCGCCGCAGAACTTCTTGCCCGCCGCAATTTCGGAGCCGCAACTCGCGCAGCGCATGAGTCCCTCGATGCCGAACGAACGCCGAAGAACTACCACGCTGCTGCGGTACTGGACAGCGTCGGAAATCGGGAAACAGCGACTGTCTAAATCAGGAGCCCGGCGCGATCTTCAGGCGCGGCGGCGGGTGCGGCGCATCTTGCGCAGTCGCGACTTGGCCTGCACGGGGTCATTGCGCCGCTTGCGCGCGAGCTTGCGGTTACGTCGATTGCGCTGGCGGGAAGCCGGTTTCATTGATTCTCCTGGATTGGCTGGCCGCTGTCGGAGCGCGGTGGCGACGTATAGTTGTCGTTCGGGAGGTATCGTCCGTACGCGACGGATGGCGCTCCCGTGCTCACCGCGATCGGACTTACCGCGGCGATTTCCGTGACCATCTCGCCGTGATTGTTTGCCACCACTTCACCGAGCCGCTGTCCGGTCTGGACCGGGCCGGCGATCGCGGGCGGCACCTTGTACTCGAGCTTGACGTCGGAGGTGTCGGTCTTGGAGAGCACCACGTTGAGGTCGCTGGCAGCGACCGGCTGGATGCTCGGACCGAACTCCACCTGCACATGAACCGGCAGCGGCTCACCGGTCCTGAGCAGTGACACGGAGGTGAAATGCTCGAACCCCCACTCCATCAGTTTCGCCGCCTGCGCGAAGCGCTGCTGATTCGACGGCGCTCCGAGCACGACTGCTACGAGGCGCAGGTTGTTGCGCTTGGCGGTGGCGGTCAGGTTGAACCCGGCTTCGTAGGTGAATCCGGTTTTGAGCCCGTCGCATCCGTCGAAATGACCGATCAGATGATTGGTGTTGTGCAGCATGCAGACGCCGCCGTCGAACGGCGCCTGTTCCTGGCTCGACAATTCGAGCAGGTTGGTCTCACGAATGATCGCGCGCGCGACCGTGGCGAGGTCGTTGGCGTCAGTGCGGTCGACGTCGTGCGTCGGCCGCGGCGGCAACCCGTCGACGGTGCGATACTCGGTGTGATTCATCCCGAGTTCCTGCGCCCGCGCGTTCATCATCCGGACCATCGCCTCGACCGAGCCGCCGATTTTTTCCGCGACCGCGACCGCGGCGTCATTCGCCGATTTTATCAGCGCCGCCTTGATAAGCTCGCCGAGCGGAAAGACTTCGCCCTGCCTTAGCCCGAGCCGCGAGCCGCCGGTATGCGCCGAACGCTCCGAGACTCTGACCGGGTCGGCCTCGCTGAAGCGGCCCAACTTGATCTGCTCCTTGGCGACCAGCAGCAGCATCATCTTCGCCATCGAGGCGGGCGGCCACGCCATGTCAGCGTTGAGCTGGTACATCACCTTGCCGCTGTCGGCATCCTCGAGCAGCGCGCCCTTGTAGAGCGGTGCACCGGCGCCGCCGATGCGAACGGCCCTTTTCGCATGGGATGATCTGCGATGCGATAGCGTAGTCGCGTGCGCAGGCGCCGGGGTGATTGCCAAGGTCGTGAAAATCGCAAGCACCAGGGCCCCAGCCGTCAGCCGGAGTACACTCTTCCACTCATCCAATTCCGCCACCTGCTTTACCATCCGACTTGTCAGCCTTTGACTGTTGATTTACGGAGTCGCGAAACTGCCGGCCGCGCTGGTGCCCTTGAGTTCGCCGCGCTCGACGCGCTGGAGGATGTCGAGATTGGCGCGCGCGGGCTGGTAGTCGGGGTTCGCCGCGACGAGGTCAGTCCACTCCTCATTCGCGCGCACGTACTTACCTTCCTGCGCGTAGATCGCCCCGAGCGTATTGCGCGCGTCGGGCTGATTGGGATCGATCTCCAATGAGGTCAGCATCTCCTGCTCGGCATCGAGAAGCTCGCCGCGGCGCTGATGCGCGAGCGCAAGATTGAAGTGCGTCTCCGGACGGTCGGGACCCAGCAGCGTCGCAAGCTTCAGCACCTCGGTCGCATCGGCGGTCAAGCCGCTTTCCAGATACAGCAATCCGAGGTTGAGGAACAACTGCCAGTCATTGAGTCCGAGGTTCACCGCTTTCTGATACTCGGAGAGTTCGAGCCGATGCTCACCGATCAATCCGTACGCGAAACCGAGATGGTAATGCGCGAGCGCGTTGCCGGGATGCTGCCTGATGACCATGCGATGTCGTTGGATCGCTTCCGGATAATCTTCCATCCCGAGAAAGTAGTCGGCCAGAGGGTCGCACACCTGATCGTCCGAAGACGAATTGTTGTTGGCCGACGCGCGCGCGAGCACAGGCCACTGGCAAACCAGCGCCAGCATTAACACGACTAGAAGGCGCGACAGACTCCGCACTATTTTAGCTTTCGCGATTCTGGCCACGCGCAAGCATCGTGATGCTAGCAGGAAAGGCGGAGCAAAAAAAATGCGCGCAGCGTGTTCGCCTGCTGCGCGCATGAAGGCGGAGACTAACTGGCGGATGCTGAGACAGGTCGCGGATCAAGCGCCGGGCGATCGCGGAGAGCTTCCGCGTCGGCGGTCGAGGGTGTGATGCGCGCGGCGATCGCGGGCAGGCGCCGGAGGCGTCAGGCGCCTCCGGCCCTAGCCGCGATGCCCTACTTCGTGGTCGCGTCGGACGGAGCCGCCGCAGAAGGCGCGCTCTCCGGCGCAGAAGTGGTGCTCGATGCGGTCGATTTGGCGTGATGCCGATGATGGGTCTTCTTCACCGGTTTCGCCGAGCTGTCGGCGGCCGTGGTGGCCGGCGACGCCGCCGCTTCGGGAGCACTCTTGGAAGTATCGGTCTGCGCGAATGCCGGGACCGCCAACGCGCCGGCAAACAGGACGGCAGTCAGAATAGAGAAAGTGCGCTTCATACTTTTCGATCTCCTTGTTCCAGGGCGGCCACTTTGTCGGGCCGCCGTGTCAGCAATAGAACATTGCTATTGCCGTGCCACTTTTGGCACGCGGAAATCCCGCAAGACTCGCGGCACTTTTCTGCTATCGGCTATAACGAACTACCAATCCGTTTATCAGCTATCCGCTTTGCGTAGGCCGTGATTCACACTGCGGCTGTCACCCTGCCGCTTTGCGCAGACGCTTATTTACGACGGTCGCGGGCGGCCTGGACACGCTGCTGGCGCAGTTCGCGAAACAGCGCAAACAGCTCTCTAAATGCGCGAAGAACGACCTTGGCGCTGGCTCCGGACTGCTCGCCAGCCATCCGCGGCAGATGGAGTATGTCAACCTGGTCAACCTTGGCGCCCCGACCCGCCAGCCGCGCCATCAATTCCGTAGAGATCATCGCGCCATGCGCCTTGAGCTCCATCCCATCGAGCAGCTCGCGCCTGAACAGCTTGAATCCGCAATCGATGTCGTCGATCGAGATGCCGAGCAGTGCCTTTATGAGAATCGTCCACGCGCGGCCGTTGACCCGCCGCATCAGCGGGTCAGCGCGACGAACGCGGCGCCCCACGACGACGTCGCAGGGCGACCAGGTTGACAACCGCGCGACGAGCTTCGCCGTGTCGCGAGGATCGAACTGGCCGTCGCCGTCGGCGAGCAGGACGTAGGGCATCGTCGCGGCACGGATTCCCGAGATGACTGCGCCTCCGTAACCACGATTACGCTCGTGATGAACCACCTTGACGTGTGAGTCCGACGCCGCCAGCGCGCGCGCTTTTTCGAGCGTCCGGTCCGTGCTGCCGTCGTCGACCACGATCACTTCGTAGTCGTCGGCCACGCGCGGAAGCTCGGCGAGGAACCCGCGCACGACGCGCTCGACGTTGCCCTCCTCGTTATGCGACGGCAAGAAGACGCTGAGCCCGGGAAGCCGCGCCGCGGAGCTCACCTTGATTGCTTGCGATGCGTGGATTGCTTGGGATGCGTGAGTGATTTCACGACCGCGATTTGGCGTCGACTATGGTTGGATTTGCCGCGGCGCTCGCCCCTCGATTCGCCGCTACTCGCCGAGCTCGCGATAGCCGCCGCGGAAGAACACCAGCGGCGCGCCCTCGCGAGTCTCCGCCTCCATCACCTCGCCGAGGTAGATAGTATGATCGCCGCCGTCGAACGCCGCGGTGAGCTTGCACTCGAAATGGCCGAGCGTGTTTTCCAGGATCGGCGCGCCATTGGAGCCGAGATGGTAGGCCGCGCCCTCGAACTTGTTCCCGCCGCTGACCGCGAAGCGCCGCGACAGCGCCTCCTGGTCGGACGCCAGGATGTTGACGGTGAAGACTTTGCTCTGTTCGAAGCTCTCGTAGCTCTCGGCTTTCTTGTCGACGCAGATCAGCAGCAGCGGCGGCACCAGCGAGACCGAGGTGAATGCGTTCGCGGTCAGCCCGTGCATCTCGCCGGCGCCCGAGACGGTGGTGATCACGGTCACCCCGGTTGCGAAATGACCCATCACGCGGCGCAGTTCGTTCTTGTCGATAGCCATCAGATTCTCCGCGCGCGCGATGCTATCAGAGGCTTTGCGCAACCGTCAATTTAGTGTTCTTCTCACCACCCCCGCCCCTTCACCATCCCGATCGATCGAGCGCGAAGACTTCCTTGCCGCCGAGATAGACGTAGTCGAGATCGAGTGAGGTGAGCGGGCGATCGTTCGCGGCAATCCGGATGCCGGCGAGCGCGGCGACGAACAGCGTATGGTCGCCGGCGACGTGGCTCGAGACCACGCGCGCCTCAATCGCGGCCATCGCGAGCTCGAGCCATGGCACTTTGAGATTCGGCGATAGCTGGTACGCTACCTCGTCGAGATTGTCGGTGCGGCGCGCGCGCGGCGAATAGAAATAGTCCTCGAGCGGTTTGCCGCGCCGCCCCACCACATTGAGCCCGAATACGCCGGTGCGCGAGATCACCGGATTGGTGAAGGCGGCATTGTCGACCGCCGCCATCAGCATCGGCGGCTCGCCCGAGACTTGCGTCACCCATGACGACGACATCCCGTGGCAGCGTCCGTCTTCGGCGACCGTCAGCACGTAGATTCCCGTGGTCAGGGCGGAGAGCGCGCGCTTTAGATCGATATCCATGTTTGCAGTGCTCCTTGCCTCAGCGGGCTTCGCGGTCGATGTGGAAGGTTCGCGCCCGATATGCGTCGCTCACCGGCACTGGAGCTTCGCAGCGGCGGCGGTGCAAAATATAATGCCAAATAATAACCAGGAAGAATTGACCAGCGCGACAAGGCTTTTCACAATGGAGATCGTAGGAAGGCGGAATCTGGTTGATGGGTAAGCTTGGCCGTTCGGCCGCGCTCGCGGCAATTGCGATCGCGATATGCGCCGTGGCGGGTGAGCTGACCGCATCGGCGCTGTCCGCGGCCGGCTCGCCGGCGGCATCCGCGCGCCCGTCAGCGATCGCGACCCGATCGCCGCTGCCGACGCTTCTGCCCACGCCGTCATCGACCCCGACGCCTCACTGGCTGAGTTCCGGTGCGGCCGGAATTTTTCCCGACCCCACGCCGACCGTGACTCCGACTCCGCGTCCCGATCCGAACGTCGACTCGCCGGGCCAGCGCGCGTTCAAGCAAACCCGCGACGGCTCTTATCTCGAGCCGACCAGTTGGTCGGTAACCATCTACAAGAAAAAGCATCAGCTCATCGTGTACTACAAGGGCCGCCTCTACCGAACCTACCACGCCGTGTTCGGACGCAGCTTCGAGCCCGGCACCAAGCTCTGGGAGGGCGATCGCCGCACCCCGGAGGGCGTTTACACGATCATCGAGAAACACTACAGCCGCCGCTGGCAAATCTTTCTCACCCTGAACTATCCCAATGTGATCGACCGCGATCGCTACCTGAAACTCCGCGGCGAAGGCGAAGTGCCGTTCGAGGATGGCCGCGCGATCGGCGTCGGCGGCAGAATCGGAATCCACGGCACCGACAATCCTGTGCTCAATGCGGACGACATCAACTGGACCACCGGATGCATCTCGGTCGACAACAAGGACATCTTCGCGCTCGATTCGCTGCTCCCGGTCGGGACGGTTGTGATAATCAAGCCATAAGCCCCAAGGCACGGCGCCGCCGAAGACCGCAGCGCGGGTTCGTTACGCACGCCAACTTTCTTTCACGTAAAAGGTAAAAGGGGGCCGGGGAGAGCCGCGATGTAACCGACTTCGGGCGAATATAATTTCACGTGTCTCGAGAGTGTGATCTTCGGTGCGGGCAAGATCGCACGGCTCGGCCGCGAGATCTGAAACCGTCGCTGCAAGGCGGCGCCGCAGAAATCGAGCATCGCGTGCAATGCCAATATGCGGCGTGGCTTTCTTCCAGAGTCGCAGGCACAGTGCTGGCGGAACCGGAACGCGCGCGTTCAGTAGGCGCGAACCTAACCGTCGAAAGCCTCGCAACGCTGCTGGAAGCGGCGTACTGAGCGGAGCCAGCACCACCAACCTTGCGAAAACCCGCACGGGTTTCGCGCTTCCCGGGGGCTATGCTGCGCGCTTCGCGCTGTTAGAACCGCTTGGCAGTTACTGCGTGACACCACTAGGGCGTTTGTGATCCTGGCATCGAGAAGTGAATCGGTTCAGAAAAAAATCTGCTCGAATTAAGAAGATCATACTACGGCAAACTCTGTTCAGGACGGCAACTAAACCACTGCCATCCCGATGATCGATCAACCTAGGATGTCATCCTGAGCGAAGGCTGCCGGAGTCGAAGGACCGTTACGTAACAATTGTTTGAATACTCAGCGATGGTTGTACACGCGCCGCTGATCGCCTGCTGACCGCTTGCCTACTACTCTTCGCGGAACAATCGGCGCTCAAGTCAACTTCGGATTAACCGATCGGAACAAGTCTATTTTCTTTTTGTGCCGCCATCGTTTGAGATGCTTCTCCCTTTCGATGGCGAGCAGCGCGCTGTCGAGAACGTTCGAAGTACACGAGCTTCGTCACGCTGTTAGAGCATCCTGGTCCTGAGATCTCCTTGCGACCTGAAAGAAACCACTGCCGTCGCCACGGTGTCATCAAACCAAGGGATGGCAACTCGAGTGGTCTCGATGGTTCAAGTCCAACTCTCTCCGCCAGGAATTCAGCGCGGGAGCCGGTGAGCCCGCGCGCCGAATTCGTGCAACTACGACGTGATCAGGCATCCGATTCCAGAAACTAGGGCCCTGCTTTAGCTGTTCTTTGACTGGCTCCATGACCTTGACCCGGCGAGCGACTTCAACGTTTCGCGATCCACCGGATCGCGTGAACCAGCCATCGGTCAAAAGCGGTAACTGGGTGTGCATCCCGCCATCGCACCCATAATATCCAAACCGTTGCGGGGATGGGCAACCAGAGTACGGCCGCGAGCAATGGGTTCCAGCCGCGTGCTACTAGCGAAATCGCAATCGCGCGCATCGGCAAGAAGACAAACCATCCAGCGACGATCACGAGGCCAAGCCCACACAAAATCAGCACGAGAGCGAACAGCCCCTTGATGGCTCCGGAGAAAAGCGATCGGAACGTCATCGCGCCGAGTTTACTACGCGAGGTGGCTGGTCGGTTAACCAGTCGCTGTCTGAATTTCAATTCGCGGGTGTCTCATTTTGCGGGATGACTCGGGACGAAGCGAGACGGCCTATCTTCCCTTGAGGACAGGATTGTCACTGGCTATGCAATCCGCCCCATCACCGACAATTAACCGATTGCGGCCCGCGGCCTTGTCCTTCGCATAGGCGCGAAGCACTTTCTTACGCAACTCTGCGAGCGCGGCTTGGCACTGCTCCCCTGAATCAAAGGTTCCGAGACGAACCCAAGTAGGTACGGGAGGTGATACCACGGCGTCTCCAGCACCGTCTCTGATCCAGCCATGCTTCGGAGGTGCGATCAGATACCAGCTCACAAGCGCGAGCGCGGCTGCGTGGCGGAGCTTCATGCCTTACTGTCCGACTGCCTTTTTTCTTTGAGCGTGGTCTTTGCTTGAGTCCACACGGACATCAAGTCTCCCATAGTCGGCATCACTATCAGCCTCCCGATGGTGAGTTATATCGCTATCGACCCGCCGATAGGAAGCTAGCGCGGTGAAGGCCACGCGGCCCACGGCTTGCGTTCTCGACTTCGATGCGGGGGGTGATCCACCTCGGGAATCCGGAGGGCTCTGCGGGCAAATATACCGACGGTTTTGCGATGGGTGAAACGTGCAGAGACCCGCTGGTTGAGCGGGGAAGACAATGGTAGCTTTCACCTATCTCGGCGGCTAAGTTGGCGACAGCAGGTACCGTCTAAATTCGGGCTTGAGTGTCTGAATTTGAAATTGCCAGTGTCTTAATTTACCGGGAGGACGCGGGATCGCGGCTAGTATGTCACGGCTGCGACTCTGACTTGGAGATTAGCGAATGAATGCTGCTCAGGGCGGCACCGAGTAACGCCCAGCCCAACATTGGTAAGCCGACCCAATATATCAGCCAATCGTCGTATAGTGACTGAATCTGATCTTCGCGCAGGACTAGAGCGACAATTAAATCCGGCCAGCAAAAGATATGATTTAGAATCAGATAACCCCTTGGCACGTATTGCATCCCCGATAGTCCAACACCAGCCAAGAAGGTCACGCCGCCGAAGACTGCCCCAAGGAATGCGAAGATTGCGGTGTATACGAGCAATCTGCGCGCGGCTGCGTGGCGGAGCTTCATGTCAGCCTTCTAGCACAAGCGGCGCCAGCCCGCCTCGACGCCCGGTAGTGTCTCAGTTTGAAGCCGTCGCCATGGCGTCATCAAACGAAGGGATGGCAACCCGAGGGGTCTCGACGGTTCAAGTCCAACTCTCTCCAGCAGCCAGTCGCTGCAAAACGCGTTATCTGCCATTCCGTGCGATCCTGCTTGGTGCCGCGTGCTTCGCTCGACGGACGGCGAAAGTGGTGGCGCTTCGCCTCGGCCTGCACCCGATTGGCCATCGCGATCGCTTCCGGGTTAACCGGCCCGCTACCGGCTACCAGCCCCTTGGCGACCAGGATTCGAATAGGGTCGGCGAACGCGACGCGGCCGCTGAAACACCACGCGATCAAGTTACCCTTGTGGCCAAGGCTAAGGCTCAACGACGGGCTGGTATCATCGTGCGCCGGGTAGATGGTCATGAAGCCCGACGCGTTGCGGTTTACACGTTTGCCGCCCGCGAGAGCCACGGCGATGCGTTGAACGTCGGCTAGGGTGAGCTGGTTTGTAGCTGGACGTGGATCAAGGGTTTCGGTTACTGTCTGCGTTGCTGGTTTTCATTCCTTGGTGGCCGGCAGGTTTTCGGTCCTGCCGGGCATTTCCTTTTTTTTGAAGTTACGCGGTCATCGTCTATGATCATGGCAGCGGCAAGCCGCTAGCGGCATTCCAAGAAAATGAAGCAGGTCGCTTGGTATACGAAGCAGCATCGTGTTTGATCCTTATCCAATCGCAAGCGTCGCGCGTAGCGTCGGCGCGCGCCCGATAGCCGACCAGGCAAAGCACCAACACGGAACCCCTGCACGCGCGGCCCGCCGATTTCACCTACCGGGTATCGGGAAAGTCTGCGCTAGGATGCCCGCAGCCGCGTTTGATGGGGCGCCCATGGCTGGCCATACCCCCCCGATCCGGGCATGGCGCCCAAGGCTACAGGCAACCGGGGCAACCACTGGAGACCCTAGTTTTGAAATGGACGCCGCGCGCCAGTGAAGAACCGGATAATCAGTCTGCCTCTGCCTGCCCTTGTCGTCTGCGCAGCGTTCAGCCTGGTCCTGGGTTCCGCGTCGTTAACTATCTGTCAGGCGGGAACCAACTGCATTGGCGGGCCCGATCCAAATTCGCTCGACGCTACCGCGTCCGCCGAAATCTACGACCCGATAACCGAGACCTTCGCGAAGACAGGCAGCATGACCGAGGGTCGACTTGGACACTCGGCGGAGCTTCTTCCCAGCGGGAACGTTCTGATTCTGGGTGGCCTGGCAGTGGGCCATGGAGTAACGGGCGTCGCGCGGGAGAACCTTTACGAACCGGGCAGGGGGGTATTTTCAAACTTGCAGAGGGACCCGGGCGCATCGGATTCGTCGGTGCCGCAGACTGTGACGCAGTTTCAGCCGGGAAGATTTCTGCTTGTCGAAGAAGGAAGCTGTGCAGCTAGTACGGTCTTTGACTACCCTGCGCTAACAAACTCCGGCCTGAATTATCCGCTGCTCTCCCCCGTAGCAGGTCAGAGTGCAACCCTGCTCGCGGACGGCAATGTGCTAATCGCGGGCGGATACACGGCCAGAGAAAAGTGCAGCAGCCAACCTGGCTTGGTGCTTGATTCTGGTATTGCGGTCCAGCTCACCGATACTTTCAGATTCAGTCCCTGGACCGGCTGGATCGTGTCCGCCGCGGAAATCTATCAACCATCGGCGAGCGGCTTCGCGCGCGCCGGCAGTATGCGCGTCCCACGCATCGGCCATACGGCAACCCTGCTCAAGAATGGGCAAGTCTTGATAGCCGGCGGGTTCACGGGTAACTCGGTCACCGGCGCGTGCGAGCTGTTCGATCCTGTAGTGAGAGCGTTGCACTCCGGCCCGACGATGCACGAAGCTAGAATCGGACACACAGCGACTCTGTTGGCGGATGGAAGAGTTCTGATCGCGGGCGGATTCACCGGGACGGGATTCAGCGACAGCGCCGAACTCTACAACCCTGACACGGGAAAATTCGAGCTGGCAGGCTCGATGAACACAGCGCGCGAATCCGCAACTGCGACTCTACTTCGAGACGCGACGGTGCTGGTCGCCGGAGGTCACAATCGTGAAGGCATCACGCGGAGCTGCGAATTGTTCGATCAGCAGAACAAACAATTTCGCGCCACTGCCGGCATGATTCATCCGCGATATTCTCACAGCGCAACTTTGCTATCGAACGGGAAAGTACTGATCGCCGGCGGCGGACTCGAGATCACCTTTTCAAGCATCGCAGGCGAGGTCTTCGATTCCACGACAATGCGCTTCACAGGAGTTACAAGCTTCAGGGAGATAACCGCTCTGGATTGGCGAAATTGGAACGCTGCTCCCTGGGCCCGGCTTCCGGACGGTCGGGTTCTCCAAGTCTATTGGGGACCTTTTTCGACGCATTACAAGGGTCCGCCGGTGGTCTCACAGATTTACGACGCCAAGGACGCAAGGACTGTGTCAACCATGCCCATGAATGTGCTTCGCCGAGAGGTCACGGTCACATCGCTCGATGATGGCCGCGTGTTGGTAGCAGGGGGTCTCGAGGTGAAGGCAAACCGCATTTCGTCGGTCGCCGAGATTTACGACTCCCGCACCGATCGCTTCATCCCTACCGGATCTATGACAACCAGCCGCATCGAGCACGCCGCCATTCGTTTGAAGGACGGCAGAGTGTTGATTGTCGGGGGCCAGGGTGTAGAAACCGGCGGAGCGCTGGCGAGCGCCGAATTGTACGATACTGCAACCGGCAGATTTTCGGCCACCGGATCGATGGCGCGCGCGAGAAGGGGTCCTAGCGTTACGAAGTTGGATGACGGCCACGTGCTGGTGGTCGGCGGCGTCGACGCCAATAACGCCAGAATTGGCACTGCAGAGGTTTACGATTCGGTCAGTGGGAGGTTTTCTTCCACCGGCAGCATGATGAGCGCCATTTCGCCCGATATCATACGCACTCTGAGTAGCGGCGAAATCCTGATGCTGGGAGCGCCCCAATTTCCGCCGATGAACTGTACTTCGCCGTGACTTCCAAACTGCGGGTTGTCACTTTCGATCACGAGCCGCAATTGTTCACGATCGTGATCTTCAACGAGCGTCATCTGCACCGCGTCCTGTCCTCGTACGTAGACTATTACCAACGAACCCGCACGCATCTTTCGCTCGACAAGGATTGCTCTGACTCACGCCCGACCGTGCCCCCCAGAATCAGAAAGGTCGTCGCCATCCCGCATGTCGGCGGCCTGCATCACCGCTACGAACGTCTCGCGGCCTGATTCGTATCCGATTCCTGCTCACTCACCGTTGCGTCGCGGCCAGTATGCCGTCGGCTGATAACTCTCTGTATCGAAGACTTTAGGTCTCGATCAGGAGCCGACCGTTTTGCCGTCCTGATTGCAGGTCGTCTCACTTAAGCGCATCAATCCGATAGCAATTCCAGCAGCCACTCAAATTGCGGTTGAGATGGAATTTTTAGTAGGGACAGTCGCAGGCACAGTACTGGCGGAACTGGAGCGCGCGCGCTCAGTGGGCGGCGCGAACGTCACCGTAGAAAGACTGGTCACGCTGCTGGAAGCGGCGTATTGAGTCTAGTCCTATTCTCAGGCTAGACGAACATCGGGGCGTGGCCCGGGAACATCACCTTGTAGAGTCCTGTGTACACTGCAATGGCAGCGGCGTATTCGAGCGGATGCTTCAAGAGCGCGGGCAGCGGATATGGGATCCCGAACGCATAATCGGCTATAGCCATCGCGGAGACCAGCGCGCCGTCTTCGGAGTCGATCACGACGTTGTTGCCGGCAAAGTAAACATTGGTGTTGAGCTGACCCGGATAGCTGAACCTTCCCAGTCCCTGCATCAGATGAGTGGTCTGCTTGGGTCCGTCCAGAAACGAAGCAACCCAATGACCATGAATCCAGTTTTTCGAGACCTTGATAGTAGTCTCCGGCGCGGGCTGCTTGTCACCCGGCCCAGGGATGTAACCATACATCGTTAGATAAAGCCCGTCTGCATGTTGAGCCTGATCGTCCGGTAACAGGTTTTTCAGGATATAGGTGGTGAAGGTCTTGGCGATGTCGTAGCTGCCGTCGGGGCGTCCGGCGAAATAGGCGTTGAACTGAAGCGTCTCCTGCTGCAGTGGTCTCAGACTCGGCGCCAGCATCGAAGCATCGGTGTGGATATAGCAGGCGCCCTGCATGAGGTTCCATTTGGCGGTCTTCGGGTCAGGCGGAGGTCCCTGCGGCGGGACGGGGGGCTTATCCAGATATTTGCTGTAGAGCTGGTTCCAGTAGGTGGAGTTATTAGCGCCGCCCAGGAGATTGGCGTTGGTCCACATGTCGGTGGTCAGGATGACTTTGTCGAACTCATCCACCACCACCGGCCCTTTGGAGCCCCAGGCTACGCTTACTTTTCCGGTAGTTGGATTAGTAGCTACCGAAAGCACGGTAACATCGGTCATGATTTGCAGATCGAGCGCGGCCTTTGCGGCCTGGGCCATGGCCTGAACCCATGACGAACTCCCGCTGCTGAACTGCGACCATCCAATACCCGGTTTGGTGAAGTGGGCGAGCTGCAAATCAAAAATCACCGCGAGATCGACCACCTGCATCTGACCCATGTCCGGGCCGCCATAGCCGTTCATGATGCTCAGATATGGGGTTACGAAATCGTTAACGAAGGTCTTTATATCCGTGTACTCATCGCCATGCGCGGCGAAGTACTGATCGATAGACTGCAGTGCCCCATGAAGCCCCGGCGTGGCAAGGAACTGCTCAAACTTCTCGCAGTTCGCGCGCATCGCGGAAGAGTACATGGCGAACGCGGGCCCGCTCTGGTAAGCGGCGAAGTTACCCCAGTTGCGCGGACCGCCGGGTCCGTCAGGAAAAGCGCATGACACCTTGAGCTGGTCGTAATTGTTGACCGGCAGGCTCTCAACATCGGCTGGTAAAGCATCACGAACAGATTGGGGTATAGCTGCTGCTGAATGAATTGCACTCCGATATCGATCAGAAGCGGATGGCCCTTGTACTCGACTGGCTCGGTCAGCGAATGGCCGCCGAGTTGCTCGGGTCCGTCGTGGGCAGAGCTGGGAATGTTCTCCTTGTGAATGAGAGTGACCGCCCACTCATCGCGCACTTGCGCGTTTTGTCCCAGGCACCACGCCATAGCGACGCCGGTCGCGCCCCCTCCAACGATACACACGCGCTTTTTCTGAGCCATTCGATCCTCCCATTACTCTGGCGGGCGCAACTTGATAATTGCGCGCGACTAAGGTGCCTATCCGTGAAACCGGTCACGCTTGGCGCCGGCCAACACCTGTGTCGATTTCCGCGATCAGCTCCCGCATGGTTCGCACCGGAGGTCGATCGAAGCCCTCCTCGCAGCGATTCAGGAGATCGCGAAGGATAACTGCGGCCTGGTCGGCCCGATTGCGGGAACAAAGGAGCTTGCCAAGTGCCAGCCCCGCTCTGAGCTCGCCTGAGAAGAGTTGGTTTTCGCGAGCGAAGTCGAGCGCGGCAAGATAGACCTGCTCAGCCTCCGCCAGGCGGTTTTCCGCCACCAGCAAGTCACCTACCCGAGTCTGCAGATTCGGCCGCATCGCGTCCTCGCCGGTCTCCGTGAGCGCGGCCGCCGAGTGATCCAGATGAATCCGCGCTTCGCCCAGGCTACCGGCAACCAGCATCGCCTCACCCGCGATCATCTCGAGCCATCCCGTGACGTTGCGCATGCCGACTCGATAGAAAAGCGACAGCCCCGCGTTCACCTGCTCCACAGCATCTTGAGGACTCGCCGCTGCCATGATCCATCCGCGATAGACCATCGCCTGGCTCTCGAAGGATTGGAAGCCGCGCTCGCGGGTAATCTGGAGAACCTCATCAACCAGTCCGGCTACAATCTCAGGATCGCCGATCACTGCGCCGAACGCGCTCGCCATGATGAGCGCGTGGCACAGCGAGAAAGGATGGTTCAAGGCGCGTGCCCGCTCGATCGCCCGCTGCATCGCGATCCACGCCCGATCGAACGCACCATCGATATTCAGCAGCATGGCTTAAAGGGTGCGGGCGGCCACTTCCAGATCCGGATCAGTCCGGCTCATCGGCGGCGGCAGCGCGCCGGATTCGGCAAGGGCGATCGCCTCTTCGACCATGCGCAGGGCCTCGTGCCGCTCCGCCAGGCTGGTGCGAGTGGTGGTAGCGGTAGCCACCAGAACCTGACCAACGGTTCGGATCGGCGGGACGTTGAGAGATTCGCCGAGCGTAAAAATCGCGCGGCCGACCGCTAGCAGCTCCGGGAAATTCGAGCTCGGTACGTAATAACTCACCAGCCCGATTAGCGCCGGAAGCTGCTGCGGACCCTCTCCAAGCAGGTCGGCGAGCGCTCGCACCCGCGCGTAGTTGGCGCGAATCTCAGGCGACAAGTAGCCGCCAATCCCGGCCATCGCTTCTCCAAGCCCGATGCGCAGGGTCACCTCGCGATGGTGCCGCTCCGCGCCTTCGGGCGACTGCGCGAGAAGATCAAGCGCGCGCGAATAGTACGACGACGCCTCGTCGTTGGCTGCGCGGCCAGCGGCGGCTCCGCCGGCATTCTGGAAGTGCTCGATCGCCTCGTTGACCAGGCCGGCCTCGGCGCAGTGATGCCCCATCACTTCAGGGCTCTTTTGCGCGACTGCGGGAAAACGCTCCTTGAGTACCGCCGCGATCCGACCGTGCTGCAGGCGCCGGGTCGCACGCAGCAGCGACTCGTACGCAGTCTCCTGAATCAGTGAGTGCTTGAAGATGAAGCTCGCGACGGGCAGGTCGCCGCGTTTGTACAAGATCTCCGCCGCAACGAGCTGATTGAGCGCAGCGTGCAGTGTTGGCACGTCGGTCGCCGCTACGGCTTCCAGCAGTTCATACTCGAACTCCCGGCCCAACGTGGCGCACACCTGAGCGATCTGCTTCGCGCTGCCGAGCCGGTCGAGCCTCGCCATCAGGGTGTCTCGTAAGGTCGCCGGCACTGCGACGTCGGACATCCGGTCCCGCATCGCAAGATGGCCGCCTTCCTCGGCCAGCAGACCCGACTCCATCACCGATCGCGAGAGCTCCTCGAGAAAAAGCGGGATGCCGCCTGAACGCTCGACGATCGCCCGCATCACGGCGTCAGGAAAGACCAGCCTGCCGATAACCGCAGACACCAATGCGCCGGCCTGGCGAGCGGTGAGACCCACCAGACTGATCTGAGAAAAATGCGAGCGGGCGGATCCCCATTCGGTTTGAAACTCGGGCCGCGCGGTGAGCAGCAGCAGCACCGGCGCGGTCGTGATCCCGTCCATAATTCGAGCGACCGCAGCGATGGTCGAAGGGTCGCTCCAGTGAAGGTCTTCGAATACCAGCACGATCGGCTGCAGCGCGCTGAGCCCGATGAGCACGCTGACCAGCGCGTCGAGGGTGCGCTCGCGGAGCAGCTGGGAACTCATTTCGGGAAGCGGGAAGCGCTCCGAGGGGCGCATGCCCAGCATATCGCCGATATACGGCGCGACGCGCGCGGCGTCGAGGCCCGGCAATGAGCAGGCCGCCTCGAGCCGAGCCCATCGCTGCGCGTCGCTTTCGCCGGCGACGAAGCCGAGACCGCGGGTATAAATCTCGATGATTGGGCGGAACGGACTCGGTCCTCCGTATGCGGAACACGCGACGTGCAACCAGGTGTGAGGCTCGCCCGCGATTTTCTCGCCGAACGCGCGCACGAGCCGCGACTTCCCTACGCCCGCCTCGCCGGAGATCAGGACCGCCTGTCCGCGTCCCTCTCGGGCGCGCTCCCATCGGTCCGCGAGAATCCCCAGCTCCGGGTCGCGGCCGACCAATGAACTGAGCGTAGCGGCGGCCTCGAGCCTGCCGCGCACTCCGCTGGGTTGAACGACGCGGTACAGCGTCATCGGTTCGCGGATACCTTTGAGCTCGTGCGGGCCGCGATCTTCGACCACGAACAATCCCGGGACCAACCGCTGCGTCGCCGCAGTGATGAAGACCGTATCGGGCTCGGCAGCGGTTTGCACCCGCGCCGCCACGTTCGGCGTGTCGCCAAAGACTTCGCCGCCGTCGGCTATCACCACCGGCCCGGTATGCATTCCGATCCGCACCGCCAGTCGTATCCCGTCGGCTGCGGCCAACTCGGCGTTGAGCGGCGCGATGCCCTCGAGTATCGCGAGTCCGGCGCGAATGGCGCGCTCGGGTGCGTCTTCGTGAGCGGTAGGCCATCCGAAATAGATCAGCAGCCCGTCGCCGAGATTCTTGGCGACGTAGCCGCCCCATCGCGCGACCGCATCAGATGCGGTCTGCTGGTATTTGGCCAGGATGTCGCGCCACTCCTCGGCGTCGAGCTGCCGCGAGAAGTTCGTCGAGCCGACCAGGTCGCAGAACAGAACCGTCAGTTGGCGCCGCTCGCCGGCCGGGACCGGTTCGGGTGACGTGGAGGATGGTTCAGGCGTAGCGGCGGGCGGCGGCGTCGCGGTCTCGAGCGAGGCGCCACACGAGCCGCAGAATCGCGCCGCGGGCGAGTTCTCAAATCCACACTGCGCGCATCGCCGCTTGAACGGCGCGCCGCATTGCTCGCAAAACTTGAGACCTTGCGGGTTGCCGGCGTTACAGCTCGAACATCGCACGTCGTCCGATCCTCGATGAATCCCTTACTTTGGTGCTAATAGCACGGAGGTCCACTAGCAGGTAGGGGCGCGGCGCACGCGCGCGACGAAACTACCGCGTGAGGCTTCGACACCTTCGCACCGTCACTGCGCAAGCGACTCAGATGGTAGTTGACCGAGCGCTGCGCCGATGTGCTGTGAATTGCTTTCTCGAATAGATGCACCAAATTTTCGATCATCGGCAATAGAGTTACGACGGCAGCGACGATTCAACAAGGACATCTTCGCGCTCGATTCGCTGCTTCCGGTGGGGACGGTTGTGATAATCAAGCCATAGGCCCCGATTAGAGACGCCGCGGGAGACCGCGGCGCGGGTTCGTTACGCACGCCAACTTTCTCTCATGTAAAAGGTAAAAGGGGGCCGGGGAGAGCCGCGATGGAACCGACTTCGGGCGAATATAATTTCACGCGTCTCGAGAGCGTGATTTTCGGTGCGGGCAAAATCGAAAGGCTCGGCCGCGAACTCGAACGCCGCCGCGCGAAGCGCGCGCTGATCGTTACTGGCAAGACCCTCGGGGGATCGAAGCTGCTCGAGGTCGTCAAGCAGGCGGCGGGTCCGGCGCTCGCCGGAGTTTTCGCCGGCGCGCAGCAGCATTCGCCGTCGAAGACCGTCACGGCGCTGGCGGCGGAGGCGCGCCGCGTCGAAGCCGACGCGTTGGTTAGCTTCGGCGGCGGCAGCCCGATCGACACCGCGAAGGCCGCGGCGATGGCGATCCTCGGCGGCCGCGCGCGCGCGGGCGAAGTACGGCGCGACGGCGATGGCGCTGCGAAGCCTGCGCTTCTGCACATCGCGATCCCCACCACGCTCTCCGCCGCGGAGTTCACGCCTGGCGGCGGCGTCACCGACGAGGCGACGCGCGAGAAAGGAGGCGTCTGGGACCCGCGTCTGCAGCCCCGCGTCGTCATCCTCGATCCCGAGCTTACGGCCGCGACGCCGGCGTGGCTGTGGGCGTCGACCGGGATGCGCGCGCTCGATCACGCGGTCGAGGCGGCGTATTCCGCGCGCCGCCAGATTGTCACCGACGCGCTCGCCGCGCGCGCAATCGCGCTACTGGTCGCGCATCTGAAACCGTCACTGCAAGGTGGCGCCGCAGAAATCGAGCATCGCGTGCAATGCCAATATGCGGCGTGGCTTTCGATCTTCGGCGCGATGAACACGCGCCTGGGGATCTCGCACGCGCTCGGCCATCAGATCGGACCGTACTGGGACGTGCCGCACGGCTACACGTCATGCATCACGATGCCGCATGTGATGCGGTTCATGGCGAATATCGCGCCGGAGCGCTTCGGTGCGATCGCGGAGGGCTTCGGAGTCCGCTTCGATCCGGAAAATCCGCGGCTTGCGGCGCTCGAATGCGCCGATCGCACCGCGAAATTTATTAGCCAGTTCGAAGTACCGACGCGGCTCCGCGACGTGAACGTACCGCACGCGGAACTTTCCAGAGTCGCAGGCACGGTGTTGGCGGAACTGGAGCGCGCGCGCTCCGTAGGCGCGGAGGTCACGCTCGAGAGCCTCGTCACGCTGCTGGAAGCCGCTTACTGAACGGAGCGGCATCACCAACCTTGCGAAACCCCTCACGGGTTTCGCGCTTCCCGGGGGGCTATGCTGCGCGCTTCGCGCTGTTAGAACGGAGCGCAAGGAAGCGACGCCGTTTCTACTTTTGGTTGCGGGCGTCAGGCCGCGCGGCGGTCTGTGATTTTTTTCGGTAGCGAAAAAAAGATCGGTACTTCGGGTTCTCTTTGTAACCTAATCGAAGAGTTTTGCGGTGGCTTTTGTATCCCGCCCGATAGTACCGTGAAGTAGTCGGGATCGACAAATTAGTCGAGTCCTGATTGATCCAGCCCAGACAGCGGTCCTTCCACTTGCCTTTGACCGCGTACCGCTAGACCAACCCCCAAAGTCCAACCAACAAGGCCTGAGGAAGCCTGTACATATCTCCCTGTTTCTATGGGAGGCATCGTGGTGACTGTGCGTGCCTGAAGCGCCTCGGTCAGTAGCGCAAGCTTTTAACAAGTCGAATTCAAATGAAGAGGTAAGGTTATGAATAGTAAAAACAGGATACTGGCTATGGTACCGGCAATGGTGTTGGGAATTGGGCTGGCGCTCCCGGCTCTCGCACAGAACACGAGTACCAGCTCTTCCATTCCGGCGAGCGCTTCGATGGATCGGGCAGGCCAGGACACCGCAGGGGCTGCGAAGAACGCGTATGTCGGAACGGCTACGGCATTGGATGATACGAAAATCACTACCGCGGTGAAAGCCGCTTTTGCCAGTGGCAAAGGCATCAAGTCCAACCATATCCATGTCACCACCAGCGCTGGCGTCGTGACGCTGCGTGGCCGGGTAAAGAATTCGGATATGTCTGCGCGCGTTGAGTCGATCGCGAAGAACACGACGGGCGTCCGAAGTGTTACGAACGATCTGCGAGTGCCCTCTCCGGCTGCTCAGAACTGAAATAAGCGGGTTAGTGCCGGGGCACTCCGCTCATGAGCATCATACCAAAGCGCCGGAGGGTGCGGCGGTTGTTGGCGATGGCGGGGTGCCTTCGGCGCCGCCTTGGGTTGGCTGATGGATATCGGGATATCGGCGACTCCCGACGGGCGCGCTGACCAGGCGGTTAGTAAGTCATCGGGCGTGCGTCGACAGCATTATTCCATCTGTCACATACTTCGTATTACCAACCTTACGAACCACCTTGACCTTTTAGCGCCGGGTGGCGGACTATTGCGGATGGGTAAGACCACTATGATTAAAAAACTTAGCTTGTTGATTCTCGCGGTGACGTTGCTGGCGGGCTGCGCCCCCTTCGAATCTTACCCGACGCAGCAGACCTCGGTGACGACCACCACTTCGTGCCCGGCCGGAACGCAGCTTCAAAGCGATGGGATGTGTCGGTGAGGTGTCGCTAATCAGAACTCACAAGCGGCATACTGAGCATCGCCAGCACCATCAAACTTACGCAACCCCTCCCCGGTTTTTTCGTTCGCTACTCGCGGGCCCAAGACGCGCGCTTGGCGCTGTACAACTACTCGGGCCTGAGCTCCTTTCGCGAGCGTAAATGACATTGCTTGTGTACGACACGCCTGCGGCCGTGCAGGACGTCGCCGCCACGCCCGATCCGGTTGTCCGCAATCTTCGAATCACCCAGTCGTACTACGACATTTCGAAGGCCTTTCACGGCTGCGCGAGCGGCAACGCCAACTGGTGCACCTTTGCGGCTTGGGCGTCGCAGCAGGCCGGCCGCACGATTCGCGGCGAGGATCTCGTCGACAACCTGCAGCGGCGGGCGCTGCTGCCGACACCCATGCTGGCGATTGCTGACAAGTGTGGCCGATGGTTTGTGCGTCGCGGACTGTTCAATCCCGACGATCGGCTCGGACGACTGGCGACAGCCATTTACGGCCCACTCCAGGGATCGAGGCCGCCAGCGAGGACATCGCGCTCGGCAACGTGAAGGTGTTCGAGGAGATCGGCTTCGAGTTTGCGCGCTTCCTGGCCGAGCGCGGCGTCGACACCGTCGCGGACGCCGCCGGTCTGGCCGCCTTCTGCAACGGCCTGCGTCCGGGTCCACCGCCCGACGGACAGGGCCATCTGCGGGAGGCGTTCACCAACTACTACCTCGCGAAGTTCACGACCGATCCGGCCTCGCGCGCGCAGCTCGAATACCTGGCCAATCTGCAGATCGGGTTCCACGAGCAGATCCGCCTACAGCCGCAGATCCAGAGCGGGATGACTGACCCGGTGGTCGACGAGGCCGACTGGGGCCTCAAGCTTCTCGCGAGTCTGGTCCCGTCTTCCGCGCGCTGGTGGACGCCGGTGCGCCGCGTGCTCGCAACGGCGCTTCGCGTCACGCTGCGGCCGGTGCGCGTCCGCATGCTCGCGCTGATGCGGGACACGGTCACAGAACAAATGATGACGCTGGCGATCGCGGGCCGTCAGTGGAGTCTCGGCGCGTCGATCCCGCTGCCGCCCTCACCGCTGCTCGATCAATTCACCAACGCGGACCTCATCGCCCTGATGGCCTCGGTGCCGACGGCCCCAAGCGCACCAAGCAACGTGGGCGCAAGCGACTGGTCCGACCTGGGCCAGCGGATGCGGTACATCGGTTACCTCTTCCGCGTGTATCATCAGCGGCCCGAGGTTTTCGACTCGCCCTTCTCCGCCGAGCAGGTAGAGGCGATTCGCCAAGGCGTGATCCCCGGCGGCCAACTGTAGCATCGGTCGGCCGTTCGGATGCCGGAGGCCGTCCAGTCAGCGACGCGGCGCAAGGCGCTATTGTGGCGCGGCCATAGATTGCCGTTCGAGAGATTTCGGTCCCTGCCGAAGTCGTAAGACAAGCAGGCATCGCATGCCCCAAGCAGATGCCCAGACCGTCCAGGACCGGCAGCGCCACGATGCTGCCGACCGGCTGCGCCCTCTGGAAGTCCGAACAAACGGCGAGAGAAGGGACTCGCGAATCTCATCCCAGCATTTCGACGCCGCCGGTGACCAACGCCAGCACGGTCGCGCCGTTGCGCGTGGTGACTGTGTGTACGCATCCGTTGGGCCTGAAGTTCATGTCACCGGTCATCACCTCGCCCGATTCGTCCGCATTGGATCCCTCGATGACAAAGATCAGCTCGTCGCCGACGTGGCGATGCGCAGGAAGCTTCGCTTCCGGCTCGAAGCGTACCAACACGGCTCGACGTTGGGTCTCCTTGTCACGCCAGATCGGTTTCTGGCGCACCCCAGGCATCGCGTCCGCCCACGCGAGGTCGCTCAGCACGATAGTTTGCGAGCGGGGCGCATCGCCGATAGCGGTCGCGGGTTCGATGCCGCCGGTTATGATCGCGAACACTGTCGCACCGGTCTTGCTGGTGACCGAATGCACGCATCCGTTGGGCCGATAGGCCACGCTGCCCGCCGCCGTGGTCCCTGATTCGTCGGAAATCGATCCTTCGATCACATAGAGCAGCTCGTCGCCGGCGTGCCGATGCATCGGCAATGTCGCGCCCGGTTCGAAACGGGTCAGTTGCGCGCGTCTTTTCGACGCGGGATCGGACCACAGACTCTTGAGCTTGATGGTGGCTGACATCGGTTCCCATTCGCGCTCGCTGACGCGGATGATCTGCGATGGATGGCTGGATACTGCGGCGGCCATGGTGACATCCTCCCGAAGCGCGCCCGGTGCTAAAGACGCGCGGCGTTCTGCTGCGCTTTTAACCCGCGGGCCGGGCCTATGTATAGGTATCCCTCGTCAAAACTAATCCGCGCGAATTCGGTGATGCGGAACTTTCGCGAGTCACGGCACAGTGCTGGCGGAACTGGAGCGCGCCCGCTGCGTTGGGCGCGAACATCACCGCAGAAAGCATGGTCGCGCTGCTGGAGGCCGCCTATTAAGCGAAGGCCGCATCACCAAACTTGCGAAACCCCTCGCGGGTTTCACGCTTCCGAGAGAGCGGTTTTCCCAAGCTACTAGTAGGCCGAAGTCTCTCAACGCTGCAAGAAGAGCGCGAGTGGCTTTAAAGCGGAGTCTTCCAAAAAATACCCTGAAAAGACTTCAATTGGCTCGGCCTGATCGGAAGAAATGAAATTGAAATTTCAAGCCTCAAGCGCTAAGCTTAAATCACGGATGACCGTGAACAAATGACTGTTTCGTAAGTCTCAGCAGGTGTCGCGGAGCGTCTTGGGTAGCGACGAGCGAGAGAGGAATGGCAAGACCAACAAAAGTCGTATGCATCTCGACCGTCATCGCGTTCTTCTGCCTGTTCAGCATTGTCCAGATCACGCGCCCGCTTCATTCGGCGAGCAGGTTACGTTCGTCCGCCATTTCAGAACTCAGCCAGGGTTTTACCCGCCATACCTTCCAGGAGGTGAGTTCGCGCACCGCGGTTCTGCCGGCCCCTCTGGTTGTGGCCACGGGTCCAATTTCGCCGATCGAGCATTTTCGCCCAGGGCAGCCGCGGACTACTGCGCGCGTCTCAATTTCGCCGAGGCGCGAGCGGCTGATATATCGCCGGATTCCGACCTCCTCATCGGATAGTCCCGACCCCGCATAAAGCTCTCCGCAGCGGCGTGTCTCGTCACTTCGAGTGACATGCTACGCGCCCACTCATCCGTTCGTCAGAAACTTTTAAGCTCTGAGCGGTCGCTGGCGTAATTGGCTGCGTCGACCGCCATCGGAGTGAGAAGAAGCGGAGGTGTCCAATGCTACTTAATCGAAGACTAACGGCGCCCGAGTTGCCCTCGGTTGTCGCCGCTCGTGACGCAGGCCGCGCCGTATGGTTAGCGCAGATGTTGGCGAGTATGCGCGGCGAGGAAATCCGTCTGGCAAGAGCACTGCGGGAACGCGATGCGCTCGACGGCTCAACGCCTGGCGACTACATGGATACCGCTGCAGAGCACGATCAGATCGAACGCTCTGCGCTAATGCTCCAGAGTACGAACTCGCGGCTGATGGCCCTGGAAAATGCCCTCGAGAGGGCCGCGCGCGGTGCTTACGGAATCTGCGAAGCGTGTGGCGGAAAAATCCCGCGCGAGCGTCTGCAGGTCGTGCCGACAACCGTCTTTTGCGTCGATTGTCAGGCAGAGCGCGAACCCACCTCCGGTAGACCGACCGGAGCGCTTTTCCTGGCGGTATCGAACACTCGGGCGCAGGTCGGAAGGGGAAGCGGAGGAGGCGCGCGCGTAACCGGACCAGGCAAGCGCGGCTGCCGACCGATAACGGGAAAGAGCAATCGGACTCGCTAGCCGATGGCCGAGGCTGGTTGCATGATCGATCGCGACTACAGGTTACCGGGAATTAGCGCCATCTCGCTGGAGGGCTGCGCTCGCGCGCCTCCGTCAGCGTAATCGCCGATTCTATAGCTCAATGAATCGACTGGTTGGCTTTCCGGTCATCACGACGCGGCACGGCGTCAACGACTCTTCGCGAAGCAAACCATGGAATTTCCTGGAGTTGAAGGCGGCGTGACAACGAAGAGTTTCTGCAATGGAAGTGGTCGCGTATTCGTCAGCTTGCGAGTATCAGCGAAGCGCCGAACCAGCGGTCTGCATTGATGCCCTTTGACTTTTGTAGAGTCTTAATAGGAGCGAGGCGATGAACACTGTGCGAATGCTGGCTATTGCGACAGTGGTTATGATTGCGGCGGCCGGACCCTTGCTGGCTGGCTCGCCTGAGAACGGCGGAATGATCGTGCCCAACACGCCGGAGGCTACCGAGGTGCTGAATAAGCTTAATCAGGCTGAGTACACCGACCACATGAATGCACAGAGCTATACGGTGGATGACAGCGAGAAGGGCCAGTTCTACTACCAGAAACTCATTCAGATCAGACTGGCAATCAAACGTCTTCAAAGCGGGCAGTCCGTTTCGCGCGGAGATATCGATTGGGCACTGGATAACAGCACCGCATCGACGTTCTGAAAGCGCGCGGAAATGAGGGTGCCATTTTTCTCGCGCTGGACGAATCAAGATTGTGGCAAGACCTTCCGGGCCGTTTGGGGGCTGCGGAGGGACGGTAATAGCGAGGACACTAAAGATGACTGAGTACGACAACCTGATTTACGAAGTGAGTGACCGCGTCGGCCACATCAAGCTCAACCGTCCCGACGCCGCCAACGCGTTCAACCTCGACCTGGTGCGGGAGTTGAGCGATGCCGCGCGTCGGTGCAACGAGGACGCCGACGTTCGCGCGGTGCTGATCTCCGGAGCCGGAGCAACGTTCTCGGTCGGGGGGGATTTGAAAAGCGTTGCCGCCCACGATCCGAGTGGATTTCCTGGCTATCTCGAGCGCCTAGCGCACTTCCTGCACAAGGCGTTCTCGACGCTATGGCAGATGAACTCGCCGGTGGTCGCCGCGGTCCATGGCATCGCCGCCGGCGCTGGACTGAGTTTGGCATGCGCATGCGATTTCGTGATCGCGGCCGAGTCGGCTCACTTCACGACGGACTATGCGCAGAGCGGAATGACTCCCTATGGTTCCCCGACATTTTTCCTGCCGCGGATCGTTGGCTACCGAAAGGCCCTCGAGTTGCTGGTGATGAGTTCGGTTTTGGATTCTCGCGAGGCGCTTAACCTTGGAATCGTGACGCGCGTAGTTCCCGACGAACAGCTCGCCATCGAGTCCTACAAGGTCGCTGCGCAGCTCGCCGTCGGCCCCACCATGGCTTACGGCGCGATAAAGCGGCTTCTGCGTAAGAGCAGCACCACCGGTCTGGACGCTCAAATGGAACGCGAGCATAGATGGATCGTCGAGACCTGCCGGAGCCACGATGCCCGCGAGGGAATCGCGGCATTCCTATCGAAGCGCGAGCCAAAATTCCTGGGAGAGTGAAGGGCCTTCCGAGTCGTGACTGTCAGTGGGTGTCCGGTCGTGGGCTCAGCCTCCGCCGGCGCCTCGAGTAAGGCGACCGTGCGCTAATATCGCATCATGGCCACGAAGACATCCGCTTGATCGCAAACGCCAGAACGGCTGCGGAGCGCTGACTGAATGTCAACCCGCCGAATATTAAGCTTAACGATAAATTCTCGCGGGCAACAAAAAACGTAGGGCGATATAGGCGGCCGAGACCACGAGCTGGAGGGCGGTCACCTTGAGTCCGTACCGGGCGAACTCGCCAAACCTGATTCGGCGTCCGTTCTGTGCCGAGATTCCGACCGCGATCAGGTTGGACGACGCTCCCACCATCGTGGCGTTTCCGCCAAGCGTGGCGCCGAACATCAAGGCAAAGAACAGTGGAAGTACGGCGGCAGGAAACTGGCCTTTGTAGCCCGCGCTCAAAATCGAAGCGTCAGCCAATCCGACACCTACGACATACCGCTTCGCTAGCGGGACCATCGCAACCACGAGCGGGATGTTGGGGACAACCGACGACAGGGCTCCGACCGCAAAAAGCAGCGCGATACTTGCGAACGCCAGGTTGCGGCCGAACAACACGGTCATCGCCTGGGCAGCGTAAGCCATGACGCCGTGATCTCTCATGGCGCCAACCATCACGAACACGCACATGAAGAAAATCAGCGTTGCCCAATCAACGTCCCGAAGAATCGCCTCGACGGAGTCGAGGCGGCTCTGATGAACGACTGCGAGCGCCAGTGCCGATCCGAGCAGCGCAACCCCGGCCGGATACAGCGGCGGCGCGATAAGCTGCTCGCCGATTACGAAGAAGATTACTTCAAGCGCCACGATGACGCCGCCGGCGATGACGACTAACGGGGCGCGAATCGAAGGCAACTCCAGTGCTGGTCCTTGTTTGCGCTCGATCTGCCAAATCGATCGGAACAGAAACGGCATCAGCATGACGACCACCAGGATTGCGAGCACTGCGCCCGGTGTGAGGGCCTTCAGGAAACCGACGAATCCGATGTTGATCGCATCGCCGACCACGAACGTGGCGGGATCTCCCACCAGGGTCAGTAGTCCCGCGCTGTTGGCGAGGAAGACCAGCAGGATCAGCAGCGGGGCGAAGTCGGTCTCGAAGTACTCCGCAATCTTTATCATCACGGGCGCTAACAGAATCACGGTGGTGGCGTTGGGCAGAAAGGCGCAAATGGGACACGTCACGGCAACAATTCCGAGCAACAGGCGCTTCCCGCTTCCCTTCGACAGTCGATAAACCTGCACGCCGAGCCATTCAAAGATTCCGGTCGGCGCGAAGGCTCGGACGATCACCATCCCGCCAAAAAACAGGGCGATGGTCGCGTGCGCCTCGGCTACATAGCCCACCCCCTGGCTGACCGTCGTCACACCGCTGGCCCTTAATGCTGCGGCTCCCAGGATCGCTGCGAGGGTCAGGTTGAGCGCGTCGAAGGCGATCAACAGGATCACCGACGCGAACACGACAATTGTAAGGATACCTTGCCAGTCCAGGCTCACGTGATTCAGCATGCGGGTGCCGGCTCCAGGTGGCACGAAGAAAAATGGGCCCACATTTTGGCTCTCTCCTGATGACAATCGCGGTGTGTGCGGGCCAAGCTCATTTCACTACGCTGAGGTGCAAGCGGCTCAATACTGCTTGGACTTGGGAGATAGGTAACAGAACGTGCGGGGACGTAGGTAACACATTTGAGTTGAGATCCTGACGGGCACGGTGCTGGCGGAACTGGAGCGCGCGCTCAGTGGACGCGAACGTCACCGTCGAGAGCCTGGTCACGCTGCTGGAAGCGTGTTCTCTGGAGAAAACTCGGAATTGGCGCGGCCGTCGTACCGGAGCAGCGGTGTGCCTGGTTGCGCGCGCTCTTCTCGTGATGAGGGCCTGCATCAGCCGCTGCCAGAGATCGACGCCGCACAGAGGCGCTCCGGTCGTGCTGAAAGCCAGCATTGCAGCGCATAGCGCCGATTATTTTGGAAATCAATAGAAAGCAAAAAGTTGATTAAGATAGATTTGCGAACCAATAGCGACACGTGCTACATACACCGCTGTCCATTACCGATGGCGTCACATCTGGCTGGCGCAGCGACTCGGAAAGGGGGAGGGGAAAGGCAAGCGACATAGGCGCCAGGGCGCCGCGCAACTCGGGCTCTGATACTCAGGCCATCGCGCGCACTTCTGGCAACAGCACTGCTCGATAATCGAGGCAGTCGGCGAGGGCGTTTGCGCGCATCTGCAAACGTCAGGGGAGAGTCTCGCCTTCGTGGACCGGTTTCCTGCAGTGAGCGACTCCGCAGTCCGCGGGACAGGCTGATGGCCCGGTCCAGGAGATGCGACGTGCGAACAGACAGGATTCCTCGGTTAGAGGAGGACGTGTCGGAGGCGTTCCTCGGTCGGGATCGCGTGCATAGGATGTCTCCGGCGCGCGGAGCGTCAATCGTGCGCCAGGATGAGTTGTCTACGGTTCGCCTGTCGCGATCCGAAGGCGAGGGCGAACGGCAAAATGCCAGTGAGGCGTCTTCCCACGCCTGCCTGAAGGAGGCATGGGTAAGCTCATTTCTTCGCAGCGCAACTCCGTACACTGCTCGTCGCAGACAGGTCATCTACTACGAGGGCAGGCCGACTACCGGGGTCTACTTCGTCGAGAGCGGCCGCATAAAGTGCACATCCACCGCAGGCGACGGCCGCGAATTGTTGCTGTGTGAGTTTGGAGGGGGCGAGTTCTTTGGGCTCATTGAAGCGCTGACCAGAGCGCCCGCAGTCGCGACCGCGGTGGCGACCGAGACCTCCATCCTGAAGTGTGTTCGCAATGAGTTGTTCCGCAGCCTGGTGGCCGACGACTCCGAGCTGGCGCTGACGCTGGTGCGGGTCCTCGCCCAGCGGTTGAAAGCGGCCTACGAGCGCAGCACCGACTTGGCGTACGAACCGATAGAGCGCCGTGTGCTCCGGACGCTGAGCAAACTAGCCTGCAGGTGCGACGGCACAATCGTGGTCGACCGAGCTTTGAGCATCAATGAATTGGCTAGCATGGTCGCGGCCAGCCGCACGCGGGTTTCGCTCGCGGTGCAAGATCTGATTCGGCGCGGGCGATTGAGCCGCATCGAGGGCAAATTCGTGCTCCGCCCTGAGGCACAGCCCGGCCTGATGTTACCCAGGTAACGGGCTTTCTCTTCGCGGTGTTACCTGCGTAACAGGTAAATCTGCGGGCCCTACACTAAGCCAGGTGGAGTATTCGAGGGGCTCGTTGACGCTGTACGCGGGAGGATGTCCATGAAGAAAATATTCGTTGGTTTGGCATTGATGTCACTGGTTGTGTCGGTTGCCACCACAAGGGTGGTGCAAGCTCAATCGTCGACGTCATCAGGCTCCAGTACCGGATCGACCTCCGCCACCCCAAACCCGTCGCTGCCCACAGACCCAGGAGTTCAAGCTGCCAGCCGCAACACCGGCGCGGGAGTCGCTTCGCTTTCGACGACCGATGGCAGCTCGCAGTTTTTCCAGAACGGCCTGGGCCGCTTCGAAAATGTGGAAACGGTTTCCAACAGCGCGAACATCGGTCTGGGACCGCGGTTCAACTCCAACAGCTGCGTTTCATGTCACAGTCAACCCGCGGTCGGCGGGTCAGGTGCTGCGGTGAATCCGGAATTCGCATTCACCAACGGCGCCCAGCCACGGGTCGCGCCCGATGATACCACCCCGTACTTTATCACGGCCAATGGCCCAACCCGGGAAGCCCGGTTCCCGTTCTTCTTCGACAGCTCCGACTCCGACTCTCCCAACACCAACGCGCCCAATGGCGGAGTGGAAGACCTGTTCACGGTTAGCGGTCGCGCCGATGCCGGCAGCTGCGTCCTGCAGCAGCCCCCCTTTCAGCAGGCGGAGGCGGCGAACAACATCATTTTCCGCATTCCTATACCCGTATTTGGCGACGGCCTGATCGAGAACCTGGACGACTCAACCCTGCTGGCTAACCAAGCCGCCAACCTCGACAACAATTTCGGGGTGGACGGGACATTCAACCACAACGGCAACGATGGTACCATCGCGCGCTTCGGCTGGAAGGCACAGAACAAGTCGCTGGAGCTCTTTTCCGGTGAGGCCTACAACGTCGAGATGGGAATCACCAACGAAATATTCACCCAGGACAGACCGCTGCCGGAAGAAGACCAGAATGGAACAGGGCTTCCGGCAGAGTGCCTGAACCTCAGCGGAAATGGATATCCGGAAGACGCGACCAACTTTACCGCCACGCCCGGCGCGGACCAGTTCGCCACCAACGCTTCCATTCCCAGTGACGTGGTGCAGTTTGCCATGTTCATGCGGTTGCTGGCCCCGCCGCCGACCGGTGGAGTTGTGCTGAATGGACAACCTGTTAGCGCAACCTCGATCAGTAATGGCGAGGCCTTGTTCCGCTCTATCGGCTGCGCGACCTGCCACAATTCGGTGATAAACTCGACGCAACCCTCGAGCCTCACCGCCTCGTTGAGCAATCAACCGGTGAACGCGTTCGGTGATGTTGAGATCCATCACATGGGCGCGGGCTTGGCTGACAACGTGTCGCAGGGCAGCGCAGGCGGAGACCAGTTCCGCACGGCACCGTTGTGGGGCTTGGGACAGCGGATTTTCCTGCTGCACGATGGCCGCGCCACCAACCTGAACAGCGCGATCCGGGCCCACCAGAGCAGAGGCAGCGAGGCCAACACGGTAGTGAACAATTTCGACAACCTCGCTCCCTACAAGCAGCAGGAGGTGTTGGACTTCCTGCGCTCGCTGTAATTTCGCGCTCTTCCTGGCGAGGCACGAAGGTGTCTCGCCAGTTTTTTTCTTGTGCCAAGCATTGGCGCGTGACCAAGGAGGCGCAATCCTCTGTGTGTGGAGGCCGCAGCGAGCACTAGAGCGAAGCGCAAGGTGCAAGTCGTGGGGCTTGAGCTGAAAGAAGCGTGGAGCGAAACCGCGAGCTGACGAGCAGGAACCGGATACAAGGCGAAGTGGGTCAGGGCGAGCGAGCCAGAGGCCGCGAAGCCCTCAAGGGCCACAAAATTGCTTGGGTTTGAAGGGGAAACATTCGAGGGGGAAATATGCGCTCCGGATTTGCGCGCTGCTTAGCCGCCCTCGCCTTGTCCGTATCGTTGCCGGCCTTCGGCCAAATCGCCGCCCAAAACGGCGGCGATTTTTCTGCCAACCTGCACCACAGGACGAAGGTGCCGGCGAACGTCATCCTGGTCAAGGGCGCCTGGTCGAGCGCGAGCGATTCTGCCACCGCCTTGCCGGAAGGCGGGAGCTTGACCAACAATGTCTTCCGCAACCAGTATTTTGGGATCACCTACCCTCTACCTGCGGATTGGATCCAGAAATACACAGGGCCGCCGCCCTCAGATAGCGGCCGCTACGTGCTTGCGCAGATATGGCGTCCGGACACATACAAAGGAGATGCGCGAGGCAATATCCTGATCACCGCCCAGGACATGTTTTTCACACCGCTGCCTGCGGCCAACGCCCTGCAACTGGTCAATTACACCAAGAACCATTTGCAGGCCGACTACAAGCTGGAACTCAAGCCCACGGAGACCGAGATTGCCGGCCGCGCCTTTGCCGGTCTGGCGTATTGGTCTCCCGTGGCGGAGCTGCATTGGTATGTGTTGGCCACCGAAATCCGCTGTCATGCAGTGGAATTTGTCTTCATGAACCGGGACCCGAAAACGCTGGAGAGCACGGTTCTGGAGATGAGCAAGATCAAATTGCCGGAGGAGGCCAGCCCCACAGGGGGCACGGGCGGGGGTGGTGTCCCTGTGTGCATCAAGGATTACGCAAGCGACGAAAACGTGATTGAGCGGGTTGACCCAGTGTTCAGCGAGCAGAGGTTTAATCCTGTTCCGGTCCGGATCATAATTGATAAACAGGGCAAAATAAAACATATTCACTTCCTCAGCGCGTTTCCCGATCAGACAAAAGCTATCAGCGATGCCCTTAATCATTGGAAGTTCAGGCCGTACCTGTGGGACGGGCAACGGGTTGAAGTGGAAACCGGCATCATGTTTGGACGCGCACCACATCCGATAGCGCCGGTAAGGCGTGCGGGGCTCCAGCCACGCCTCGTGCGCCGCGGCCCATAACCCAAGCGCTGGTCACGCTGCTGGAAGCCGCCTACTAAGCAGGGGCGGCATCGACGAAACTTGCGAAACCCCTCACGGGTTTTTGGGTTCGCAAGTTGGCTCTGTTCCCTCGGCGCCCGTTGTCGTCCAAAATGTTCGCGCCGGCGTCTCTGTGGTAGAGATGAGCGCACTTATAGGCTCTCCCTGTCCGAGGAGAGAGTCACCGCCAAACGATGAACCGCCTCTTCCCCCTCCGAAAGCCGCGTGAGGTCTCGGAGCATCCGATCTTTCGATTTCAATCCGGGGCTGCGATTCCGATCGTCCCGATGCTCACCTGCGTTGCGGCCGGACTCGCGCTCGCCTTCACTCCGGTTCTGATTTGGAGGCTGAAGACCGGCGTGTGGGTATGTCTCCAGCAGCCGGAAACCTTCTACTACCTTCAGATCGCGGCGCAAGCCTACTACAACCACCTCGGGTACATCAGCGATCCGGTTATTTCCGAGGGCGTCACCTTCTACCCATGGCTCCAGTTTGTTCCGATTGTTTTTATTGTCCGTACTCTCGGACTGAGTATCTTCTCGGTCGCCCTGATCTGGTCGCTGCTGGCCGGAGTGGGCATTGGCGCGGGTTTGTACATGGTATTCTGGCGGTTTCTCCGCCGGCCATGGATCGCGGCCGGGCTGACTATATTCTGCGTGTCAGAATTTGGATTTTGCGGCCCTCTCGTGATCCTTCATCAATTGAGACTGCTGGTGAGCGTGCTCGTCGTCCATCCGGTTGGAAACCTGCTGTCGATCTTTTTTGTCCTGTGGCGCGCCCCGGATCCTGCCCTCGATCTGCCGTTTCTGTTTGTTCAAATCCTGGCCGTATCGATTGCGCGCGAACATCCGCGGCGGCTCTACCTGTGGCTGTCGGGTTTGGCGTTCGGGCTGTTGTTCTATGTCTTCTTCTACCTATGGACGATGGTGGCGGCGGCCCTCTTGATCGCGTTGTTGCTCGATTCCTCTGGCCGCAAAGTTTACCGTTGGACGCTGCTGATCGGCTTCGCTATCGGCCTGCCGCAGTTGGTCCTGAGCCTGCACGCGAGAGCGATGGTGTCGGCTGAAGCGGTGGCGAGATTCGGAATGTTTGTCCCTGCCTCGAGAACCTTTGATATCGATCTTCCAATCCTGTCGGTTGCGTTTGTCATCGTTGCGGGTCTATGGATCTGGAAAACCGGCAGATTCGAATTGATCTATCTATTGAGCCTGCTGCTCGCCGGAATACTACTTAGCTGCAGCCGCCTGATCACGGGTATCCTTTTTCACGAAGATCACTACTCGTGGTTGTGGTGGCCCATTCGACTGATCCTGGCGCTGATCGTTATAGCTACTGTCGCAGGGCCCCGGATCCCCCCGCGTCCGAAGTGGGGACTGGTGTTCGCGGCGTTTGCGATACTCTATTGGACAAGCGCGATATACCTGAACGCGATCGACGTGACCCGCACCCGTTTCGGTAATCGAGAGCTCCAGAACTTCCGCGGGTACCGCACCCAGCGGCTGGCTCCGGGTGTCGCGCCGCTGGTCCCGCGATCGGTGGTCGCCGGATCGCAACCGTTCTGCGAATTGGCGGTGGTCGCTGAAAATCAGCGGATACTCGGCGGATGGACCGTGCCCATCAGTGTGGCCGTCGACGATTCGACCTGGGAGGCGAGAGTCGCCCTCAACGCATTTCTGATGGGAGTCGGGCGTGCGGACTTCGTCTGGGTGACTTCGGACGATTTGCGCGATTACTGGTTTCTCGCATCGATCCAACCACAGTTGCGGGAAGGTTTCATTCGCCAGTTCGACGAGGTCACGAGAAATCCCGACAAGTTTATCCGCGCCCTCGAGGTCTCCTACGTCGCACTACCCGCCGGCCTGGCTCCGCCGGCCTACGTGGCATCGCGATTCCGTCTGCTGCAGCCGGGGCCCTACTGGCAAATCTGGCAGCGCCGTAACCGGTAGAGCCAGCTTCTGCCGCGCTATGGCGCGATCACGGTCGGGTCCATGGGACCGGTGCCAGGCATGTTGGGGGTCTGCTTCTGAGAGCCCCAGCCGCCGATCGGTGGCAGCGGATTTCTGACCGGTGCATCGGGACCCTCGACGGTGACATCGCCGCCGCCGGGAATCGGAATCGCGAACGAGTTCGAGGTGTCGCCTTCGTCGCCGGCTGCCACGGTCGGCATCGCGTCGGGGCTGGCATATGCCGAGCCAGCAGCCGTGCTGCCATATCCCGAATCAGGCATCGCGCTGCCCTGCGCGTGGGCGAATCGCGGCGCGATCGCGGTCGCAAGAAGCGCGATCACGAAAGCTGCAATGACAAAGAAGCACGCCAAGAGAGAATCGACGGCGATGATTCGACTGGTCCGCATCCTACGATGAATCGCGCTGCCCGCCCAATCAGTCTGCCACGCACGATTCCGTTTTGCAGCTATTCTTGCCGCCGCCAGATTGGCGCGCCGAAAGCTAAACTTACTTTTTCTTCTTATCGGAGCCGAACAGAAGGTGGTTCGCGGCGAGAAAGTTGTCCTGGTCTTCAGTTGAAATTCCGGTACGGGGATCGCCAAGGTCGTGAAGTAGTGTGTGAACATGGAAAGGCATAGGAGGCTCGCCCTCCGCGATGGGATTTTGCGGTAACCTGTGCTTCTTCCGCCAGATTCGGAGCCGTGCTCTCCGCTCACTCCGGCGCTTCTTCCTACCCTTAAAGCTCAGAACCGCAAGAAGAAACAGTCCGACTACAATTGCTGGGATGGCAAGGTTGCTCAACATGCCGATAGGCGAAATTTCTTTGCCGGCGACAACGGAGCGGGCTTCCTGCGTGGCGCTTGGGTGTAGGGGCTGGCCCCTGCTCATTTCACCGGCGGTATGAAGTCGGGGAAATCCTTCGAGGGCTTCATCTTCCACGCCGGCTTGCGCTTTTCGAGGAACGACGTCACGCCCTCGCGCGCGTCGGGCTGCTTGCCCGACCAGACGAATGCGCGAGTGTCGAGGCCCTGCGCCTTCTCGGCCTCGTTTTCGCCGAGCAATCCATAAATCAGGCGCTTGGTGATCGCCACCGAGACCGGCGCGGTGTTCTGCGCGATATCGAGCGCGAGCTCGCGCGTCTTCGCCATGAATTCTGCGTCGGGCCACACGTGGCTGACGATTCCGAACTCGAGCGCCTCACGCGCGTTGATGATCCGTCCGGACATCAGGAGCTCGTTGGCCCTCGCGATGCCGATAATGCGCGGCAGCAGCCAGGTGCTGAGCGCCTCGGGCAGAACGCCGCGGCGCACGAACACAAAGCCGATTCGCGCGCTCTCCGCCGCGACGCGGATGTCCCATTGCATCGGCAGCGTGATTCCGACTCCAACCGCCGGCCCGTTGATCGCCGCGATGATCGGCTTCTTCATGTTCCACGGACGAATCGCATGGCGTTCTTCCTGTCCCGGCTGCGCCTCCTGGCGGCGGCTTCTGTCGAAGGTGGCGCCGCCGGCAGTGGAAAGATCGGCGCCCGCGCAGAACGCGCGGCCCGCGCCGGTCACCACGATTACGCGCACGTCGTCGTTGCCGTCGAGCTCGCCAAACGCCCGCTGCAGCTCGGCGCCCATCTGCCCGGTGTAGGCGTTAAGCTTCTCGGGACGGTTGAACGTGATCGTCGCAATCTTATCTTTGATATCGACCAGGATTTGTTCGTACCCCATGGCTTGGTTTCCTCCGCGCGCAGTGCGGTTTCGTTTTCCAACTTATAGTCTTCCGGCGGCAATCCGAAAAGCGCGTTTCGCTCAGGTGCCGCTACTGGGTGAAATCGATCGGCTGCGAGCAGGCGTTGCCGGCCGCGTTGTAGTCGAAAACCAGCCGGCCTCCGTAGTCGGCACCTTTTGTCATCAGCACGAGCATCACCAGCAGCCCGAGCAGGAAAACATAACGGCCACGAGCCGGCATCGGACGCGCGACAATCGCCCACAGTGTCAGCAGGCCCGCGATTACCGAGGTCGCGATCATCAGATTGCGATGATGATCGAGCAGCGCCGTGCGCACCGACGGCGCCACCATCACGCCGCCGCTCGCGTAGAGTCCCGTCGCGAGCGAGAGCATCGCGCCGGCGGCGCCCAGCACCAGCATCCAGAGGGCGGTCCACTCGAGCGAGTCGCTCGCAGCAAATATCAAGGAGAGAAAGTAGAACAGCGCGGCGGCACTCAACAGGGCAATCGGAAAATGCACGAACAGCGGATGAATATTCTGGAGATGTGCAACTCCGGGCAGCAGGCGATTCATCTACTCGATTTTTGCTTCGCGCTGATTACTACTTCCGCGGCGATTAGCTACTTGCGTGGCAATTACTATTTGCGCGATTACTTCACCTGCTCCGCGGTGATGAAATTGACACCGCCCTTGTTTGCGGTCTTGCCGGTGATGGTGACTTCGTCTTCCATCTTGCTGATCACGTCGTCGGGATAGGGGCTGGCGTTCTTGGCCGGCAGCACCACCCAGACCTTGCCGGTTCCTTTTTCAACCAGCGCGACCGGGATACCGCTCTTGGCGCACTCGATCGCGCATTTCTGATGACTCGCCCCTTTCGCGCCCATCAGCCCGTAGCAGTAGCTGTCTTCCAACGTGCCAGTGACCGATTTCTTCGCGTTGTCCGCGGCGAAGACGGTAACTGCCACTCCGATCGAAAGCGTCAGGCCCAGGCCAGCCAATACGATTGTTTTCATTACTTACCTCTGAATCCAGTTTGCTCCGCCCGGATTCGGAGTGCTAGTCGGAATCCAACGAATGGCATGAAGCGGATGGCATTGATGCTCGCGGGCAGTGCTTGCAATCGCGATGCTCGCGCAAAGGCGCGCGCGCGCCGACGTCGAGGAGACGCAGATAAGGAAGCTGCTCGATCAGTTCAACGCAGCCATCGGCAGGACTTGAACCAGATCGCATCGTGCGATGGGTGATGCGAACTGAAGGCGGCTACGCGTGCATGTGCATCGGGCAGTGCGCGCCCGGTGCATGCTCGCCCTTGGGACAGCAACTGCCGGGGCAGCAGGCATCTTTTTTCTGGCAGCATCCTGGGAGCTCGTCCGAGGCGCTGAATCCATTGCCGCTGAAGGTGAACGGGCCCGCGAACAGAAGCATGGCAATCGCGACGAGTGCAAATTTCTTCATGATGATTTCTCTATAGCGCCGTCGGCGCGCAGATTCAACGAGACTTATTGGGCGTGGCGGATTTGCCGCGCCGCTTAGCGGCGGACGGAGCGGGGCTCGGCCTCAGCAGCGGTGTTCACCTCGCCGCCGATTATCTCGCGCCATCGCGAACGCGATTTCCCGCGCGGGCGCGCGCCGAGCCGCACCAGGTGGCGCTCGAGGATTTCCCTGAGCTCTTCGTTCAGCCGCTCGATCTCCATCTCTTCGGGCGTCTTGGGCCGGGGCTGACCTTCGGTAATTCCCTGCCGGCGGCGTCCATAGAGCTGCTGCAGCCGCAGTTCCGCCTTCGCCAGCATCGACTTGTACTTGTAGTCGAGATGCCCAAGTGTGTCGGTCATCTCCACCAACGCGACGAATCGCCGGCGCATCCTCCACCACTCGAACGCGGTCACCAGCATCACGCCGAACATCAGCACCGCCGCGCCGGCCAGCGTGATCGCGGTGCCACGCCACCAAGGGAGAATTCTGAGGCTATGCTCGAGGCTCTGATTGTCGGCGCTGAGATCGTTCACCTTGTCGGTGAGCGCGGTGACCTGGTTATTTGCCGATTCGGCCTTGCGCTCGGCCGTTTGCGCTTCGTCGTTTAGCGATTCGACCTGCGCGCGGAGTCCGTTCACTTCAGCAGTGAACGGATTGGGAACCTTCAGCACGTCGTCGATCATCAGCTCATGGTCTGGAGTGATGTGATTGGCGTGCGCGAGATCGTCAACCGACACGCCGAATAGCTGCGCGACAGTCCCCAGCGTGTCGCCGGCGCGCACGGTGTAGGGGATCGCGAAGCCCTTCTTCCCGGTCGTCGGCGCCGCGACCGGAGCGGCGCGAGTCTCGGCCGGCGCGCCCTCAACGGTGGAAGGAGGACTCGAGGGCGGGATGGTGCGTTCCGTGATGCCCCGTTCCGTGTCTGAGGTCTGGCCGACGGCGACTCCGGCGGACGCAACGAAGACAAATGCCGCCAAAAGCGTCGCAGACAGACAAGATGTACGCCGTACCGTCATTCAGACAGGCCCCTTTTACTTAGGTTATTCGATTATCTGGCGGATGCAAATGAGAATTAACCACGGGTTTTAACGCGCTCGTAGCGGCGGGTTCATCGCGGCATAGGCGGCCCCCACCACCCCGCCCTGGGCGCCCAGAGCGGCGCGCACAATTCGCGCCTCGCGCGCGACGGCCGTGAATGCGCGAGCTTTGACTTCGCGCATCATTGCGCCGCGCATGTAGGGCAGCGCGCCGGCGACGCCGCCGCCGATAACCACCAGGTCGGGGTTGAAGATGTTGAGATACGACGCGATTGCGATTCCGAGATAACCTCCCGCGACTGCGAAGAGCTCGCGCGCGATTCGGTTGCGCGCGCGCGCCGCGGCGGTCATCCGGCGGACGCTGAAATTTCCTTCGTCATCGCAAAATCGCGGCGGGAACGGCGCGCCCGCGTGCAATCCGAGGCGGCGGCTCAGCAGGGCGCCGAGGCCGGAAGCGGAAGCGTACGCCTCCAGGCATCCGCGCGCGCCGCAATCGCAGGGCATCCCGCCGGGCTCGACCGTCACGTGGCCGAGCTCGCCGGCCATCCCGCTTTGGCCGTGCACGATCCTGCTCCCGACGATCAGTCCGCCGCCGACACCGGTGCCGAGCGTGAGCAGGACTACGTCGCGATGCCCGCGTGCGGCGCCGCGCCAGAACTCGCCGAGCGCCCACGCGTTGGCGTCGTTCTCGAGCACCACCTTGCGGCCGAGAATCGCCTCGAGCCGGGCTCTCAGCGGATAGGAGCGCCATGATGAGACGTGCGGCGCCGCCATCACAACACCGGTGAACACGTTGAGCGGCCCGGGCACTGCAACGCAGATCGCGCGCGGCGCGCCGAGGCCGCGGCGATGCGCGAGGTCCTCGAGCGCGATTACATTCGCGGCGATATTCTCCGCGACCACGCCTGCTGGGCGCGTCGCATACGCGGGAGCGCGGCGGAGAATCAGCACCTTGCCCGCAGGCGATACCGCGGCGGTGCGGATGTTGGTGCCGCCCATATCGAGTCCGATCACGTAGGTCATGTCTTAGCCGATAGCTTGCGTGCGCCTGCCGGGCGCATCCGCATCCGCATCAAAACCAGATACTCGCGATTGCCCTTCGCGCCCTGGATTGGCGATTCGATCGATCCTCCCACCTCGAGGCCAAGCCCCGCCGCGAAGCGGAGAATTCCTGCCACCGCGTCCGCGCGCATCGCATCGTCCCTGACGATTCCGCCCTTGCCCACTTTGCCCTTTCCGACTTCGAACTGCGGCTTGATAAGCGCGATAATCTCCGCCCCTGGCGCCGCCAGCGCAAGCGCAGCGGGAATCACCAGCTTGAGCGAGATGAAGCTGGTGTCGATGACGACCAGGCCGGGGCGCCACGGGAGTAGCGCGGGGGTGGCGAGGCGAATGTTGGTGCGATCGAGCACGACCACGCGGGGGTCGGTTCGCAAGCGCTCGGCGAGCTGGCCGTAGCCGACGTCGAGCGCGATGACGCCTGCGGCGCCGCGCTTCAGAAGCACATCGGTGAAGCCGCCGGTCGAGGCGCCGACGTCGAGTGCGCGGCGGCCGGCGACATCGATCGAGAAATGGTCGAGCGCCGCAATCAGCTTGTAGGCGCCGCGCGAGGCATACTCGTCGGGACCGGGCGTCAGCGCGATATCGGTTGCGTCATCGACCCTGAGGTCGGCCTTCAGCGCCGGGCGCGAGTTGACGCGGACGTGGCCGGCCATGATGAGGCGCTGGGCGGCCTCGCGGCTCGGCGCGAGGCCGCGCCGCGCCATCTCGGCGTCGAGGCGCGCGCGCATCAGCGCGGTGCCGCCGGCGGCGGCGGGCGGCGCCGCCGGCGGCGGGCGCGATTAGAAGGGCGGGTCTTCGTCGTCGTCGTTCCCGCTGTCGCGAGCGCCGCCGCTTTGGGCGCCACCGCCCGGGGCGCCGGCTTGCTGGTCATTATCAAACGGCGCTCTCTGCAGCTCGCCCTCGGCGTTGCGGGTGAGGAGTTCGACCTTGCGCTCGACTTCATCGAGCTTGTGATTGAGCGATTTGACCAGCGCCACGCCGCGCTCGAAGGCGCCGATCGATTCCTCAAGCGTGAGCTCGCCGGAATCGATTCGATTTACGATTTCCTCGAGGTCCTTGAGCTCGTCCTCGAACTTTATGCGCTTGGTCGTCATGGTTGCCTCACAGCTCGCGGCTCGTCACCCGCGCACCGAGCCTCCCCTTCGCAAGGCGTATGTCGAGCGTGCCGCCGACCTGCACCGACGATGCGTCGCGCACGGCACGTCCATCGCGCGAGTCGATCACGACTGCGTATCCGCGCTCGAGCACCTTGAGCGGAGAGATCGAATCGAGCCGGGTCGCGAGCGCGGCCATCGAACGGCGGCGGAGATCGAGCGCAGAAGCGCCCGAGCTCCCAAGCCGCGACGAGAGATTCTCGACGCGCCGCGTCTCGTCGCGCGCGCGCGCGGCGGTCGCGTGCGCGAGGCGCAGCGTGAGCGCGCGCGTGCGCAGGCGGAGCTCGCGCACCGCGGCGGCGGGCGAGCGCAGCCGGAGCTCGAGCTGGCGGACGTGGTGGTGCGCGTCGGCGACGCGCGCCACCACGCCGTCGTTGAGCTCGAGCGAGGTGCTGACGACGCCGCGACGCGTCTCAGCGATCAGGCTCGCCGGATGGCGGATACGGGAGCCGAGCTCGTCGACCGTCTCGCGCCATCCGGCCAGTTCGCGTCCCAGCGCGAACCTCAACGCCGCGCCGCCGGCGTCGATCCTCGCGCTGAGCTCGGCCATGCTCGGCACGACCATCTGGGCGGCGGCGGTCGGCGTGGGCGCGCGAAAGTCGGCAACGAAATCCGCGATCGTGTAGTCGATTTCGTGACCGACCGCGGAGATGACCGGAATCCGCGAGCCATGGATTGCGCGCGCGACCACTTCCTCGTTGAACGCCCACAGGTCTTCGAGCGAGCCGCCGCCACGGCCGACGATGATCACTTCGGCGCGGCCGTCGCGATTGAGATCGAGGATCGCCTCCGCGACTTCATCGCAAGCGCCGGAGCCCTGCACGCGAGCCGGGCGGATTATCAGATGAAGATTCGGGAAGCGGCCGACAATGATAGTCAGGATGTCGCGCAGCCCGGCACCGCCGCGTGCGGTTACAATTCCGATGGTGCGCGGCAGGAACGGCAGCGCGCGCTTGCGCGCGTTGTCGAACAGGCCCTCGGCGGCAAGGCGCCGCTTGAGCTGCTCGAAGGCAATCTGGAGTGCGCCCATTCCGCGCGGCTCGATCTCTTCCGCGTAAAGCTGCAGCGCGCCGCGCTGGTCGAACACGCTGACGCGTCCGCGGACGATTATTTTCATCCCGTCGTGGACGCGGAAGCGGACGCGCTCGAACGCGGAGCGGAACATCACGACGGCGATCGAGCTGCGCGCGTCTTTGAGCGTGAAGTAGAAGTGATTCGAGGGCGCCTGGCGCGCGTTGGAAACCTCGCCCACAACCCAGAATTCGCGAAGGTTGGTCTCCAGGGCGTCACGCACTGCGCGCACCAGATCGGTCACGCCGATCGGCCTTAGCGTCGCGCGCAATCCGAATTCGAGCTGCTCGTCCATCCTCTGCAACTTAGCAGAAGGCCTCGCGACTTATTAGAAGGTGGCTTCGCGGCCTGGGTCCCGACTCATAGCAGGCGTTCGATGATCGCCTTGCTGAGCGGCTCGCGAAAACGCATCCGGCCGAGATAGCGCACGCCCGTCAAGCGCTCGAGAGCAAAAGCGGCATCGCCATTGTCGTCGGATCCGGACGTGTCGGGTGGGCTCGCGGCGAGTTTAGTATCGGCGAGGACGTACCCCGCGAATCTGAGCCGGCGCGATAGCGCATGTCTCGCCGCGAGGACTCCGTCATCGAGCGCGGCACGGTCGCTCGCCACGACCATTACGACCTCGAGGCCCAGAGCCGCGGCGAGGTCGGCGTAGTCAGCCTGATGAGTGATTGGAATCGTGATGCCGCCGGCCGCATCGACGATGACGGCGTCGCACTCCGACGCGATCCCGCGGAAGCATTCGAGGATTCGCGCGAAGTCAGGCTGCGCCGCACCGTCGGCCTCGGCGGCCAGCGGCGGCGCGAGCGTCGAGCGGTAGGTATGCGGACAGATGAGATCAATCGGCAGGTTGCACGAGGACGCGAATGCGAGCGCCCGCGCCCCGGCGGGCTCGAGCGCGCCGTCGCGTTCGGCGCATCCGGTCTCGACCGGCTTCATCACGCCGACGCGAGTTCCCCGCGCGCGCATCGCAAAGCCGAGCGCGCATCCGACGGTCGCGGCGGCAACCTCCGCGCAGACTCCGGCGATTATGAGATTACGCGGCATCGGCAAACGTGGCGACTAAACTTGATCAGTGATCCTGGAGCGATGGTTTAGCAGACCCGGAATGATGGTTCAGCAGGCGCGCCGAAATTTTGGAGCCGGCTCCAGAATCCCGCGCACGCGCGTTTCGCGCTCGCAAGGGCGGCGCGCGTCGCGTTGCCTTGATTTTGGCGAGGATTTCACGCTGCCAGGATTCGGCGCGCAGGAACGGTCCGCGATCCGGACGGCGGGAGGAGCGAATGGATCAGCCAACCCTAATCGACAAGTTGGAGCGAACGCGCATCCGCCACAGCCACCGGCATCCGCCGGTTACTAACGTCAACCAAGCACACGCCGAAGCGCTGACGCCCGGCCAGCGGATCGCGGATTCGTTCGCGGTCGTCATGGGCAGTTGGACCTTCATCATCGTGCAATCGGTTCTGCTGGGGGCTCTGGATCACCGCGAACCTGATCGCCTGGATACATCACTGGGATCCCCCTACCCCTTCATCTTGCTCAATCTCGCGCTGAGCTTTCAGGCCGCGTACGCCGCACCGATCATCATGATGTCGCAGAACCGTCAATCGGCGAAGGACCGCCTGATGGCGGAACAGGACTACCAGGTCAATACCAAGGCCGAGGAGGAAGTGAAGGCGATCATGCATCACCTCGAACAGCAGGACGAAGTGATGATCGACATCTTACGGCGAATAGAGGATCAGCATCGTACGATCATGGGCGCGCTTGCGATTCGTCAGGACGGCGGCGCAAATTCTGCTCCGGCGTGAGGGCCGGAAAAAGCGCGGGCGCCGATCGAATCGCGACCGGCGCCCGCATCGTTGTGATTTGATCTGCTGATTTAGTCCGCTGATTTAACCCGATTTCATTTGCCCGCTATGGATTGGCACTTGCGCTGGCCGAAGTGGACTCGCCCTTGGCGAGCTGCAGCTTGAACGTATTCCAGTGCTTCAGGATCTCGATTGCGCGATCGAGCTGGATGTCTTTTTCCGGCTTTGCATTCTTGGCGCCCGGACCCGCGGGTGTCTTCGTGCCGGAGTTGTCTCCGTTATCGGGCGAGGAGCTGGGAGCGCCGGAATCGACGCCGTTCTGCTTGTCCTTCTTCTGGCCGTTTTGGAAGTGATGGGGCAGATCGCTCTCGTGGATCTCGTCGTTGTCTTCGATCTGCGCGCCTTCGAGCTCCAGCGCGGCGAGCGTCGGCTTGGGCAGCTCTACGTCGACGTCAGGCGTGATTCCGACCGCCTGGATCGAGCGGCCATTGGGGGTGAAGTAGCGCGCGGTGGTCAGCCTCAGCGCCGAGTGATCGTCGAGCGGCAGGATCGTCTGGACCGAGCCTTTGCCGAAGGTCTGGGTGCCAAGGACTACCGCCCGCTTCTGGTCCTGCAGAGCGCCGGCTACGATCTCGCTCGCGCTCGCGCTGCCACCGTTGACCAGCACGACGATCGGATAGTCTTCAAAGGGCTTCTTTTTGTGCGAGAAGTACTTCTGCTGCTGGCTGTCGTTGCGGCCTTGGGTATAGACAATCAGCCCGCCGTCCAGGAAGTCATCCGAGACCTTCACTGCCTGATTCAGCAGTCCGCCCGGATTGTCGCGTAAATCGAGCACCAGGCCCTTGATGTGGCCCTGATTCTTTTTCTCGAAGTCCTCGATTGCCTGCTCGACCGCCTCGTCGGTGTTCTCCTGGAAGGTGGTGATGCGGACGTAGCCGTAGCCGCCGTCGAGTTCCTTGGACTTGACCGACTTGATCTTGATCACGTCGCGCGCGAGCGTGACCGTAAACAACTCGTTCACGCCGTTGCGATGAATCGTCAATTTGATCTTGCTGCCCTTGGGCCCGCGCATCTGCTTGACGGCGTCGGTCAGCGTCATGTCCTTAGTGAAGTCGTCGTTGATCTTGATGATCTGATCGCCAGCCTTGAGTCCGGCACGATACGCGGGCGTATCTTCAATCGGCGAGACGACCGTGAGCGCGCCGTTCTTGATCGTGATCTCGATGCCGAGTCCGCCGAAACTGCCGCGCGTCTCGACTTCGAGGTCGCGGTAGAGATCCGGCGTCAGGTAGGCGCTATGCGGGTCGAGCGACGCGAGCATCCCGGTTATCGCGCCATCGATCAGCTTCTTGGTCGAGACCGGCTCGACGTATTGTTTCTGCACGATCGCCAGCACATTCGCGAAGGTTTCCAACTGTTGGTAGGTATCGTTAGGAAGCGCCTGAGCGCGGCGCACCGCGGCAGCCTCGAGCCCGATGAAACAGGCGACCAGGAAGACCGCGAAGGTGATTGCCCATCGATGACGTTTTATTACTGACATTCTGGTCACAGACATCCGCTTCTCACTAAATTGTGGATCGATATTATAAGCAGATGGCGCCGCGGGATGCATACCCCTCGGTGCCGCGATTAGATTGTCCTTCCGGTTCCCGGTTCGGGGGCTCCGGGTTCTGATACTCGGCGCGTTCCCCGTGATTGTTCAATTTCCTGAACCCGGCTCTTCTCATCCGGCGCTGCCCGCCTTGCCGTCTTTAATGTCTTTGACCTGGAGCAGATCCTGCAGCGCCTGCTTGACGTCGGGACGCGACCAGTCGAAGGCGCCCATGTGATGGGCCACGATACGGCCCTCGCGATCGATGATGAAAGTCTCGGGAACACCGCTCACATCATACAATTCGCCGACCTTGTTCTCCGGGTCGAGCAGGATCGTGAAGTGGTACCCGTTCTTCTCCACGTAGGGCGCAACGACCTGGCGGCCCTTGGTGTCCTGGCTCACCGCCAGCATAACGAAGTCCGGATTTTTCCTGAAGTCGTCGTACAGGGTCTCCATCGCGGGCATCTCGTCGCGGCACGGTCCGCACCAGGTCGCCCACAGGTTCAGGAACACGACCTTGCCGCGGTACTTGTTGAGCGTGATGGTGCTGCCATCGAGCGACTCGAGCTTGAAGTCGGCGGCGCGGTCGCCCGCCGCGATCGGAGTCTCCTGTGATTGCGGACCCAAAACGGACCCGTTGCGCCGGCGGGCCGACATCAGCAGCACTAATCCGGCCAGCACGATCATCGCCGCGGCCAGATACAGGATTCGATTTCGCGTCGTCATGGCCGATTTCGCATCGTCCAGGCAGGATCCGATTTCGCGTTCATAGTTGCTTCGATCACGCTCTGAGAGCCTCTTTGGGCGCAACTTCCGACTGTCCGCGTGCACCGGAAAGGTACCAGGCCGCCGCGCCGAACAGGATCATCCCGACTGCGATTATCTGCGCTTCGCTGAACATCAGGAACACGCGCGGGTTGATGCGGACGAATTCCACCACGAAGCGCGCCGCGCCCGCGAGCATGAAATAAAGATACAGCAGACGTCCATTGGGATGGACCCGGGCACGCACCGACCACAAAATTGCGAACACGCCCAGATACAGGAGCGTTTCGTAGACCGGCGCGGGATGAACGCGGACGCCCGGGAAGTAGCCCGACACGAGGCGCCAATGCTCGTCGAGCTTGAGCACCGTCGCGGAGTTCCATCCGACGATCGCGCGCGGATACGACATCGCCCACGGCAGGGTCGAGGGCAGACCCCAGTCGCCATCGCCGGAAAGCTGGCATCCGAGCCGTCCGATCGCCTGCCCGATCGCAAGTGCGGGGGCGCACATGTCGGCGGTCGCCAGCCATGGAAGCCGGTAGTAACGCGCGACCAGATATACACCCAGGATCCCGCCCAACATCCCGCCGTACCAGACGAATCCCGAGCCGGAGAAAATTATCGACTTCGGATCCGCCATGTAGACGGGGAAATTATTGATGACGTCGAGGAGGCGGGAACCCGCGATTCCGACAATCGCGGCCCACACCACGATCGACGACGAATAATCGTTCGGGAATGCGCGGCGTTTGCATTCCAGCGAGATAACGAAATCGGCCGCCAGGAAGCCCAGCGCCATCATCAGGCCGTAGCTGTAGACGGTAAGGGGGCCGATGTGAAGGAGAACGGGAATCATCGCTGTCTAATAATATATCGCGCGGCCGACCGATGTGACCACCCGGAAACTTCGGCTCGCGCGCCCGAGGTTCACGGTCGCGCGACGCATCGCGAGTCGGCCTCGATGCTGCATTGATGTGGCCTCGACGTTGAGAGAAAAGCCTAGTGAAGAAAGCCGGTTTTCGCGCAGGGTGTGGAGAAAAGAGTCAGTCGCGCCATGCAACTCGTTTCTCGACACTTTGGTTAGACGCATCGATGGAAGCAGTTCTTCAACGGGTGAGCCGCACCCAGGTCATCCACTGAACTCGCGAATTAGCAGACATTGGGTTTCCGCGGCGCATCATTGGGTAGGCGCGCCGGAGCGTATCGGCCGAGTCCCGAGACTCTGACCGAACAGAATCAAATAACCGTCTGGATCTTGCACCAGGAATTGGCGCAAGCCGTTTTCGCGATCACCGACTCGATACCAGCTCTCTCGCGGTTCCTCGTACAGCGGGCAATTGATCGCCCTCAGCGCAGACAAGATCGAGTCTGTGTTTTCAACATAGATCTGGAACATCGCGCCTTGCCCGAGCGGACGCTTCATTGCGCCGGTCTCATATCTGCCGTGACGTTGGCAAAGCATTATCTGGGCGCCGTGGAGTTCGAGAAAAACGAATCGCTCTTCATCTCTCCGATATGCGATTTCAAAGCCGCATGCGTCTCGTCAGAAAGCGAGGCTCGCTGCCAAATCGTTCACGTGGAGTTCCGGTACCTGCTTAGCGGAGCCGCCTTTTAGCACGCCCCCTTCCATGGGTCCATGATAAGTTTTCGCGGCGGTCGTTACGAGGTTCTTCAAGATGAACTTGACCGAACGGGTGTCCGTTCAAGGTCAGCGGCGTTTTCGACGTCGCCAAACGGTCGGATGTGGAAGGATGCCTTCGACGCGGTGTGCACTTTCAAGGGAACGGGACCGCGGCCGACGACGCGAAGAGAGATCTCAGGACAGCCCTCGACGCACTGGTAAAAACCTGAGCCCATTGCCGTAGATGACCATAGGGTAGCCGGCCAGCGCCGGATTTCGCTGAGAGATGAGAAAAGAGTCCGTCACCATGCTACTCGTATCCCGACAGTCTGCTGAGACGACGTATCTATTTTATGCGGGCCGTTCTACAACGCGTGAGCCGTGCTCAGGTAACCAGCGCGGGCCGGGTGCTGGGGCGCATCGGGCGCGGCTTCGTGGTGCTGCTGGGGGTAGCGCGCGGCGACACCGAACGCGACGCAGAGTTCCTCGCCGATCGGACGCTCAAGATGCGGGTGTTCGCCGATGCGGACGGCAAGATGAACCTGGCGCTGGCTGATATTGGCGGCGCGCTGCTGGTGGTCTCGCAGTTCACGCTACTCGCTGACACCGAGTCGGGACGGCGTCCTTCATTCACCGCCGCAGCGCCGCCGGCCGACGCCAATCGCCTCTACCAGTACTTTCTCTCGCTCGTCCGCAGCGGCGATGTTAAAGTCGAGAGCGGAGAGTTCGGCGCTGCGATGGAGCTGGAGCTGGTCAACGACGGCCCGGTCACCATCATTCTCGACAGCCGAAATCGATAGAGCGCGATGCCACGGGCGGGATTCTACGCAGTCGAATCGGGAAAAATTTCGTTTCGCCGCGACGGCAACTGGTACACCGACGACGAGCGCATCGACAATCCGCGCATCGCTCTGCTCTTCAGCCAGAGCATCCGGCGCAATCCCGATGGCAGCTACTTCCTGCAGGTCGGCGACGAACGCGCGTCGATCACGGTCGAAGACACTCCCTACGTGGTGAGGGCGCTCGAGGACGACGAGCTGGGCGGCTTCATCCTGGTGCTCAACGACGACTCGCGCGAGCCGCTCGACCCCGCCACTTTGGAAGTCGGCCGCGACAACGTGCTCTACGCGCGCGTTAAGGGCGGCGCGACGCGCGCGCGTTTCCTGCGCACTGCGTATTATCATCTGAGCGACCGCTTCGAGGCTGACGAGCAAGGCCGCTTCTTCCTCACCATCGCGGGCAAGCGCCATCCGATCGGAACCGCCTCGGCAGACTCCGACCCGGCGCGTGCGAACTAAATTGAACGCGCAACGAGCCGAGGCTGAACCCGCGCTCCACATCGTGCTGGTGCGCCCGGAGATTCCGCAGAACAGCGGATCGATCGCGCGCCTAGCGGCGGCAACCAAAACGCGGCTGCATCTGGTCGGGCCGCTCGGATACTCGCTCGGGGATCGCTATCTCAAGCGCGCGGGTCTCGACTACTGGCCGCTGGTCGATTTGCAAACCTATTCCGGATGGGACGAGTTCGTGGCCGTGCATCCGGGCGCCGCGATGAAGTTCTTCTCGACGCATGCGGCCAAGTCATACGTGGACGCGCGCTTCGAGCGCGGCGACTACCTGGTGTTCGGCAACGAGACCAAGGGCCTCGGCCGCGAGTTCTTAGCCGGGCGAATCGAATCGTCGTATCGGATTCCGATTTTCGAGCCCGGGGTGAGGAGTCTCAATCTCGCCAACGCGGTTTCGATAGTGGTGTACGAAGGGCTGCGCAGGACCGGCCTGCTGACGGAATGAAGCTGATGCGAGTGGTTTTAGTCCGCCGCGACGAGCGCGCGCGCTACCGGAGCCGGAAGATCGATGCTCATGAAACAGGTCTCAGGAAACGGGTAGTCTTCGCCGACTCGTCTACCACGCGGACCAGCCGGTGACTTTCGGCGGTGGGGTCGGGAATCACTCGGTAGACTTTGCGGAGCTCCAGAGACGCGATGAAACCCCGGTTCTTAACGCACACCGCATAGCGGGGATTCGAGGTGCGGGCGCGCCGCGTCAAACGAGCAGGCTTGCCGGATTCGGCCCAGTGCCGCGCGCTTCGACGCGGGCAGATGCGGCGCAAGCCGCGTCTTGGCGCTCAATGCTTCTTGACGGCGCAACTGCCGCAGCCTGTGCTGCAGCTCCCCTTCTCGCCTTCCGCGGGCGGCGCGCCAAAATAATACCCCGCCTGCTCGAGTTCACCGGGCGAGACCCACTTGAGCTGCTCGGGGACGACGGTGTCGCAATGCACACAGACGCGGCGTTCGACGCCGTCGTCGTCGAGCGCGACGTACGTTAGCACTGGCTTCCCGCAATCCGCGCAATCCGCCATCGGAAATGACGCATCTCTGGGCGTCGGGGTTGGCATCTTGCTCATTCTATAGCACGCGATCGCGCGCGGCAGAATCGCGCGAAATCCGTCCGCCTGAAGGCGGTCGATCAGAATGATCACGACCTCGAGTAGGGTTCCCCAAGGGCGCTCGGGGCGGCAGCCTGGCCGCCCACGCCCGCCAGCACGATCAGTGTCAACGCATACGGGAGCGCAAGAAAAAGCTGGTACGGCACTGAGGTCCCGAGCGCCTGCAATCCGAACTGAAGCGCCATCGCGGCGCCAAACAGAAGCGCCGCCGCCATCAGACCAAACGGATTCCAGCGCCCCAGGATGACCACCGCGAGCGCGACGAATCCGCGCCCGGCCGAAATGTTCTCGACAAAAGTGTTGGCGTACGCGAGCGTCAGGTACGCGCCGGCGAGCCCGGTCATCACGCCCGACGCGAGCAACGCATGCCATCGGAGCCGGTAGACGCCCAGTCCGAGCGCATCCGCCGCGCCCGGCCGCTCGCCCGCCGCGCGCAGGCGAAGCCCATAG
>DATDGX010000067.1:0-18792 GCA_036521875.1 Binataceae bacterium (SeqCode)
GAAACAACCCGGGATGGAGCAGGAGAAGGATAAAACTATCGTGCAATCGCTACGAAGAATCGCGCTTCGCATCGGCGCAAGCTCAATCATTATAACTATAGCCCTGGGAGCGGCGGCCTTTCAGAGTCCCGCGGCAGCCGCAGAACAGCCACAGACATTCAGCTCGCCTGACGATGCGGCGCACGCGATGGCCGATGCGCTGCGCAAGGACGACCGGCCGCAGCTCCTGGCGATCTTCGGCAACGAATCGCAGGGCTTGCTCTCTTCGGGCGATCCGGTGGCGGATAAAAACTCAGTACAGAATTTTCTTAAAGACTATGATCTGATGCATCGCTTCAGCCACGGGCCCAATGATGAGTTGTTCCTGGTGGTAGGTGCGGAAAACTGGCCGCTTCCTATTCCGCTCAAGAAAAATTCCTCAGGTTGGTACTTCGATGCGTCGGAAGGAGCTAAGGAACTGGTCTACCGGCGGATCGGCCAGAATGAGCGAAGCGCGATACGTACGCTGGACGCAATCGTCGCGGGACAGCACGAATATTACGGCCAGTCGCATGATCAAGGAGTCGCCCAGGAGTACGCGCAAAGGATCATGAGTACTGGCGGCAAGCAGAACGGTCTGTACTGGAAGACGTCCGCAAGCGAGCCGCAGAGCCCTATCGGGCCGCTGGTCGCGCAGGCGTCACTGGAAGGATATCGCGCCGGCGCTGAGGGTAAGCCGATACCGGTACGTGGTTACTACTTCAGGATCCTGACCAAGCAGGGCAAAGACGTACCCGGCGGCGCCAAGGACTACGTAGCGGATAACAAAATGACAGGCGGTTTCGCGGTGCTCGCATATCCGGCGAGTTACCGATCGTCGGGCGTGATGACCTTCCTCGCAAACGCAGACGGCGACGTACTGCAGAAAGATCTGGGACCCCAGACTGGCGAGCTTGCTAGCGCCATAGATAGCTACGATCCCGACGCGAGCTGGCAGCCCGCCCAATGATGCGGACCTGACACCTGGGATCGTTGCTCAACGATAGCCATCGGAAAGACTTCATCGCTCGTTCGCTTTTTATTCGGCAAGGCCGCCTCGTCGCTTGAGTGGCAAGGTGATAAGGAATTGCGTGGAAAAGCGATCGCGACGCTCCTAATTCCGTCAAAGGAGAAGGCGGCTATGAAAAGATATGCTGCAGAATTGATAGGTACCTTCGTACTCGTATTCGGCGGCTGCGGCGCCGCGGTCCTCGCGGGCAGCCACATCGGCTTTGCCGGCGTGGCGTTTGCCTTCGGATTTTCACTGCTGGTGATGGCGTACGCGATCGGCCCAATCTCCGGATGCCATATCAATCCTGCCGTGACGTTCGGGTTGCTTCTCAGCGGTAAGTTCGAGGCGAAGCATGTTCCCGGATACGTCGTCGCGCAGATAGTCGGCGCGATAGTAGCGGCCGGCGTTCTCTTGATCATCGCCGGAGGGACCAGCACCGGCTACGATCCCTCAATTGCGGGGTTCGCCGCCAACGGGTACGGGGCGCATTCTCCGGGCGGCTACAACCTGACGGCGGCATTTGTTGCCGAAGTGGTGTTGACGTTTTTCCTCGTATTCACCGTGCTGGGATCGACAGATATCAAGGCGCCGGTGGGCTTTGCGGGGATTCCGATCGGAATCGTGCTCGTCCTGATCCACCTGGTTGGAATTCCGGTGACTAACACCTCGGTCAATCCGGCCCGTAGTATTGGACCGGCGGTGTTCGTCGGCGGATGGGCTCTGAGCCAGCTCTGGCTATTCATCTTGGCTCCGCTCATTGGCGCGGCGATCGCTTCGGTGCTGTACAAGGTGGTCGGTGCTTCCGAGCCGATGATAGCGGCGCGGGTCGCGGAGACCGCGCTGCCAAGCGAACAGGCCGAGCGAAGCCGTTAGCCAGGAGAGTCTCTCGACAGGCTCTGGCAACGCGAGGACTTCTGCCCGCGCTGCGCATCAGATCCTTCGACAGCTCGAGCTTTAGTCCGGGCTAGGCTGCTGCGGTTTGCACCGGTGCGACTTTGGGAATGCTCAACGCAAGGATCACTTCAGTCCATCCGTCGAAAATCATGTCGATGCCGATGAACAGTCCGATGACCCATAGCCCTGAACTCGGCCATGAATTCCAGATACAAAATCCGAGCAACAGCGATATCAAGCCGTTCAGGACCAGCCATCCACGATGAAGTATCGGAGTCGAAAGGGCGACGAAGAGTCTAAAGCAGCCGGCGACAATCAACAGCATCGCGATTAACAGGGTCAGTGTGATGGCAGCTACGCCCGGATGCGTGACCATCAGGATGCCGGTCACTGCGTATAGCACTCCGCCCATGAGATTAATGAAGAACCCGTCCCAGCGCCTTCGCGCGAATCCGTGGACTACCTCGAACAGTCCGCCGAAGATCAATAGCCATCCGATGAATATCACGGAAAACAAGGTCATGAATTCGGCCATACCTATCGCGATGGTGCCGATGATGATCAGCGCCACTCCCAAAACGAGAAACCATCCGCGATGCGCCCTTACTTCCTCGATTCCCGACCCGGCCAGGATTAGTGCCAATTTGATCTCTCCTAGACTGTGGTTGAGTAGAGTTTCCGATCAACTGGCGGGCGGCTGAGCCGGCGCAACGGCCGGCGCTGATGCGCCGGTGAAGTGCACGGCCGAGCCGCCGCATTCAAAGTATCCATTTTCGGTGTACGGCTCATACACGTCGGAACCGTCGTCAGGGACGAACCAGATGCTGGTCTTCACGATCGCATCAACTTGGTTGCCATACTCGCGATAGGCGGCAGCTTTGAGACTGTCGCCGTGGACAACTTGGCCTCCGGTGGAATTCGGGATGTTGAAGCAATAGCCCTCCGCACGTCCCAGCGTCGTGTAGGGCGGGTTGCCCTTGACGTTGGGGCCGGAGACGACCTTGATTTTTTTGATCGCCGCGCTGAGCGCATCCTGCTCTTGCTGGATATGGGCCACGTCTTGCCGAACGCCGGAGCATCCGGCGAGCGCGACGATCGTCACTGCGAGAAGAGTCAGCCGCATCGGAGTCCCCCTCTGCCGATCGGTAATAGACTGGCTCGCAGAGCGCAAGCCCCTACTTTTGCGGCCGATTCCTTGGCATCGCTCACGCGCAGTATTTTACTGATGACAAACTTCATTTTGGAGCCGCGAGCAGGTGGATGTAGTCGCCGGTACAAAACTGATCCGGGTCGCCGATCGAATGTTCTAGCCACACAGCGCGTGGTACTCCGCAAGGGAGGGTCTCATGTCGGTGGTGGAGGAAGCGGTGGAGATACGGTTCTTGACACGCAGCGAGAGCATTCGCAAGATCTCGCGATCACGTCGAACCATTCCACAGCCGTTGTGTTTATGCCATCAATCGGGCTCATGACGGCCGGAGAGCTATGGCTTCGCGGACGTCACTAGCGGCGGCTTGAGTCGATAGTAGAGGCTCCCTCTCTGTAGGCCTTGCCGGTTGGCCGCGGCCGTTGATGAGTATGGTAGGGCGCCAGCGGCGGCATCATCACTTTGGCCCCCGCCTTGGCGGCTTGGTCAAGCATCGCTTTGCGGGTGGCACCGTCATGAATTCGGTACTCAGGAAGCAATATTTGCGGAAAAAACCATCCCTAGGGATCGATCGGAAACCACGTGGCTGAGTTGCCCAGCATCTGGTCCGGAATAATTCCAAAATCCGTAGTTTCGAATAGCATCAGCCGCTATCGGGCAGGTTCCCATCGGGTCATCGGTGAAGTTTTTGCCGTCAGGGCCGATCCGGGTGAGGTCAACTGCGTAGCTGGGCAAAGAATAGCCGCCCCCTGATGATGATCGGAGCGCAGCGATGGCTGGACGTGATGGAAGGTCCATTGATCGCCACCCAGTTGGGAACCCGAATCGATTCGCAACCACACGTATATTAACGCCACACCGCCGGGCGCGATCTCCCGAGGGTTTTCCGCCCGGCTCCCGATCGGTTCGACCATCGAAGGCAGCGTGGCGCCGCTGAGCAGATAAGAGGTCATCGAGTCGCCCGGGCGTCCGGAGACTTGCAGGAAATTCAGCGTTATGGGCGGTAATCGAAGTTGGTCAGTTGCAGCTCATACAATAGGCGCGGTTGCTCGCGATCAAGGGTTGGGCTGGTACAAGACTTCGACCTTGATTTGATCGACCGATGGAGCCGCGCAATATCCCACGCTAGCCAGGATTGTCTCGCCCCATGGCAAGGCAAGCATTAACCTCCACCACACTCGCTCACAAACAGTCATTAGTCACGTCTCCTCTTCCGCTGCATATGCGATGGCAATTCCGCTCGATTCAGGGACCGCGGAAACAAGTGCCGGAGAGCCCAAACCAATAATTCCGGCAAGCCGGGTCTGCCAACTAGAAAATTCCGCTTCCACCCGCGGCTCCACCGAATGGGTAACGATCGCGGCGACCCGCTAGCAGCTGGAACGGAAGCGCTCATTTCCCTACGGCGAGCATCAATGCAAAGCGGTTGTGCCGTTCGACGATCGGCCTGCATCCACAGTGGCTACCCGCCCGTCTTCCACCACAACCTTGCCATTTGTCACCGTGTGGCCGGCCTTCTGCGGCCGCAGAATACAACTGCCGCCACCGGATCGTGCAGAGCAAAATCCACCGTGTGCAGATCGTTGCTGAAGAAGTCAGCGCACTTGCCGACTTCCAAGGAGCCAATGTCTTCGAGCCTGCCCAGCACTACCGCGCCGCCGCGGGTACCGATTTCGATCACTTCACGCGCCGTCATCCACTCGACGGCGCGCGCCGGATGCGACTGCGAAAGCAGGCGATACTTCCTCGGCCCTTCGGGCGGCAGGAGCCCCATTTCTCAGGCGCGCCAGCAAAAAGGCTTGCCGCGCCTCCAACATCATGTTGGAACTGTCGTTGCTAGCGGAACCATCCACACCGAGCCCCACTTTGATTCCTGCATCGAGGTATTTTTTGACCGGTGCAATGCCCGGGGCCGGCCGCATGTTGGAGCTCGGACATGGGCCACTCCAACCCCGGACTTGGCGAACTCGGCGATCTCTTCGTCGTCGACATGGACCGTGTGGGCAAACCAGACGTCATTGCCAAGGCAACCGAACCCCTCCATCCAATCGACCGGCCGCTGCTGAAAGCGGCTCAGAATGAAATGCTCCTCGTTGGACGTTTCGCACAGATGAGTGTGCAACCGTACCCCGTAGGCGCGCGCCAGTTGAGCGGTATCTTTCAGCAGCGCGGGCGTTACCGAAAAGGGCGAACAGGGCCCCAGCGTCATGCGGGTCATCGCGCCATGCGACGAGTCGCGGTAGGTCTCGATCGCGCGGCGTGAATCCCTCATGATCGCATCTTCCTCCTCGACACAATCGTCCGGCGGCAATCCGCCCCTGGATTGACCAAGCGACATTGAACCGCGGCAAGCATGAAAGCGCACGTCGATTTCTTTTGCTGCAGCGATCTGGTCGTCGACCCGGCAGCCATTTTGAAATACATACGAATGGTCGAACACCGTGGTACAACCGGTCATCGCCAGTTCCGCCAGGCCTATAAGCGTGCTGTACCTGGTGGCCTCGGGGGTGCGCGCTCAACACCTCAGCGTTTCTGACGAGCAGAGTCGACATTGCCTCGCCTCGTGCCGCGAGTTTTTCAGGTCCTGTACTGCAGGATTCCGGGCAAGTCTAGCAGCACCTGACTCGTTCCTCGCGGAACTTTGCGGACCCTTGAATTCCGAGCATTAGAAGTGCTGAGAGCGTAGAATGACGAGCCAGACGAGGTTGGCTGGAAGCGCAAGCTCAATTTCGATGAATCCCGGCTGGCGCCAAAAGCGCCCGCTATCGACTTCGCAACGAGGAACAACGGACTCCGAGATGAAGAGGTATTTTCTATGACTCCCGAGACGACCGAGCAGAAAACCAGGAATCGTGCTGTGGCGCTCGAAGCTGGGACCGCTGCACCAGACTTCAAGCTGCACAGTACGCCCGACCAACTGGTATCATTGAGTGACTTTCGCGGCGCTCCAGTCATCCTCGCGTTCTACCCCGCGGACTGGAGTCCGGTGTGCGGAGACCAGATGACGCTTTACAATGAGATTTTGCCGGAGTTTCGCCGCCACCGTGCGGAGCTCATCGGCATCTCGGTCGATGGTAGCTGGTGCCACAATGCGTTCGCCAAAGAACGCCGGTTGCACTTTCCTCTGCTGGCGGACTTCGAGCCGAAGGGCGGCGTCGCGCGCACCTATGGCGTTTACCGGCAACAGGACGGCATCTGTGAGCGCGCGCTATTCGTAATCAACGCCGAGGGAACTATCGTCTGGAGCTATGTGTCTCCAATCGGCGTTAATCCCGGTGCTGACGGCATCCTCACTGCTCTTGAAGGCCTCGCGCCAGGACCGAAGGACGTGGCATGACAACCCGCCGGGAGGACATCACATGACAGCGCGTTCTCAATCGCATTTCGGCGCGCGACTGACTCTACCAGTGAGCGAGCGTGACCATTTTCGCGGGCCGACGGGCGCTCCTGTGACCTTGGTGGAATACGGCGACTACGAATGCCCCTATTGCGGGCAGGCGAACGTGGTGGTCGACAAACTCCGGCGCCAACTCGGCGACGGGCTGCGTTTTGTATTTCGCAATTTTCCGCTGACGGAGATACATCCGCACGCCGAGCACGCGGCGGAGGTCGCCGAGGCGGCCGGTGCGATCGACAAGTTCTGGGAGATGCACGATCTCCTTTACGCGAATCAGGATGCGCTCGACGACCCAAATTTGGCCGAATACGCAACTTCGCTCGGCGTCGCTCCGGCGGTAATTCGCCGCGCCCTTCTCACCCATGCCTACCAGGAGCGCATCCGCGAGGATTTTCTCAGTGGAGTCCGCAGTGGCGTGAACGGGACGCCCACTTTTTTCATCAACGGCGCGCGCCACGATGGTTCCTATGATCTCGAGACCTTGATGGAGGCTATCGCCGCCGCGGCGAAATAGAAGACGAGACAGATATGGAACGTCGCCAATTCGGTTCCACCAACCGCGAGGTCGCTGCGATCGGTCAAGGGACCTGGTACCTCGAGAGGGCCGACCGCGCCAAAGCGATCGCCGCATTGCAGCATGGCCTCGCTCTCGGCATGTCGCATATCGACACTGCGGAGATGTACGGATCAGGCGAAGCTGAGGAAATAATCGGGGAAGCGATAGTGGGGCGGCGTGATCAGGTCTTCCTGGTCTCCAAGGTCCTTCCTCACAATGCTTCCAGGAGCGGAACGGTGGCAGCCTGCGAGAAGTCGCTCGCTCGTCTCGGGACCGACAGGCTCGACTGCTATCTGTTGCACTGGCGCGGCGCGTGTCCGCTGCAAGACACAATCGCGGCATTCGAGCAGCTTCAGCGTGCGGGAAAGATCCTCTCGTGGGGGGTTAGCAACTTTGATGTATCCGACCTTGAGGAGGCTCACGCGATCGCCGGCGACGGCCGTCTCGCCTGCAACCAGGTGCTCTACCATCTGAAGGAGCGCTCGATCGAGCACGCGGTGATCCCATGGTGCGAGAAGCACGGCGTCGCCGTCGTCGGCTACAGCCCGTTCGGTCATGCCGGCTCCTTTCCGGGCCCGCGCACCAGCGGAGGCCGTGTGCTGGGCGAAATCGCCGCCGCGCACCATGCAACTTCTCGCCAGGTAGCGCTGCGATTCCTGGTGCGGCGGCCCTCGCTCTTTGCGATACCTAAAGCCTCCAGTTTGGATCATGTGGCCGAAAATGCCGGCGCTGGAAACCTTCAGCTCAGCAGACACGAGGTCGCGATGATCGATGAAGCGTTTCCGCTCGACCGCAATCGCCGCGAGCTCCCTATCCTTTGATCCTGGAGTCCCTCGATCAGCGCCTGTCAGGTCATCAGCAGGATCACTAACCCACCTGCGACAATGAATCCTCCGCCAAAGATGATTCTATCGTCGGGAATCTGCTTGAAAAGCACGAAGGAGATTACCTGGGACACGACGAAAAAGACGGCGATATAGACTCCCATCAGGCGGTTGAAATCCAGGCCACTCTTGTTCACCAACACCCCGTAGGTAAGGAGGGTGACTGCTCCCGCGGCAATTAAATAGGACTGTCCTTGCAATCCCATTCGCACCAGAGCGTCGCCGCCGACTTCGAGACCTGCGGCCAAAACCAATATGATGAGAGTCATGGAATCAAAAATTTCCTCCGCGTCATCGATGATCGGGGTCTGACTTCATGCGTCCATTGAATCGGTTCAAGCAAGGCGAGTTGCACCTTAACCGGATCGAGTCGTTCAGTGACGGGGTCTTCGCGATCGTCGTCACGCTGCTGGTGCTCGATTTGACCGTCCCGGCAATGCGCGATATGCGCAGCGTGAGCGAGCTTGGTCATCATCTGCAGGCCTTGTTGCCGAAACTTCTGAGCTGGTTTATCAGCTTCATCATCGTCTGCAAGTGCTGGCTGAACCATCATCACATCCTGGGGCTTGCCCGGCATGCCGGCTACGGGATGGTTTGGATAAACTCCATCTTTCTGATGTTGCAGTCGTTCATTCCATTTCCGACCGCGTTGATGGGGCAATACCCGGGCAATCCGCTGGCGGTGAGCTTGTTCGGCGCGGTGATGGCGCTCAACACGTTGGCGTTCATCGCTCTTCACGCCTACATCGTCCGTAATCTGATCAAGCCCGAATTGGCGAACAGTGAGGCCCCGCACATCATCGCGAAATCGTTCGTAGGGGTAGTCTCATATCTTATTGGCATAGCCGCCGCTGGGTGAACGTCGACGCCGCATTCGCGATCTATTTTGTTACCTCGGTCTCTTTCATCACACCTTTGCATCCACGTCGTGCCGCTCAATACGGAACTGAGTCTCAGGCGTCGTAGTCGGAATCCGCGCGAACTGAAGATGTCAATGTTCTGATTGCGGCCGCGTGCTGCTCCACGCTTCGAACAGACTGTAGCCGACCGCGAGCAAAGTAGGTCCCAGGAATAGCCCGATAAGACCAAACGCCATCGCACCGCCTAACACTCCGAGCATCACCAGGATCAGAGGAGTCGTACCGCCGGCGCGGCTGATCAGCACGGGCCTCAACAGGCTGTCAATGCTGCCGACCATCACTCCCCACACCACCATGAAGATCGCCCAGCCAAGTGAGTCCTCGCGGTACAACCAGAATGCTGCCGGTAGCGCGACGAGTATCGGGCCACCGGGAAACGGCGACAACACGAAGGTGAGGAAGCCGAGAAGCACTGCGCCCGGAACTCCAGCGATCATGAATCCGATCGCGGCGAGCACTCCTTGCACAAGCGCGGTCCCGAGGATGCCGTAGACCACCGCCCGCATCGTAGAGCCCGCGACGTCGAGAAGGTGACTTCCTTCATCGCCCCCGATGCGATTGATGGTGGCGGCCAGCCGTTGCGCGACTGTTTGTCCGTCGCGATAAAAAAAGAACACCAGCAGCAGGCTCAGGGCTATCTGAAAAATCCCCTGGACTAATGCGCGCCCGCTTCCGAGCACGAACTTCTCCGCCGAGGGCAGCAGCTTGGCGATTTCCGCTAGACGAGCGGAGCTGCTCTCGTTGATGTCGGTCCAATAAGCGGAAATATGACTTCCGACCACCGGAATGCTCGCGACCCAGGAGGGCAGCGGAGGCGGACCTTCGTGAATCAGTCGCTGGCTGGCGGCGATGACCTCGGTCACGTTGCGCGATAGCGACGCGACCAGAATCGCGACCGGAGCTACGACGAACGCGGCGAGCACCAGGGTCGCGATTGACGCGGCCAGAGTTCGTCGTCCGCCGCCGACGCTTTCCAGCCGCTGGAACAGCGGCCATGTCGTGAAGCACAAAATCAGAGCCCACAGCGCCGCGGAGATAAACGGGCGAAGAATCAGCAGGCAACCGAACGCGAGCAACGCGGCGACTGCGGCGCCGATCCAGACCTCGACTCGAGCGGGCCTCTTTGCTTCGCTGTTCACCTGATCAGTTTTCATGGCGCTGCCGCGTGGCTGGCGGCCGATCTTCCCTGCCATAGCTGCGACCTTGAAGTCATACCGCCATCGCGCGAACGTAGCTATCCCGCCGGACAGCTACAAGCACGGCCGATTCCGCCCGAGCGCATCAGGCCCGGCGCGTGCCGCGACCTTGCGATGTCTCACTGCTCCGAGACTCGCGACGCCGGGATTTGATTCCGGAGTCAGGATGGCGGCCTAGGTTGCATGCCATCATTCGAGCGACTAGAAAAGGCCCGATGCCGCCGCGATCCACAGACAGCGTTGACCCCGCGCGTCGTCCCGAGGTTATCGTCGACTTTGCCTCGAGCGACGGCATGCTCTTCGTCATCCTGAAAAATATCGGGATGCGCAGCGCGTACCGGGTGACGACGCGCTTCGACAAGCCGATTCGCGGTCTCGAAGGCCGCAAACGGATCTCAGAGATGCGCCTGTTCGGACGTCTCGAGTTTCTCCCGCCCGGCAAGGAATTTTCCCAGTTCATCGATCCGGTGGCCGTCTATCTCAAGCGCCGCGAACCGACGCGGTTCGCGATCACTGTCACTTACGCCGACCGTGAGGGGCACCGCTTCAAGGAGGTCATACGGCATGACCTCCGGGTGTTTTCGGATCTAGGTTATATTCGCAAATGACCGAAATGAGGTTATCCGATGCCAGGCACGCCGACACCAGTCGACCCCTACGGTGCTTTTAATTTCCTCGTCGAGATCGATGGTGTGACCAAAGCTGGATTCGCGGAATGCCGCGGGCTCTCAGGCGAGGCAAGCGTTATCGAGTATCGCGAGGGCGGCGATGCCAACACCGTTCGCAAACTTCCGGGATTGATCCGCTACCCGTCGATCACACTGGTTCGCGGGCTTACCCAGGACAAGAACCTTTGGAATTGGTGGACGCAGACCGTGAACGGACAACCCGCGCGCACAAACGGCACCATCACGCTCCTCGATCGCGCTCGTAACGCCGTCGCGCAGTGGAGTTTTCGAAACGGCTGGCCCTCGAAGTGGGAAGGGCCGCCCTTGAACGCCAAGGGCAACGATATAGCTATCGAGACTCTGGAAATCACCCACGAGGGCATCGACTGGAAGTAGTCAGTCGACCGGCGATGCGCGGTTGCGGAAATCGCGGCGCGAAATCTGCGCGTTGCAGATCACCGGGCGTTGGTGCGAGTCTGAATCAGGACCCAAAGTGGAAACTCCGGAACATTCCGCGTCGATAGAAGAGCCAGCGTCAGCGGACTCGCAGCGTCCCTTGGGACCTCCGCAGACTGCTGGCGCGCCTCTGCCGCCGCGGCCTCTCAAGTCGCTGACCACGGTGGAGCGGCTGACGGCATGGGGCGACCGGCTCGAATCGATGCTGGTGCGCCGACTCCTGATCGTCGCGGTGCTGGGCGTGATGGTGATGATTGGACTCTTCCTGTCGAACTATTCCAGCGAGAAGGCGCGCTACTACTGGTGCGCGATGTTTCCGATCTTCGGCGTCGCATGCCTCGCGCATGAGTTGGCCGCCCGACGCGAGTACGTGATTCCGCTATGGCGAATCCTGCTGCGCCAGGCGCTCCACTGGATAGGACCGATCGTCGCCGTTAAGATCCTGTTCATGCAGCATGCACGCGGACAGATGTCGACCGACGCGGTGGCGCTCACGATCATCTTGCTGCTCGCGGTCACCTGTTTTCTGGCGGGCATCCATTTTGACCGCAGCTTCTATTGGATCAGCGCGTTTCTCGCGCTGGCGGCGGTGATTGGAACCGAGATCGAAACCTATCTTTGGCTAGTGGCGGTTCTGTTCCTGCTCGGAGTCGCGATCGCGGTGCTGTCGGCGGTACTGCTGCGCCGCAGCGCCCACGAAGCCGACGTCGTATCGTGACCGGTCCAATTGATGCGCCAGGTTGTTACTCGCTCGCCGCCATATCCGCGCTGATCGTCGACCTTCTCGAAGTACTTTGAATACTCTCCGTTCAGAAACATCAGTCGCGTAAACGTTGAACGAATCAGATAGCGGGGACCGGCCAACACGCGGTTTCTGTCCGCGTCGACCAGTACGGCCAGGTCGCGAGATCCGGAACTTGCGTCTGACACCTCATCGAGACGGCCTCCTTTCGCGACAATCGCCGCTGCCGGTGCAATGTCGTCCGTGTGCGATGCGCCAAGATCGGCTCGATCGGAACGAATCCGCAGCCTGGCACGCGCAGGATCGCCCGGATGGACGACGATCGCTTGCAAGGTCAACGTCGGCGACAGTGATACCCCGCGCAGTTCTTCCATAGGGCAATCCAACTCGGCCTCAACTCCGCTCGAGGAGAAGCAGGGAAGCCATCGGTTCGACAGGTATCCGTCGGATGGGGCGATGAAGTTCTGAATCTCGTCCGGCGACGAAAGCGTGCGCGCCTTTTCGAACAGATCGCGAGCCGCCTCCTGGCTGTATCCGAGCTGCCGTGCCAGGTCTGCCGAAGGCGCCGCGCCGACGATGTGCTCCCGCGCCCGCGCGACAAGCGCCCTTCGCCGATCCCAATTTCCCGCGTAGCGCCAGGCCGGCATGTCGTTCATCGTCGTGGTAAGCACGAGGTACGAGGGCGGCGGCAGGCAATGCGTCGAGGCGAGCACGTCGTCGGCCGCCGATTCGTTCAGGCCCAGTCGCAACAGGTAAGCGCGGGCGTCACGCCGATCGAGGCTCGCAAGCGCCATCACAGTATCGTCGGCCGCGAGGTCACCAAGGCCGTGCCCGCGCAACTTACCGAAAGCACCACTATGACTGGCGCCGGCGCTCTCCGGCGTCGCACCGGAACCGCACTCGAGCATCCTCAGCAGTCCAACCGATTGTTCCTCGGTCGGAGCCAGCAGCGACTTACCCATCCAGTACGGAATGTGACTGCGAAGAGAACCTCCGTCGGCAAGCACGCGGCGATCGGCTAAATACTCAGTCCAATAGCCATAGTCCCACCAGGTCACGACGATCGCGTCCGACGGCGATCGCTCCTGGATGTGCGAGAGAGCGGCCCACCAGGCGACGTTCATCGCGGGAAGGTATGCGTGCGCCTCTGCATATCCGTCACGAATTGGATACGCCACTATCGTGATGAACGCGGCCAGCGCGACGGGCGCCACGCACTTCGCCAGCATCGCGTGCGAAGGCTTCAGCCACGCCTTCAAAGCCGCGAATGCTCGCTCCGCCGCGCCCAGTGACGCCGCGAATGCGAAGCCGAACGCAGGCACCAGGATCATGACGAATCGCGAGCCGTGGGCCGCTAGGAACATTCCCGCGAAGAACCACAGCGCAACGGTCATCTCGAATCCGCGCCAGCGGCTGGCTCCAGACGCCTCGCGGAAAAAGCTCAAAACGACTGCCGCTGCCACGGGGATCGCTATGACGACTAAAGTAACGATGGGTCGCGCATGCACAACCGTCACGACGAGCGTATCGAGCACTGCTCCTGTGCCGAACACAAGGAAACTCCACCGCTCCCATCCGCTTCGTGGAAGCACGATGACCAGCACACCGAGAACTCCGATCAGGAAATAAATTCGGCCTCCTAGTGCTTCGGCAATTCCCGCGGTGCCGAGCGATTTCATCTCTTCAATGTTGGTTGACGGGTTGTTCGTGAAGATAGTCGGCCACAACGACATTGCGGTTCCGTCTCGACTGGCATCGCCGCCGGCGGACACGGGCAATTTGTTGAGAGGATTGGATGCCAGCGAAGAGACAGAGCCAGTGATCGCAGCCACTGCAAGAATTCCGGCGAAACAGAATGTGCCGGCGACAATAGCGGCGCGTCGTACTCCCGATCCGTCAAGCGAGCGCGAGCGATGCCAACGAAGTGAGTATGCCACCTTTAGAATGATAGTAGCTACAAGGCCGAGCAAAACGAGATAGTAAGTGAATATCCATCCCGACCATACGCCGGCATGCAGCCCTACGAGGATTGCGGCGAGCAAGGCGTAGGAAATCTGCGTGGCCCTGCGCTCGGCTTCGAGCGCTTTGATCACCGCCCACAATATGAACAGCGGCAGTACTACGTTCCACACGTCGTTGTCGCTGCCGATGCTGCGCCTGAGAAAGAGCGGATTCAGTCCGATGATAGTCGCGGCAGCGAATCCGCCGAGCGCACCGCCGAAGCGAGTGCCGATCGCGAACGCGGGGAAAACTCCCAGCACGCCGATCAGGACTGGTACCAGAAAAGAACTGGCGGCCAATGGATAGCCCGGCACGAATAGGTTCAACAGACGATGCAGGCCCGCTATCGCATAGACATGCAGCGAGTGCGGCAAGAGGTTCGGCCGTCCAAGCGGCGCCTTGGCCATCGAGTCCCAGCAGCGGCCATCGACGATCGCATCGCAGACGGTGCCGGTGCGCACCAGGTTGCGTGCCATTCGCAACCAGTAGTAGCTGTCTGCATCCCCCAGAAAGACGTGCAGCCGATTGTCGCCGCCGCGATACTGAAGTTGTGATTTGAGGCTGGCCGCGAGCGCTTCGCGGCCTTGCTCGCCCGTAGCGGCGGTCGAGGACGATGACCGGCCGCTCGCTGGCGAGAGCATCCGCGCATAGTCGTCGAGTGGCGCGAGCCGCAGCGGCAGCAGCCGAATCCATCCGACCAATAGCGCGGCACCAAGCGCAAGAATCGCCGTGCGCGATCGCTCCGCGCTCGTCAGTCTTCGAAAGAAAGAGCGGCTAGCAAATGGCATCAAGCGTCTTGGGCCTTCGGTGATCGCGGAACCAACGCACAGGATTTTACGCGCGCCGCCTGGGCCCCGGAATAGCGGTCTGCCGGCCGTCGCATAGAACCGACGGCCGGCAGATCAACTTTGGCAACGAACTATCGTTCGGTAGAGAAGCCTTACTGACGGATGCAGGCGCCTCTAACCGGAACGATTGCCGCGGGCGCGCCGCCGATCGGGAAGTAGCTCTCCTCGCCAACCAGGCCAATCCCGGTTTCCGCGGAGATGGCGTGGAAGGTCTCGACGAGCGAGGTCTGTCCGCCAAACAGCGCGCTACAAGGCAGGTCGCCTTGGTCGTCAACGGTCGCGCCAATGTTGAGCGTAAGGCTCAACGTGCCGATTCCGCTACTGTTCAGCGTGAGCTGGCCATTCGTCACTGGGACCGTGCATCCCTCGGCCGCTTCATGAAACAGGGTCCCGGTGATGTTGGAGCCGTTGAAGGGCACCAGCAGGCGCGCCAACTCATGCACCGGCTCCTGCTCAACTGCCGTAGTGGTGAGGCTCGCACTGTTTGCAGATTTCTCCACCGGTGGCGCTCCGAGCGTGGCATCGACGGTACACACGTAGGTCGACCTCAGTTCGAACAAACCTGCCGAAGGCGCAGCCGGAGCCGCAAATGCGGAAGTTACCGACAGACCCACCACTGCCACCGCCGCGCCAAGAAAAGACGTGACGCGAAATTTCAGATTTTCTGCTCTCGCTCTCATTTATCAATTCCTCCTTTCGTTGGGAGTACCATCAATCTGTAGTGTTTGCAAACTATCTGTTTGCTCTTTATTAGTAATAAAGTGTAGATTCACGGTTGCGCGGGCGGGGCAAGGTCAAATGTGGCGAAGATTTGGCGATACTGTGCTAGCAAGCTCCTGGCGATCGCTGCCAAGGCTCGCGAAGATTCCGCTTTGCGCCGTCGCAACTCTGCTCCTGGCGCCGACGCTCCTGATCGTTGTCGGTCGGTTCGTCGCCCCGCCGGTGACCCCGCTGATGCTGATCAGATCCGCGCAGGGCTATCGCATCCAACGCCAATGGGTCCCGCTTCGCGCGATCGCGCCCGAGATGCGCCGCGCCGTCATCGTTGCTGAGGACAATCGATTCTGCGGCGAATTTGTTGGAGTCGATTTTCAATCGATGGATCTCGCGATCCATGTATGGACCTCGGGCGGACGGCCCACGGGGGCAAGCACGATCACCATGCAGACCGCGCGTAACCTGTTTGAATGGCCGGGCCGCAGCCTCATTCGCAAGCTTGCCGAGCTCTGGATCACGCCGCAGCTCGCGCTGCTTTGGCCCCGGCGGCGCGTGCTCGAGGTGTATCTCAATATCGTGGAATTTGGGCCCGGGCTCTTCGGTGTGCAAGCTGCGGCGCGGCACTACTTCGGCAAGAACGCATCGCAGTTGAACGTGATCGAGGCGACGCGCTTGGCCGCGGTGTTGCCGAACCCGCTTCACTGGTCTCCCAACGACCTCGGTCCGGAGGAACTCAAACGAGCAAGCATGAACTCGATTCCGGTATTTTACGGAGACCCGGAGTTCAGATGTTCAGACCGGTAATCGCTGAAAACTGCGCCGACCTTTGCTCAGGCCCGCCGCGCCGCCGTCTATCTACTGGACTTTGGCAACCGGTTCATCGATATGCGCTGCGCTGGTCGCGGCGGAGTCGACCGTGCTGGTAGTTTCTACCGGAATAGATTCTTTCTGGTCACCGCGCGAGACAATTAGATTACCTATAATTTGGCCCTTCTGGACGGGAGCACTAACCGAGCGGCTGATATCGGCGCGAAATTGAAAGTAGGGCCTATCACTCGCGGCGACGGTGAAGAGTGGTGAGCGTTCAGGTGCGATCGTAACGGCAGCGACATTGCCGCCTTGCACTGGTATCGAGCTAGGCAGTGCGGAATGCCAATCCGGAGCGACCGTAGTGACGGTGTTGAAGGTCCAATCAATCAGCCGGTAACTCTCCGAGATGCGCTTCGAATCGCTCGGCGCGCCGAGCACTACTGAAATGACCTGCAGATTTCCCGTCTCCGCCGAGGCGACGAGATGAAATCCCGCTTCGCGTACGTGACCTGTCTTGAGGCCATTCACCCGCGCATCCAGCAATAGTAATCGATTGGTATTGGTCTGGTTGTACCTGTTGAACTTGAAGGAGCGCCGGGAAGTATAGATGAATGCCTCCGGATGCTGCGTGATGATCGCACGCGCAAGTGTCGTCATATCAGCCGCCGTGGTGTATTCGCCGGGAACCGGTAATCCGTTAGGCTTCGCGAAGTTAGTATTGTTCATACCGAGCCGGCGCGCCCGATCGTTCATCATTGAGACGAACTTGGCGCTGTTGCCACCCACATAGTCCGCAAGCGCCTGCGCCGCGTCGCATCCGGAATGCACCATCATGCCGAATAGCAAGTCCTGGACAGTGACTTGTTGGCCGAGCATGAGCCTCATCCGCGACAAGGTCGGATCGTTGGCCAACTCCGCTACATCCGCGCCGATAGTTACTAGCGAGTCCTTGGAGATTCGCTGATCGCTGAGCGCGTCGAGGGTGAGGTAAAACGTCATCAGCTTGGCAAGACTACCCGGCTGAACGCGCGCGTCAGAGTTATACTCGTAGAGTACCGTGCCGGTACGGCGCTCGATCACGTATTCTTCGGTCGCGTTCAGGGTGAACGGGACGGGCGCATTCTCAAATGAGTGAACCACGCGCGGCGCGACGACAATGACCGGTTGAGGCGGCAGCACCGAGGCGTTTTGCGCGGACGGAGAGCAACCCGCTACCGCGATCGCCGCAATCAGCGCCAGGCGCCGATACGACAAATTCCAAGAGCGATCACGTAGCGAATGTCGCCGCCGTATGCGCAATTCAGCGAACATCTCCAAATCAGATAGAAAAGCCTACCAGCAGTTTATCGAATATTGCCGACTGTTTAAACCCGCAACGGCGCTTCGAACGCCGCAGCCCTTGGCAACCGCGCCGCTATGCGACTATTGAGAGATGCGGCCCCCAGCGCGCAGCGGGGCCTTCAAACCAACGTGGAGAAACATCATGGGTAGACTGGATAAGAAAGTTGCCGTCATTACCGGCGCGGCAAGTGGAATCGGCCGCAGCACCGCCATCAGGTTCGCCGGCGAGGGCGCTGCGGTCGTAATCGCCGATCTCAATCGCGAGGGCGGCGATGCGGTGGTGCGCGAATGCAAGGAGAACGGCGGCAGCGCGGTCTTTCAACTCGCCGACGTCGCGCGCGAAGAGGACGTCAAAGGCGCCGTCGATCGTGCGGTGAAGGAATTCGGCCGCCTCGATGTCATTTATAACAACGCGGGACTGGGCGGCGCGGTCGGCCCGCTCGAGAAGACCACGGCTGATAACTGGGATCGCAGCTTCGCGATTCTGCTGCGCGCGGTGTTCCTTGGGATCAAGCACGCGGCCCCCGAGATGCGCAAAGCGGGTGGCGGTTCGATCATTTCGACCGCCTCGATCGCCGGACTGCGCGGCGCGGCCGGTCTTCACGCGTACTGCGCGGCCAAGGCTGGCGTCATCAGCCTGACCCGCTCGGCTTCAATTGAATTGGCCAAGGACAAGATTCGCGTCAACTGCATCTGCCCCGGCCTGATCGCGACGCCGCTGACCTACAACCGCATCCCAGGCGGCGAGCAGACCGCGACGCAACTCTTCGCGGCCTTCCAGCCGTGGCCGCGCGCGGGACGTCCCGAGGACATCGCCGCGATGGCGCTGTTCCTTGCCAGCGACGACTCGGAGTTCGTCAGCGGCCAGGCGATGGTGGTCGATGGCGCGGTAACCTCGGGAATGACCGCCGGAAATCTGGCGCAGGGGCAGGCCGCTCCGTCGATGTTCGATGAAGAATTTTCGGGCCCGTCGTTCCAGATGAAGCGGCCGTTGTAGCTTGCGCGAATTCGCCGCGCGGACTCAGCGGCTCGCGCGAAGAATTCCTGGCGGAGAGGGAGGGATTCGAACCCTCGGTACCGGTTACCCAGTACGCCAGATTAGCAATCTGGTGCCTTCGACCACTCGGCCACCTCTCCGCTCAATGAAATCAAGTACTTACGCGGTATTCGCCTTCGGAGCAACCT